>CAYRTS010000012.1:21405-30443 GCA_964427285.1 uncultured Anaerolineaceae bacterium
GGCCCGCCCGGCGTTCCACGAGACGGGAATCGTGAGAGCCCCTCAGCCGAAAGTCCCACTTGTCGATCGCCGGGAGTGCGTCGTATCCTGACCGACCCCGGACGGCGGGCGGCTCGGGCCAGGCGGCCGAACCGCTCCGTGAACCCCAACTCCGGCCACCAGGGAGGGTGCATTGCAGGTCCAGGCAGGCCGCCGCGTGGCGGTTGCGGCGGCGCTGGCGGCGACCCTGGCCGTCGGTGCCGGCGGCGGCATCGGGACCGCACCAGCCCTCGCTGCGGACCCACCCGGCCTTGAGAAGTTCATGACCGCAACGGCTCGGGTTGAATCGAACGGCAACCACAAGGCGGTCAACCAGACCTCGGGCGCCTTTGGTCGCTACCAGATCATGCCTTCGAACTGGCAATCCTGGGCGCGGGCCTATCTGGGCGATGCGAATGCTGCGCCGACCGTGGCCAACCAGGAGAAGGTAGCGAGAGGCAAGATGCGCTCGCTCTACCGCTGGCTCGGGAGCTGGCCGCGCGTGTCCTACTGGTGGCTAACCGGGTCATCGCGAACCACCGCCTGGTCGCATGCTGCCACCAGCTATGTGTCTCGGGTGATGGCCATCTTCAAGGGGTCGGCAGCGGGTGGCACCGACACCGGCACCGAGGAAGCGACTGCGGCTGCCACCCGTTACTCGGAGCGGAGCTCCACGATCGACTACACGGGTGCGTGGCAGGCGGCGGAACACGGCGGATATGCGGGTGGGGCCGTGAGCTACGCGAGCGCCGACGGTGCCACCGCCTCAATCACGTTCAAGGGTAGCCGGATTGCATGGTTTGGCCCGGTCGGGCCGACCCGCGGCAAGGCCCGTGTGCTGGTCGACGGGGTCGAGGTCAAGATCGTCGACCTCCAGCAACCCGGCTTCCGCGCCAGCGTGACGCTGTACAGCATCTCCTGGAAAGCGGCCGGGCGTCACACGCTCACGATCGAAGCGATCGGGACGAAGGGTGACCGCATCGTCGCGATCGATGAACTGGTGGTCACCGAATGATTGTGAACGCCAGCCGGGAACGACCGCCCACGACGGCCATCGACCCGACGAAATGAGCGCCACCAACTACTGGCTGCGCAAACCCGCCGCGGCCGATGTGGCAGATCCGCCGCTGAACCCCGGGGAGCATCTTGAGGTCGACATTGCCATCGTGGGTGGCGGCTTCACGGGGTTGTGGACGGCCATCCGGCTGACCGATACGGACCCGGGCCTGCGGATCGCGGTGCTGGAGTCGGACAGCGTGGCCTTTGGCGCCAGCGGTCGCAACGGCGGGTTCTGCGAGGCGAGCCTGACCCACGGCCTGGCCAACGGGATCCGCCACTTCCCCGATGACCTCCCGCGCCTGGAGCGCGAAGGCATCGAGAATCTCCGCGGCCTGATTGAGTTCACCCGGACGCATGGCATCGACTGCGACCTCGAGGAGACCGGAACCCTCGCCCTGGCCGATCAGGCATATCAGGCCGACGAGTTCCGGGCCTGGGTGGATGAGGCGGCCAAACACGGCGAGCACGTCGAGTTCCTGGACCGGGACGCCGCCCAGGCCGAGGTCCACTCGCCGCTGTGGCATGCCGGTCTTTATCGTCCGCCGGGCCGGGACATCCTGCTCGACCCGGCCAGGCTCTGCCGCGGCCTTGCGAGGGTCGCTCGCCAGCGCGGTGTTCGCATCCACGAGGGAACCCGGGTGACCGGACTAGCGCGTCGCGCCGCTGGTGTCACGGTCACGACGGCCGCCGGCGCCGAGGTTCGCGCGGGTCACGCCGTAGTGGCCACCTCGGCCTACTCTGGTTGGCTGCGCCGTCTCTCGCCGGTGTTCGTGCCGGTTTACGACTACGTGCTGGTGTCGGCACCGCTGACCCCAGCGCAGCATGCGTCGATCGGGTGGGCTCGACGGCAGGGCCTGTCCGACGCGAACAACCAGTTCCACTACTTCCGGCTCACGGCGGACAATCGCATCCTGTGGGGCGGCTACGACGCCGTTCACTATCGTGGGAGCCGTGTCGCGCCCGAGCTCGACGATCGACCGGAGACCTTCGCCCGGCTTGAGACCCACTTCTTCCGGGCGTTTCCGCAGCTTCGTGGTCTTCGCTTCCCGTACCGCTGGGGCGGCGCGATCGACACCACCTCACGGTTCACGGTGACCTTCGGGCAGACGATGGGCGGCCGCGTGACCTACGCCCTTGGCTACACCGGGCTCGGCGTGGGGGCGAGCCGGTGGGCTGCCGGGGTCGTGCGGGACTTCATCCTGCGCCCGCAAGAGGATCGACTGCGGCTGCGGATGGTCACGAGCCGGCCCATCCCGTTCCCGCCGGAGCCGTTCCGCTCGCCCGTCGTGAATCTGGTGCAACGCGAACTGGACCGAGCGGATCGCGCCGATGGTCGCCGTGGGCTCCTGCTTCGATCGCTCGATGCCGTGGGGATCGGTTTCGACAGCTAGCAGCTACCTGTCAGCGGACGGCGGTCACCTCGATCTCGACCGTGAAATCCCTGGCCAGCGCGGTCACGCCAAGCGTGGCGCGGGTCGGCGGCTCGGTCGGAAAGTACTCGCGAAACACCGCGTTCATCGTCTCGAAGTCGGCGAAGTCGCGCAGGTAGACCGTGGACTTGACCACGTCGCGGTAATCGAGTCCGACGGCCCGCAGCAGCCGCCCGACGTTGTCGAGCATCTGGCGCGTCTCGGCATCGATTCCACCGGGGACCGCGTAGCGCTCGCCCGGGGCGTTGCCGACCTGGCCGGCCACGAACACAAAGCCGTTCGCCTCCACGACCTGGCTGAACGGCAGGCTGCTGGCCTCGATCCCCGGCAGGGTTGGCACGGTCTTTGGCACGGTGGAGTTCCTCCTGTTGGATGGCCTGGAGTCGTAAGCGTAGGTCAGAAGGTCGTGTTCTGGCACGCGGGCGGATCCCCGGGCTGCTCGAGCCGCTCCCAGGCTGACGTCCGGCCCACCAGAGCTATGCGACGTCGATGATCCGGTAGCCGCGATCGCCGGCTGGCGTCCGGACCGTGACGACGTCGCCGACGTCCCGACCGACGAGCGCCCGCCCCACGGGCGAGGCTGACGAGATCCGGCCAGCTCCCGGGTCGGACTCCGAGGCTCCGACGATCGTGTAGGTGAGCGCCTCGTCATCGACTTCGACCGTCACGCGCGATCCGAGGCCCACGCGTGCCCCAACGGTGGGTGCCTCCACGATCACCGCAGTTCGCAGCCGGGCTTCGATGGCCTGGACGCGGCCCTCGAGAAACGACTGCTCCTCGCGGGCCGCGTGGTACTCCGAATTCTCCTTGAGGTCGCCGTGTTCCTTGGCGGTGCGGATGCGGGCAATCACCTCGGGCCGCCTGAGCCGGGTCAGATGGTCAAGCTCTGCCCGCAGACGGGCCTCGCCGCTGGCCGTGAGCCCGTCAGCGTCATTGCCCGGCTGGCTGGTCAGGGCCGCGCGAACCATCGCGGCGGTCGGGCGCGGCGTGACCGTTCGGGTTGCGGCGGCTCGCGCAGGTGCGGCGCGTGTCGGGGCCACGGCCTGGCGGCGAGAGGGCGGCGGCTCAAGGCGGGCGCCATCGGCATCGCCATCGGCAATCTCGACGATCCGGGTTGGGGGTGCTGGCGCGGCTGCGGGCTCCGGCACCAGTGAGCCGGTCATCCCGGTCCCCTTCCGACGCCCATCGCCACGACGCAGGTTGGCGAACGGGAGCACCACCTCGCGGTCGTGAAGCCCGGCCACGTCCACAGCGGGGACGGCTGCGGCGAACGCGTCCAGCAGCGCGTCCTCGTACTCCTCGGTGGCTTTGGTTGGAGCCCACCAGACCCGCATTGACTCGAGACCACGAAGGCTCTTCAGCCAATGGCCGCCCGAATAGGGTTTCCGATCTCCAAGCTCCGTCTGGCTGATCGCTGCAACGCGCCGCGCGACCGACACCTCCGAGCTGCCGATGTACAGCACCGTCTGCGACGCGAGCCAGAACGATCCGAGTCGGGCGGCGAGCGCCTTCGACGTCGGTCGTGCACCGTCGAGGTTTAGTGTCTCCAGTCGCTCGATCCACTTTCCGACGCGGGTCAGCTCGATCGGGGGAGTGGCCAGGGGTGTGGGGAGTTCGATGATGAACACCCCCGGTCCGGCGGCAGCGATGGGTCGCCCCCACTGGCCGGGGCCGTCGGCAAGGAGTCCGACGGATCGAAGCAGCGGCGCGGCGCCGGTGACGGCTGGATCATGGGTCATCGGCCGATGGTACCCGGGACGGCGTCGGGGTATGGTGCAGGCCATGGATCGCCCCGACGAGCTGCCATGAACGGACCCCGCGTCCGCTCGCTGGTCGTGCTCGCCGCGGTGATCATTGGGGCCTTCACATGGTTCGGCCTGCCCACTCTGACCAGCGCGCCGAACGAACCGATCGCGGCCGCGACTCCGACACTGGGCGCAGGGTCGCCCGTCGCGTCCAGTCAGCTGCCGACGTTGGCGCCGACGCCGCAGCCCACTGCGCCCAGTTCAACCGCGGCGCCCACGCCAACCACTGCCTCCAGCCCAACCACTGCGTCCAGCCCAACCGCCACACCGAGCGCATCAACATCCGCCACTGGGGCGCCGACGCTCGCGCCAACCGCACCTACCGCGCCGACCGCGCCGCCGGCGGCGACCGTCGCCGGCCCTTCGACCGCTCTGGCCTACGGCCTGCCGTCAGCCGATCGACTCCGGGCAAATCCGGCCCTTGAAGCGGCCCTGACCAAGCGCCTGGACGAGCTGCGGGCGACCTACGGACTGCCCGGCGTCTCGGCGGCCATCCTGTTCGCCGATGGTTCCAGGTGGGTCGGCGCGGCAGGGCTCGCCGACGTCGAGAAGGTCACCCCCGTCACCCCCGACACGGCATTCGCCATCGCCAGCATCTCCAAGACCTTTCTCGCGGCACTGATCCTCGCCCTCGTCGATGACGGTGTGCTGGAGCGCGATCACGCGGTGACGAGCTACCTGCCGGACCTGTCGTCGATCCTCGCGATCGACGACGCCATCACGGTCCGCCAACTGCTCGATCACACCAGTGGCCTGCACGATTTCTTCTATGCCCCGGACATCGACGAAGCGCTCCTCGGCGATCGAGCCCGAGTCTGGACGGCGCAGGAGATCCTCGGTTACGTCGGGAAGCCGTACTTCAAGCCGGGGAGGAACTGGCATTACTCGAACACCAACTACGTGATCCTCGGCCTGCTCGCGGAGGCGGTCGGCGGGCAGCCACTCGCCGCCCAGCTCCGAGCCCGGTTTTTCGATCCCCTTGGTCTCGTTGGCACCCACTATCAGGGCATTGAGGACCCGCCGGGGCCCCAGGCACTGGCATATCGGTTCAGCGGGCCAGGTGCAGACCTCGCGCCAATCCCCATGACCGACGGTACAACCGTCGTCCCTTTCACGTCGGTCGTCACCGCCGCCGGCAGCGCCGGTTCGATCGCCTCGACCCCGGCGGATCTCGTCACCTGGGCGCGCCAGCTCTATGGCGGGCGCGTGCTGACAGCCGCCGGCCGAGCCGCGATGGTCGAGGACATCGCGACAACCGCCAGATTCAAGCCATCCGTCCCCTACGGGCTCGGGGTCCAGGCGCCCACGATTGACGGCCGTCCGACGCTCGGCCACTCCGGACGCCTGCTTGGCTCGCGCGGGGTGGTTCGCTGGCTGTCGGACGAAGGGATCGCCATCGCCGTGCTGACCAATCAGAGTCGGACGGACCCGAACGTCCTCGTCCGGGACCTCCTCCGGGTCATCCTGGGGCCGCCGCCCGATTGAGCGCCGCATAGCCCGGATGGGTGCAGCGGGGAAACACTTTCGAGGCGGCCGGTACCAGTGCCTCACCCGGACGGTACCGACGGGTCTACCGTCGCACTGTCGCGCGGGCCACACTCGGGCATCGCTCGCTGAAGGACAGCATGGCAATGCGGGTCGACGTCTACATTTCCACGGGGCGGGCCAGCGGCCAACTCGAGGACACGCCGGACCGCGACCTCCGCGAACTCCTGGCAACCGAAGCGCAACTCCTGCTCGTGGAGGCCACCTGGCAGGGGTTGGGCGACTCGCCGCGGCCTGCCGCGACGCTCTCCTTTGCCGTCGACGACATCGTGTTCGCGCTCGCCGCTGACGAACTGCACGCACCGGTCCGAGCCGCGTGGCATCACGTCGTCCTGCACGCCGGACCGTACGTGCTCGAGGGTGACCTCGCGACGATGCCGGGGTTCGACCCGGGCCGCTCGCTGGCTCGACCTTCTGGCGACTTCGTGCTGCTGCGGGACGTGCGCGTGGCGCTCGTCGAGCGGCCTGACTCGGCCATCGCCGTCGGCGATCATGCCCTGGTCAATCGCTACCTAGTCGAGGGGATCCAGGCCGATCTGATGCTGGCGTTCTTCTTTCCCGGAGCCGTGACGGCGACGGAGTCGCTCATGACCACGACCGCCGGACGGGGTGCTGCCGAGGCGGTCGGCGAGCCCGTCTGAAGCGGCGGCTCCGCGGCGGGCCGTTGGCCGCTCCGCTGCCCAGCCTCAGAAGCTGCGACCGCTCCCCGCACCGGCAGGTCGGCGAACCGGCTTGCGATGCGCATGGTGTTCGGATCCGGTTCGGGCGTGACCCGTGCGCATCCCGAGCGGTCGCGGTTCGGCCTCGCGATCGGGGATGAAGCCCTCCTCCACGGTCCACGGAATCGCCGTCTTGAGCATCCGCTGGATCGCGCGGAGCAGGTCCGTTTCGTCGATGCACACGAGCGAAATCGCCGCGCCCGTCGCACCGGCGCGACCGGTACGCCCGATCCGGTGGATGTAATCCTGCGGATTCCACGGGAGCTCGAAGTTCACCACAACCGGCAGATCCTCGATGTCGAGGCCGCGAGCCGCGACATCGGTCGCGACGAGGACCCGGATCTCGCCCGACTTGAAGCCTTCGAGCGCGCGGGTCCGCTCGGGCTGCGAGCGGTCCGAATGAATCGCCACGGCGTTGATGCCATCGCGGTCCAGGCGTGCGGCGAGCCGGCTGGCGGCCAGCTTGGTTCGAGTGAACACGAGCACCTGGCGCAGGTCTTCCTTGCGGACGAGGTGGGCCAGAAGCGATTCCTTCCGATCCCGATCGACCGGGTAGACCAGCTGGCGAACGGCCTCGGCCGCCGTGTTGCGGGCCATGACCTCAACGCGGGCCGGATCGGTCAGGATGGAGCCCGACAGGCTTCGGATGTCGTCCGAGAAGGTGGCCGAGAAGAGCAGGTTCTGGCGGCGTGCGGGCAACAACTCGAGAATGCGCCGGATGTCCGGCAGGAAGCCCATGTCGAGCATTCGATCGGCTTCGTCGAGCACCAGGATTTCGACCAGCCCAAGGTTGATCGTCCGCTGACCGACGTGATCCAGGAGCCGTCCGGGCGTGGCCACCACGATCTCGATGCCGCCGCGGAGCGCCTTGATCTGGGGCTCGATCGGAACGCCACCATAGACCACCGTCGAGCGCAGGGGCACGGTGCGCCCGTACGTCGTGACGCTCGCATCCACCTGCATCGCAAGTTCACGCGTGGGAACCAGGATCAGGACCCGAACCGGATGACGGGCGGGCGAGAAACTGGTGTTCGCGTGCTGGCGCATCCGATCGAGGATCGGGAGCACGAATGCAGCGGTCTTGCCCGTTCCTGTCTGGGCAGCTGCGAGGAGATCGCGCCCCTGGAGGACCAGCGGGATGGCACCTGTCTGGACCGGTGTCGGAGTGTGATAACCCTCTTCGGCGAC
This sequence comes from uncultured Anaerolineaceae bacterium, assembly GCA_964427285.1. GTDB lineage: Bacteria > Chloroflexota > Limnocylindria > Limnocylindrales > CSP1-4 > SPCO01. The sequence goes on from CAYRTS010000012.1 coordinate 29,170, forward strand.
TGTTCGGAGGAGATCGGCCGACAGGCCGAGCGATTCAAAGGTCAAGGCGGCTCCTGTGTGGTCCCGCCGCGGCGCTGGCCGAGCGACGGTGGCCCGCTGTCGAGCCGCCCGGAGCATAGCCGAAATCGCTGGGACCACCGCCTGACCGGATCGCTGGGACCATCGCCTGGGCCGACACCGATCTTTCTCGACTGGCATACTCGGGCAGTTCCCGGGCTCGATTGTGCAACCAGGACAACACCCTGCCATCACCTCGCCCCAGCGCGGTGTTCCGGAGGATCGGAGGCCAGAGCGTTGCAGAAGCGGGGGAACCGGGCGGCCAAACCTGACCTCGCGCCGTGCGACAGGTACCCAGTGGCGTGATGGTCGGGCTGCGTCCACTTGCGGGCCTCGTATTCACCCAGCAACCTCACCCATTGGCCGAGCTGGCGCCCGGAGCCATGCCTTTCGCCGGCCGTCCGGCTACGATGGCGGCGATGCCCAGTCCCGTGTCCCTCCCGTTCACCGGTGATGCCGCCGCCGACCGACTGTTGGCCGAAGAGCCCCTCGCGCTGCTCATCGGCTTCGCGCTGGACCAGCAGGTGACCGTCCAGAAGGCGTTCAGCGGGCCAGCGGAACTCAAGCGCCGCCTTGGCCATCTCGATGCCGCGCTAATCGCCGGTATGGACCCCGGCGAGCTGGACATCGTCTTTCGCGAACGACCTGCACTCCACCGTTTCCCCGGTTCGATGGCCGGCAAGGTCCAGGCGTTGTGCGCCGCGATCGCCCGGGACTTTGGGAATGACGCGCAAATGGTGTGGAGCGAAGCCGTCGACGGCCAGAGTCTCGAAGCGCGCCTGCTCAGCCTGCCCGGGATCGGCGAGATGAAGGCCAAATCGCTCATCGCCGTACTCGGCAAGCGGTTTGGCGTCCGCCCGCCGGGCTACGAGACGGTGGCCCCGACCTGGCCGACGCTTGGCGACGTGGACTCCGCCGAGGCGTTGGCGAGCTACCAGGCCGGCAAGCGGGCCCACAAGGCCGCCATACGGGAGGCTGCCGGGGGCTGACCGGGTCGTGCTCCACGCGTAGTTCTCGGCGTTGGAGTCGTCCTGCAGTCACCGGGAGGCTTGGGGGCCGTGTGACCGATCCTGCCGCTGACCCGCCCGCTCCGATCCGTCGCAGGCCACGCCGCGCCCCACGCTTCGTCCTGCCCGACGCCGTCCACGATGAACGGACGACTGAGCGGATCATCGCGTTCGTCGAGGGAGACGCCGGGATCGGCATCCGAGCCAGCA
>CAYRTS010000012.1:30543-57998 GCA_964427285.1 uncultured Anaerolineaceae bacterium
CGCCCGCGAGCCAGCAAGTCACTCGATACGCGCCAGGATTGGATGACCGCCTTCCAGCTGGAGGTCGCCCGTCACGCCCGATACGGCAGACCGGTAGCGGTCGTGCTGCTCGAGCTGGCCGGCCCCAACGGAGCGCCCGCCCTGGACACGGATGCCCGGGTTCTCACGGACCTGATCCGGGCACGGGCTCGCGAGACCGATCGCGCCGCCCGATTCGCTCCCGCAAGCTTCCGGATCCTCATGCCCGAGACCAACGCTCGCGCGGCCCGAAGTGCCGCAGAACGGCTTGATCGAGCCTACCGCGACCTCACGGACGCGGCGCCAGGCAGGGCCAGCCTCCGGATCGAGGTCGCCGCGCCGACCCGGGCCGGCTCGCTCGAAGAGGTGGTGGCCGAGGCGGAGCAGCGCCTGGGGGTCTGACCCTGCGGCGGCTATTCGATCGCGGAACCGAACGCCAGGCGGTCGAGTCGATCGATCGACTCGTCGATGCGCCCTTCGCTGATCCGACCGGAGTTGACGAGCCCAGCGAGCAGGTCAACCAGCTCCGTGGCCAGGTCCGGTTCGTAGATCGACTGGTTAGCAAAGAGCAACACGTCGCTCCCCGCGTCGAGGGCGAGCGCCACGGCTTCCTCCCGCGGGTAGCGTCGGACGATGGCCTCGGCGCCCAGGTCGTCGGTGATCACGACGCCACTCCAGCCGAGTCGCCCTCGGAGCCATCCATTGACCGTGGCCACGGACAAGGAGGCAGGCAGTCCCGGGTCTAACGTGTCATTGACCATGTGCCCGGTCATCACCGCATCGGGCAGGCCCGCGGCGATGAGCGTCTCGTAGGGTTCAAGTTCGGCCTCGGTCCAGGTCGAGGTGACATCAACCTCGACCTGATCGGTGTTCCCACTGGCGCTCCCAAGCCCCGGAAAGTGCTTGATCGCGGACCGAACCCCGAATTCATGCAGCCCATGGATCGTCGATTCCGCCATCGTTGCTACGACCGCCGGATCGCTCGAGTAGCTGCGCCCCAGCGCCCCGATGGCGGGATTGGCTGGATTCACATCGACATCGACCACCGGCGCCAGGTTCAGGTCGATCCCGGCCGCGGCCAACGTCGCGCCTGTCGCCCGACCCCACTCGAACGCCACGGCGGGGTCCCCTGTCGCGCCGATGGCGGCCTGGGAACGCGTCTCGGGGAACCCGGCGGCCGGTCTCAACCGGGCCACGCGTCCCCCTTCCTGGTCGATCGCGATGATCAGGTTGCCCGGTGCCAGCGCCCGGAGCGAGCCCGTCAGGCGCGCGAGTTGCGCCGGCGATTCGACATTGCGCGTGCCGGTGACGTGATCGAAATCGAACAGGATGACCCCGCCCAGCCCGGCTCTGACGGCCACCGCGATCGGGTCGTCCGGCTCGATCGTCAGACCCCGAAACCCTAGCATCAGTAGCCGGGCGACCTTTCGCCGGAGGGCCTGTGGGTCGGGGGTGGGTGCCGGAGTTTCGGGCGCCGCGGTTGCCGGCTCCGCGCTGGGCGTTGGGCTCGGCGTCGACGCCGGAGTTGACAGCGGCGTGGCCGGCACCGGCCGGGGACTGTGCGGGACGGGTGTTCCGCTGTTGGACGGGCCGGGTTCAAGGCCGCAGGCGGCCAGGCCCGCGGCCACCGACCCGGCTGCGAGACCGCGCAGCAGCGTGCGGCGCGAGATCTGCCCGGGCGTCGCCATCGGCACCAACGATAGCCCAGCACCGCTCGAACCGAGTCCGCAAGCCTGACGTTCGTCCATGCCGACTGATGACCAATGGCAGGTGTCCGGGAGGCGGTGGCGCGCCTATGGTCTGGACATCGCGAATGGACCGCCGGTCATCCAAACAGCCCGGCGGCGCGTCGACCCTTCGGCGGGATGCCGGACGGCGGCGGAGCCGGCAACATTGCCTTTTCGGCGGTCCATCGACGATCTTGTGATCCCCAAAGAGGCCTGCGCCGCCCACTTCGGGCCCGTGCCGCCGGGGTGTCGTCAGCCTCGTCCGGAACCGGACCCCGAGCCCGTTGAGCCCTGCGACCCCTGGTTGCCCTGATCACGCAGGAATCGCTCGATGTCCGAAATGAGATCGCTCCCGGACGGCAGCCGCTGCTCGTCGTACATCGCCTCGAGCCGCTCAACGTAAGACTTCGTTGTCTCATCGAGCCCCGTCGCGGTGTCCAGGCGCTTACGCAGCTCGCGCGAATCCGCCTCGATCGAGTCAGCTCGAATCACCGTGCCCAGGTGATTGCCCAGCGCCCGCAACAGTTCGAGGGCAGCGGTCGCGTACGGGCCTGAAACGTAATGGGGAACCTGGGCGAAGTAGCCGAGTGCGGGGATCCCAGCCGCGGCAACCTCCAGCTCAATTGCGGATACGAGCGCAGAAGGGACCCGCAGGATGCCGGCCGGGCCGGGCGAGATGTCGCCGCGGAGCAGGCCCGGTGACGCCTCGGTTCCGAGGATCGGTACAGGCCGGGTATGCGGCACGGCCGCCGGGATGGCGCCCAGGCTGATCCATTCGCTGACCTCGAGCGTTCTCGCGATCTCGACCATGGCAGCGATGAACGCGCGCCAGCGGTAGTCGGGCTCCGGGCCAGTCAGCAGGAGGATGTCGCGGTCCGCGAGCCGCACGCGCCGGACGGCCAATTCGTGCCAGGTCAATTCGGTCAGTCGGCCGTCGACGATTTCCAGCGGAGGGCGCCGCGCTCGATAGTCGAACAACACGTCCGTGTCGAACTGGGCGACGACCTCGGCGTCCTCGCCCAGGTGCTCCAGCGCCGTCGTCGCCGCGGAGCCTGCATCCACCCAGCCATCGAACGACGCCACGAGGGTGGGGGCCACGAGGTTCACCGGCTCGGTCAGGGTGTACAGGCTCACGACGCAAGGATAGGCGACGAACCGAACGAAGGCGGCTACACTCGCGTCCGCAGCGCACGAGCGCCGAAATCGGAAAGGACGGAACGTGGCCAGGCATTCCAAGCACGAGCGGGAGCGACGCACCGCTCAAACCGAGCGCGTCAAGCAGATCGAGGCCGCCTGGCTGGGCAGCCTGCCGTCCCCCGTGGTCAAGGCGTTCGCCGAATCGGTCGCGGTCGCCCGTGCCCGGCCTCCCCAGGAGAAGCGGCCCGACATGGCGCCCGGTACATTGCCTCGCCCGCCGCGCCCCGGCCACGAGCCCAAGCCGCCCAAGGAAGAGCGACCGCGCCGTTCCTCAAACCGGGACTGAGCGCCGCCAAGCTATCTGCGCTCGACGGTCACGAACCGCCGTCAGGCACCGAATTTCGAGGCCAGCCAGCGCAGCCGGGCGACCTCCTGGAACCCCTGGCCGCCCTCGTGATCGTTGAACGGGTATTCGCGCATCTCCTTTGCCCCGCCGTAGAGGTTGTACGCCGCGTAGACCGTGGACGGCGGGCAGATCCGATCCATCAGCGCGACTGAGAACAGGGCAGGCGCGCTGGCCCGGCGGGCGAGCACGGCACCATCGAAGTACGACAGTGTCGTCATGGCCTGCTCCACGTCGTCGCGATGCACCTTCAGATAGCGCACGATCTCGCCGTACGGCTCGCTGTCGGTCAGGGTCACCGCGCGCGGGAAGTCGCACAGGAACGGCACGTCCGTCATGACCGCCGCTAGATCCGGGGCAAGGCCGGCCACCGCCAGGCTGATCCCGCCGCCCTGGCTGCCTCCGGTGACCGCCACCCGCGACGCATCCACGGCCGGATGTGCGCGGACGACCTCGACTGCCCGGACCGCATCGGTGAAGACCCGCCGATAGAAGTAGGTCGCGGGATCGAGGATGCCCTGGGTCATGAAGCCCGGATGCGCCGGCGCACCGGTCGTGTCCGGATCTGCGGTCTGTCCAACGGCCCAGCTGGAACCCTGGCCCCGCGTATCCATCAGCAGATGCGCATAGCCGGCGGAAGCCCACAGCACCCGCTCATGCGGCCAGCCGCGCCCGCCGCCATAACCGAGGTATTCCACTACCGCCGGCAACGGCCCGGAGCGTCCAACCGGAAGGTGGAGCCAGGCCCGGATCGGTGCTCCGCCGAACCCGGCGAAGGTGACGTCAAAGCTGTCGAGGACGGCCAGGCCACTGTCGACCGGGGTGAACGTGGCCGCCAGATCGTGCCGTCGGGTCTGCGCCAGGGTCGTGGCCCAGAACGCGTCGAAGTCGGGGGCCTCCGGAAGCGCCGGAGCATAGGCCCGCAATTCCGCCAGTGGCAGGTCAAACTGGGACACGAACCGCACTCCTTCCAGAATCTGAGCGGGACCACGAGCCCGTACCGGCGACGATATCGCACCGTTGTGGTCCAATGCTGCGCATGAACCAGACCAGCCGCCTGCTGTTGTCGGCACTACTCGCCAGCGTCCTCGTAGCGCCATCCGCGACGACCGCGGCCGTCGTTCCGTCGCGAATCCACCTGGGCCTTGAGCCGGTCGCCGCAGGGCTGTCAGCACCGCTCCTCGTGACCCATGCCGACGACGGATCGGGTCGCTTGTTCGTCGTCGAGCAGACGGGCAAGGTCAGGATCGTCGACGGCGCCGGCGACCTGGTGCCCGCCCCGTTCATCGATCTGTCGCGATCGGTGTCCGGGGGTGGTGAGCAGGGTCTGCTCGGGCTGGCATTTCATCCGTCTTACGCCACGAACAGCAAGCTCTATGTGAGTTATACGGACCTCAGCGGGACGACGGTTATCCGCGAGTACAAGGTCTCGGGGTCCAACCCGGACCGCGTCGACGGCGCAAGCGGCCGAACGATCCTGCGGGTCAGGCAGCCATACGCCAATCACAATGGGGGGCACATCGCCTTTGGACCGGACGGGTACCTGTACATCGGGCTCGGCGATGGCGGGAGTGGCGGCGATCCGGGCAACCGCGCCCAGAGCCTTGGAACCTTGCTGGGCAAGATTCTCCGGATCGATGTCAACGGCCGGACGGGCACCTTGCCGTATGGCATCCCGTCGACCAACCCGTACGTCGGGCGCACCGGGCTCGACCAGATCTGGGCGTATGGCCTGCGCAACCCGTGGCGCTTCTCATTCGACCGCGTGACCGGCGACCTGTGGATCGGTGACGTCGGCCAAGGTGAGTGGGAAGAGGTGGATCGGGCCCTGGCGGTGCGCGGTCGGAACGCCGGACGAGGCCTCAACTTTGGCTGGCGGGTGATGGAGGGGGCGCACTGCTTCCGACCGTCGAGCGGCTGCGTCCGGACCGGCAAGACCCTGCCGCTGACCGAGTATGCCCATGCCCGCGGCCGATGCTCGATCACCGGCGGCTACGTCTACCGCGGCGATGCCTATCCGGACCTGGCGGGTGCCTACATCTTTGCCGACTATTGCTCCGGCGATGTCTGGTATGTCGATCGAGGCGCGACCCGTGGTGTCATTCCGACCCTCGCCATGACCGCCGGATCACAGGTCACCTCATTTGGCGAGGGCGAGGACGGTGAGCTCTACCTCACCGAGGCCGGCGGGACCGTCTTCCGGCTGATCGATTCATGACCACGCGATCGCGCGAACTCCACCGATCCCGTCGACCTGAATCGCGGTACGCTTCGGCCGTCACAGGCCCCCGGGATTTGCCCCGGGCAGGCGCAACCGGACTTCGTCATGGAGGGCAGACCTGATGGGTGACAAGACTCCGAACCGACCGCCGAAGCCGAAGAAGCCAAAGAAGCCGGCGTAGCCGGGCGGTCCATGGATCGCCGGAGCGACTCTAGGAGGCGTGCCGGAGTAGCTTGCCGGCGATCGCGCCCAGTCGGAGCGCGTGCGGCCTGGCCGCCGGTTCGGGTTTGACAGTGGCGGGGGCAGGTTCGGGAACGCCATATCTGTTGGCCATCGCGAGTTCGGCGATCGCGCGTTCCTGCGGTGTCTGCTCCGCTGCGATTGGCAGGTCATCGGGGTGGAGCGGCAGCGTGGTCGGTTCGACCGACCGCGGGCGCGCGTAGGCGGGCGCCCCATACAGGCGCGGGTGTGCGACGTGAACCTGTTGGGCAGACATGATCGTCCTCGAGATGATTGCTTTGGCCGGATACCCGACCACGATGAGTGAAACGCGAGGCTAGCCGAAACGGTAGGGATGGACCACTGCCAATGGCCGTCTGACCGTATGAAAGTGTTGCCTGCGGGCACCCATAGAATCGAACAACCCGGGTCGACTGACGACCCGGGTTGTGATTTGCGCTGGTGCTGCGGACCTCAGCGGGTCCGCCGTTGCAGCGGACGGATCAGCCTCGCTGGCTGCGGAAGCAGTCGCTGCAGTAGACGGGTTTGCCGCTGGTCGGGCGGAACGGGACCTGGGCATCCTTGCCACACGATGAGCAAGTGGCGCTGAACATCTCGCGTGGACCGCGATCACGGTCGCCGTAGCCACCGCCACCGCCACCACCACCACCGCCACCGTAGCTGCCGGCACCACTGGAGTAGCCGCCACTGGAGTAGCCGCCACTCGAGCTGTACCCGCCACCACCGCCACCGCCCTCGCTGTTACGTGCAGCCTTGCGGCTGGCGCGACAGGATGGACAGCGGCGCGGCTCGGTGAACCCACGCTGCGAATAGAAATCCTGCTCGGATGCGGTGAACACAAACTCTTGTGAACAGTCCGAACAGGTCAGGTTCTTGTCGTTGTACACGGGAAAACGAAACTCCTCTCGATGCCGACGCGATCCCTTCGTCGGGTTCTCGCGTCAGTCGTGAGAGGAGTCCGAGTTTGCGTCGTGCTTCGTATCTGGCCACGGACGTTTCCCGTGGCAACCCGGGGAGTGTATCCGATCCGCAGGCAAGATGGAAGCCGTCAAACCAACCCCTCGCGTCGGGCGATGCCTCGGCGGCTCGACTGTTGCAAACTGGGTGGATGTCGCCACTCGATGACTATCTCGCCAGGACGCCAAGGTCGCGCGACCTGTTCGAGCGGGCGACCGGGTCGCTGCCGGGCGGATCCACCCGAACGACGGTCTACGCCGCGCCATACCCGCCGTACATCGACCATGGCGCCGGCCTGCGGGTCACCGATGTTGACGGCAATGTCTATCGCGACTTCCTGTGCAACTACACGTCGCTGATCCTGGGGCACGCCCATCCGGCCGTCGTCGCGGCGGTGGAGGCGCAGGTCAGGCGCGGGTCGGCCTTCGCGGCCCCGACGCGCGCCGAGATCGAACTGGCCGAGGAGATCCGCCGCCGAGTCAGCTCGATCGAGCGACTGCGCTTCACGAGTTCCGGCACGGAAGCGACCATGTTCGCGATCCGCGCTGCTCGGGCCTTCAGCGGTCGACCGTTGATCGCGAAATTCGAACGCGCCTACCACGGCACCCACGACGGCGTGATGGCCGGCACCCCGGGCGTGCCCGACGCGCTGTCTGACCTGGTCGCCGTGCTCCCATGGGGCGACCCCGACGGCGTGGAGCTCGCCCTCCGTGGCCGCGAAGCCGATCTCGCGGCGATCATCATCGAGCCGGTCCAGGGCTCCGGCGGCGTTCGCGCCGCCACGGCCGAATTCCTGCGCTTCCTGCGCGCCTTCACGGAACGTCAGGGGGCGCTGTTGATCTTCGACGAGATCATCTCGTTCCGGATCGCGCCCGGTGGCGCCCAGGAGCGGGTCGGGGTTCGGCCGGACCTCACGACGCTTGGCAAGATCATCGGTGGCGGGTATCCGCTCGCGGCGTTTGGCGGCCGGCGGGACATCATGGAGCTGTTTGATGCCCGGCGTGTCGGCGCCGTGGGTCATGGCGGGACGTTCAACGGCAGCCCCGTCGCGGCTGCCGCCGGGCTGGCGACGCTGCGCGAACTCAAACCGGACTCGTATGTCCGGCTCGATGCGCTGGGCGAACGACTTCGCGCGCGCGTCGGGGCGCATATCGAAGGCGAGGGGCTCGACGCCCGGATCGACCTTGTCGGCTCGCTGTTCCAGATCGGATCGGGAGATTCGGTCACGGCGGTTGCGACCGGAGCGGGCACCCCGTCGGATGTCTTCCTCGGCCTGTTGCTCGAGGGCTTCTACCTGGCGCCGCGCGGGATGGGAGCCATCCCGGCGATCGCAACGGACGCCGATATCGATGATCTCGCCGATGCGATCGGGCGCGTCCTGACCGCCAGCCAACGGGTGCCCGAGCCGGCGCGGGCCTGAGGGATCAGGATCAACCCCGCGGGCTGATGTCCACGCCCGCCGGTCATGCGTCGGCGCCCCGTGCCAGGTTCAGGCGGCAGCCGGCCTGGTAGACGGCCAGCGGGCGCCCCAGGACGCGCAGGTCGCTGATCGGGTCACCGGGCACAACCAGGATATCGGCCGACCTCCCGACCGCGAGGCGGCCCGCGATCTCGCCGACGCCGATCGATTCGGCGGATGCGCTCGTTCCGGCCACGATCGCCTCCGCCCGGGACAGCCCGGCGTCCGTCAGCGCATCCATCTCCTGCCAGCCGTGGCCAGCCGGGAAGCGGCCCCAGGCAGAATCGGACCCGGCCATCAGCCGGACGCCCGCCTGATGCAGGCGGCGGACGCAATCGACCTTCTCGTCGTACGTCTGGCGCAGGTCGGCGTCCAGCGCCGCATCCGCCGGGCTGATCGGCCGCCCGGCGACGCGCTCGTCCTCGAAATGGTGGATCCAGCCGCGGAGGTCATGCATGGTCGGGTTGACCCAGGCGCCGGCCGACACGATCCGGTCCGCGAGGTCCGGCCGATAGCGGTAGGTCCCGTCCGGATCGGACATCGTGGCGTGGATGATCATGTCCACGCCGGCGTCCAGGCAGGCCTCGATCGCCGCATTTGGCACGGAATGGGCCGCGGTGAGGCGATCTGCGCGATGCGCCTCGTCGACCATCGCGCCGAGTTCCTCAGGCGTGAACGCCGGCCTGTACGGGTGCGACGTTCGCGTGCTGCCGCCCGAGGACATGATCTTGATGAAGTCCGCGCCCTCCTTGAGCAGCTGACGAACGGCCTGGCGAACACCGACGACACCATCGGCCTCACCGCCGAAGTAGTGCAAGTGACCGCCGGTGATCGTGACCGCGCGACCGGCGACGACCATCCGCGGACCCTCGATGATCCCTCGCCGGATCGCTTCGCGAACCGAGAAGGCAACCCCGCGCATGGAGCCGTTCTCCCGGATCGTGGTGACGCCCGAGTGCAGGATCACGCGGGCATGGGCCCCGGCCCGGAGCAGGAGCAGGTCATCACCCTGGGCGGCCGCGTCGTCGCCGCGGGTCCCGTCCCCGATGCCGACCAGGTGCGTGTGACCGTCCACCAGGCCCGGGAGGATGGTTGCGTTTCCGTAGTCGTGGGTCGTCGCCGTGGCGCCATCGGGTGCGCTGATCTCGTCGCGCCGCCCGACGGCGGAAATCGCCGAGCCCTCGACCAGGACGGCCCCATCGTCGAGTGGTGGTCCGCCCAATCCGTCGAGGATGCGCGCAGCGGTCAGGATCGTGAAGCCGGTTGAATCGGACACGGACGGCACCTCAGCGGGTCGAATCAGTCAAGATGGTGGTGCCCATGATCGAGCTTGTCGAGAGCCACGTCATCTATGAGAACCCGAAACCGATGCTGCGCAGCCGGCATGGCTACTTCCCGGGCGTAATCGAGCTGCCCTCGGGCGAGCTCCTCGCCCTCCTCGTGATCGGCGAGGCGTTCGAATCGGTGGACCTGGCGACCCACGTCGCACGGTCAAGCGACCTCGGTCGAACATGGGAGCTGCAAGGTCCGCTGTACGACAAGTCCGTGGACGACCGCCCGACCAGCGACTTCCTCAAGCCGATCCTGCTGCGCGACGGAACGCTGCTGGCGCTCGGCTACCGCTTTCATCGCGACGATCCCGAGCAGCCCATCGCGATCGAGGCGACCGATGGGGCCCTGCCGGGCGACGACGTGGTGTCGTTCTCGTCCGACGACGGCCGGAACTGGACCGTCCCCCGGGTCATCCCCAGGAGCACGCCGGAGTTGCTGGAACTCCCGAGCCGGGGCCTCCAGCTCGTCTCGGGCGCCATCGTGGCGACGGCCGGCCTGTTCAAGATGCCCGACGGTTCCAATCCAAGCGGCCAGTTCGGCCCGCTCGTCCGCAGCATGGACAACGGCCTGACCTGGGACGACCGCGTTCGCTATTTCGATACCCGGGACCATTCCGTGGCCGCTTACGAATCGCATCTGTGCGAGATGCAGCCCGGCCGGGTCGTGGCGATCTGCTGGGCGTTCGAGATCGGGACCGGGCGGTACCTGAACAACCAGGTCACGGTGTCCCATGACGATGGCGGCACCTGGTCCGGGCCGATCGACACCGGTCATCGGGCCGAGTCGGCGAACCTGCTGTACTTAGGCGGGGAGCGGCTGCTGAGCATCCACAGTCACCGCGGGGCGGACGTCGGACTCTACGTCCGGCTGACCGACTTCAGCGGTGACCGCTGGACGCCCGTCGAGGAGCGGGTCATCTGGGGTGCCTCGGTCGGGCGGCAGACCAGGGACGGCCAGTCGTTCCACGAGTTCGCCGGGTCCATCCGCTTTGGCCAGGGCTCGCTCCTGCGGTTGCGCAACGGCGACATCCTCGCCACGCACTGGTGCGTGATCGACGGGCAGGGGAAGGTCCTGGCCCACCGGCTGCGCCTCGCGTAGTGGCTTGCGAAACAGAAGTGACTGGCGTAAGCTTGTTGCCTACGCAACTACCAATGGTTTCCAGGAGTCGTCCATGAACGCCAACGTCCGCGCAGCCCTGGCCCACGGACACGTCGTCGACATCACCACCACCGGGCGCAGGACCGGCCAGCAACGCCGGATCGAGATCGTCTTCCACAACATCGACGGCCGCCTGATCATCACCGGTATGCCAGTCGCGGAGCGGAAACGCGGCTGGCTGTCCAACCTCGAGACGGACCCGCGGCTGACACTCCACCTCAAGGGAACTGTGCAATCGGACCTGGCGGCTACGGCACGTGTGATCACCGACGATTCCGACCGGCGGTCGATCGCCGCGTGGGTCGCGGTGCATGCGTGGCACGGGCAGGACGTTGACGCCATGACAGCGTTCTCGCCCATGATCGAGGTCACCATCGAGGACCTCGCCGCCTGACGGGATCGCGCGCACGGGGCCATCTGTTGCCGGTTGTCCGGTACGCTCATCGGTGGAGGTGATCGAGGTGACCGGTACCGTGCGCCAGATACGCCTGGTGGTGACGGCCGAGGACTACGAGGAAGCGCTGGCCTTTTACCGCGACGCTCTCGGGCTACGTGAAGTCGCAGCCTTCGCGGTCGCCGGCGGCCACGTGACGATCCTCGATGCCGGTCGGGCGACATTGGAAATCACGGACCCGCCGCACGCGGCCTACATCGACGAGGTGGAGGTTGGCAGGCGCGTCGCCGGCCACATCCGGGTAGCGTTTGAGGTCGACGATTCGAGCGATGCGACTGCGCGCCTCATCGCGGCCGGCGCGACCCTCATCGCCCCGCCAACCGAGACGCCATGGCGGTCCCTGAACGCCCGGCTGGGGGGACGCGCGGGCCTTCAGTTGACCTTGTTCCAGGAGCTCGATCGCGGCTGACGAGGCGTGATTAGCGCGCCGTCCCAGGCCGGACTTACGGCGCCGCGCGGAAGATCAGGCCGGCGTCCCCGGCATGCACGGTGAGGACGCCCGCGTCGATTTGGTAGGCCATTGGGCCGGACAGCACCGCGATGACCGCGTTCTCGACGGCCGTGGCGTCGGGTCCGCAGGCCATCTTGGTCAGCCCGATGGGACCGAAGGTGAGGGTAGCCGCCGTCACCTCGACCGTGCCGCCGCCGGCGTTGCAGCCAGCTTCGATCTCGACACTGCCCCCGCCAAACCGGACCGCGGCGTTGACGCCGACAGGCACGCTGGAGACGGCGTCGCCGGACACGATCCCATCCAACACCCATGTGGTGCCCTCGAGCGGCTGGTCTGGCGTCGCGACCTCCTCATCGAGCAACGTGAGTCGAACGTCGTTGTTGAGCAGGATCAACGTGTCGCCGTCCAGCGTGAAGGTGGCGCCCGAGAGATAGATGGCCAGCCAGTCGTCCTGCTGCATCCGGGGCGGGTCGCAGGCCATCTCGGTCATCGACAGCTGGTCCGTCACGATCCGCTGGCCGTCGATCCGGTAGGCGCCGCCCATCGTGTTGCAGCCGCCGTTGATGTTGATCGTGCCGTCCGCGAAGGCGAGCCGGATCCGGGTCCCGGGCACCAGTGGGAAGACATCCAGGAGGGGGTTCGGGCTATCGAGTGAGATTGAGAGGTAGGCGTGGCCGTTGAGGTCTGTGATGGGGGAGCCGGGTTCGCTCGGAGAGCCAGGGGCGGCCGGAGCGCTGGCAGAGGAGCACGCGGCGAAAAGGGCGGCGGCGGCGATCGCCGCGTAGAGCAGCGGAATTCTGGTCATCGGCGCAGGGACGACCGGGCGGCGACCATGGTTCCGCCCTGCCGCCTGTTCGGAACGCGCGGAGGCGGTATGGCTAGGACGGCTCCATCGGACTCATGAGCTGGAAGTAGTTGTCGTCGGGATCGGCGAAGGTCGCGATCGACATGCCCTCCTGCCCCTCAAAGCCGTAGGGCTCGGCGACGACGATCGCGCCGGCGGCCTTGAATCGATCGAAATCTCCCTTGACGTCCTGGCTCGTGAGATTCCACATGATCCGTCCCGGATGCGTGCTCCGGCCCTTCACCTGGTCGTGTGGCCCGATCGTGACGTAGCCAGATCCGAACTGCCAGCCGGTGTAGCCGCCATCCGAGAACCCCGGCACACCGAAGACTCGGGTGTAGTACGCGACCAGCCGCTGTGGGTCCTCTGACCCGATGAGGATGCCGCTGAAGTCCATGTTGCGATCGCCTCCTTTGGGGCTTGGCTGGTTCACCAGCCGTTCGGTCATCTCCACATCGATCCCTGCGGGAGTGGAGCTGCGGACTCCGGGTCCTCCGACGCCGACGGGATGGCATCGTCCGGGAACAGGACCGGGGCCAGCGTGTCGCGGAGACGGCCGCTGCCGTCCTCCTGGAACTGCCGCCCGAGTGCCAGGTACTGCCGCTGGTAGCGCGACCCGATCCCGGAGCCATAGGCCTCGGCGGGCGGCTCCTGCATTCGCTCAAAGGTCAGCCGGCAGACCCGCTGCCCGTGCTCGAGCATGAACGGCACATCGTGGGCGCGAACCTCCATCACGGCAGGCGTCCCCCGCGTGTCGCCGGCCACGTCGCCAAAGCCCGGATCGAAGAACCCGGCGTAGTGCGTGCGAAGCTCGCCGCTGGTTGGATCGTAGGCCGCCATCTCTGCCGCGTACTCCGGTGGAATGCGGACCCGTTCCCGCGAGACCAGCAGATAGAACTCCTCGGGTTCCAGCACGATCCGCATGCCGCGTTCCGCCCGAACCTTGTCCCAGAAGTCGGTCGGATCGTAAAAGGCACTCTTGCTGAGATCCAGCAGCGCGCTGTTCCTCTTGGCTCGATAGCCGACGAACTCCTGGTTGGCCAGGTCGATGCTCAGAAACAGTCCACCGTTGAGGCGCAGCTCGTCTGGTGGCAGCGGTTCGCGGCCGACGAAGACGACCGGGGATGACGTGTGCAGCCCGGCCAGGTCGTCGTCCGTGCATTGCACCGCGCCGACGATGAGCCGCAGCTGGTTGAGCGCGTGCCCTGTCCGGACCTTGATCGTGAAGGACCGCGAAACCACCTCGAGGAAGAGCCGACCGCGATATCCCGGAGGGATCTCGTCGAAGTGCTGGCCGTAGTCGGTCACCACTCGGGTGAAGATGTCGAGGCGACCGGTTGAGCTTCGTGGGTTGGTGCGGCCGCGCAGCCAGTCCGGCAGGGCAAGCTCCTCGATCAGAGGGATCAGGTAGGGTCGGTTCTGCTCCAGGACCGCGCCGTCTCGCAGATCGATCTCCTCCATGGCATGTTCGGCCAGCCGGTCATCGACGCTGTTCAGCCCCGGCAGGAAGCTGCTCCGCAGGCGATACGCCCGCTCACCGAGGTGAAGGTCCAAACTTGCGGGCTGGACGTTGCGCTCCGGGATGCGCAGTCGCTCCGAGCGGACATATCCATGTGCAAGGACCTGCTGGAGCGCCTGTGACGGCAAGACACCGTCGCGTTGAGGCATGGCTTCAGTCGGCTGGTCCACCCGAAGAGACTACCGCATCGTCACCCGTGTACGGACTCGGGAGCGGCCCCGCGGGTGCGGGTCGACCACACGGCGGGAGTCGAACGGCTCTCGAGCCGTCATCATCTGCGGCATGGAACCGATCCCGCCCGAGCTCTTCCTGCAGGGTGGAGGCGGGCCGACGATTACCGCCGGCCGCGGCGTCCAGAAGTCACCTCGCGGCGCCGCTCTCGAGACAATCGGGAGCCACTGCGGATCCGGTCCTCGAGCGACGGCGGCCGGATCGGCCCGTGGCCGAGGGTCTCTTGGTCGATAATCGGTCCGTGGATCGCGAGACGAGGTTCGCCGTCAGCTTCAGCAACCTCGTCTTCGGCCCGGGCGCCACCGAGGAGGTCGGGGACCACGTCGTGGACCTCGGGGGGCAACGGGTCATGGTCCTGGCAGATCCGATCGTTGCCGGCCTGCCTCCGGCCGAGATCGCGCTCCGCTCCCTGAGGACGGCCGGCCTCGAACCGACCCTCTACGCGGACATCGACGTTGAGCCGACCGATTCGAGCTTCCAGCGGGCGGCCGAATTCGCCCGCTCGGGAGGGTTTGACGCCTTCGTCGCGGTCGGCGGTGGTTCGACAATCGACACGGCGAAGGCGGCCAATCTCTACGCGACATACCCCGCGGAATTCCTCGACTACGTGAACGCGCCGATCGGCGCGGCGCGCCCCGTCCCGGGGCCGCTCCGACCCCTGGTCGCGATCCCGACCACGGCCGGCACGGGCAGCGAAACAACCGGGGTGGCGATCTTCGACTATCGGGCGATCCACGCGAAGACGGGAATCGCCCACCGGCGACTCCGCCCGAGTCTTGGGATCGTCGACCCGGACAACACAAGGACGTGCCCGCCGGCGCTCGTGGCCTCCGCGGGGTTCGATGTTCTCTCGCATGCCCTCGAGTCGTACACGGCGATCAACTACACCACCCGCGCCCAACCGGAGCGCCCGTCGCAGCGGACCACCTACCAGGGCGCCAACCCGTTCAGCGACACCTGGGCGGAGCGGACGATCTCGATGGTCGCGCACGCGCTGCCGCGCGTCGTCGATGATCCGGAGGACTACGAAGCGCGTCTCGAGATGTGCCTCGCGGCAAGTTACGCGGGGATCGGATTCGGGAATGCCGGGGTCCACCTGCCCCACGGGATGTCCTACGCCGTCTCGGGGCTCGTCCGGGACTTCCGCCCGACGGGCTACCGCGTCGATCATGCGATCGTTCCCCACGGGATGTCGGTCGTCCTCACGGCGCCATCAGTCTTCCGCTGGACGGGTGCCGCTGCGCCCGAGCGCCATCGACGAGCGGCCGCGCTGCTCGGGGCAGAGGTCGATGGGTCAGCGGATTCTGAAGCCGGGGCCCTCCTCGCCGACCGCATCATCGACCTCATGCGGCGGACCGCCATCCCGAACGGGATCGAGGCCGTCGGGTTCACCGCGGCTGATGCACCGGCTCTCGCCGAGGCGACTCTCCCGCAGCACCGGGTCACGAAGCTCGCGCCACGCCAGGCGTCGCGAGAGGATATCGAGGCGCTGTTCCGAGACGCGCTGCGCTACTGGTAGCCGCGGTTCGAACGGCTCACCACCTGCGCACCGGTAGAGTCATCGCGACTCGCGCGGCCATGATCGGCAGGAGACGGTCCGCCCCGGAGCGCGGACACCCGCCTACTTCTTTGAGGGTTCGTAGTACGGGTTGGTGCCCGAGGCGTGGTCGGTCGTGTCCACCACGGCATGGATCTCCGGCACCGCCGACAGGATCGCCACCCTGATCCCCTGGCCGAGCGTCACGTCCACCTGGGCACAGCCCTGGCAGCCGCCGCTGAGCTGGATGTACGCCGTGGCCTCGCGGACGTCGATGAGGTCGACGTAGCCGCCGTGCGCCGCCACGCCCGGGTTGACCTGGCGATCGAGCACGTCCTGGACGCGGGCGCTCAGCGGGTCCGTCCAGCCGTCGTTGGGGTTGACGATCGTGATCGCGCCACCGACGGCCGATGCGTCGAGATCCACGGTTGCTCCGCGGAGCCGCTCCGCGCTCGCTCGGTCAACGTAGACCCGCGCATGCGGCGTGTCCACGACGATGTCGGATCCGGGTGCCTCGGCCGGGACGACGAGCTGCAGGTCATACGTGAACCGGCCCGCTCGACGACCAGCGACGACGATCCGCAGGCAGGCGTCCAGTCGCTGGCTGCTCATTCGCGCGGCCTCGATCTTGGCCGCCGCCGCAGGTGTCACGCGGAGGAGGGGCTCATCCACGCCGCCATGGTACGCCGGGCCTGCGCACGGCCGGCAAACGCCACAAGGCGATACTCTCTGACCGTGACCCGTGTCCTCCTGCTCGTCCCGACCCGCACGTATCGGACGGCGGACTTCATGGCTGCCGCGGCGCGCCTCGCCGTTGACGTCGTCGTCGGCTCGGAGCGGCGCAACGCGCTCGAGGCGCTGAGCGCGGGCGGCACGCTTCGGGTCGATCTCAGGGACCCGGCCCGTGGCGCGGCCACGATCGTGGAATACGCGCGGGACAGGCCGCTGGATGCGGTCGTCGGGGTCGACGACGGCTCCACGCTCGTCGCCGCAGTGGCCGCGGCCGCGCTGGGCCTGCCGCACAACGACCTCGACGCGGTTCGAGCGAGCCGCGACAAGGCCACGGCCCGGGCCCGTTTCGCAGCCGCCGGCCTGCCGACACCCCACCACCTCGTGGTCGAGGCGGACGCGGACCCTCGCGCCATCCTGGCCGCCGGACACGTCCCGTTCCCGTGCGTCATCAAGCCGATCGACCTGTCCGCCAGCCAGGGCGTGATCCGGGCCGACGACGCCGAGGGCTTCACGACCGCCTTCGAGCGGGTCGCGGCGATCGTCCGCTCGCCTGCCGTCTGTCCGCCCGGGACGGCTCCGCAGCGGCTCATCGTGGAGCGTTTCATCTCCGGCCCGGAGGTCGCCGTCGAGGGGCTGCTCCGCGGCGGCGAGCTCGAGATCCTGGCTGTGTTCGACAAGCCGGACCCGCTCGACGGCCCGTTCTTCGAAGAGACGATCTACGTCACGCCGTCCCGGCTCGCGCCCGAGACCCTGGGCAGCCTGGAGGCGGCCACACGGGCCGCGGTCCGCGCCCTGGGCCTGACGGAGGGTCCGATCCACGCCGAGTTCCGGCTCGGTGCCGGCGGGCCATGGGTCCTCGAGGTGGCCGCCCGATCGATCGGCGGTCTGTGCGCCCGAACGCTCCGGTTCGGGGCGGGTCTTGCGCTCGAGGAGCTCATCCTGCGCGGCGCCGCGGGCCTGCCGCTCCCGCCCCACGATCGCGAAGACGCGGCGGCCGGGGTGATGATGCTCCCGATCCCGCGCGCCGGCATCCTGCACGAGGTGCGCGGGCTGGCGGACGCGCGCGCGGTGCCGGGCATCGACGGCCTGGAGATCACGGTCCCGCGCGGGGGCGCGGTGGTGCCGCTACCGGAAGGCGATCGCTACCTCGGCTTCATGTTCGCCAGGGGCGAAACCCCGGCGGCGGTTGAAGCGGCGCTCCGGGCGGCCCATGCACGGCTGGACGTTGTGATCGCCTGACCTCGTGGCGGGTGGACAGCAGAATCCACGTTCGAGTACCCGCGGTCTCCTGGAGGGATTCCGCCGGATCATCGAAGGTCAGTAGCCGAACTCCCAGGTTCCCGGCCACGGCGTGGTCTCTGCGATGCGGCTTGCTTCCGCGGCACGGTCAGGAGCGCACGCGATCAAGTCATCGCCGGTGAGCGTCACGGCCGGATCCTCCTCGCGCGGATGGATCTCTTCGCGCAGCTCAACGACGAGGCTGACGCGCTCGGAAGCATGGTCGACGTGTACGGCCAGCGTGATCTGGTAGTACACGATGGTCTCGACGGCTGTGCCTGTCATTGGCCACCTCCAGTTGCGAGCATGCGACGCAGATCCGCGATCGCCTCTTCCACCTCGCGGCCTTTCGCTTCGATGATGTCGAGCAGCTCCTCGGGGGTTCGCGTGTCCTCGGTCGACCTGGCGTTCGGGTTGACCGCCTTGAGGTCGAAATTTCGCGGCTCGATTTCGTCGCGTGACAAGGTCCAGGACCGCTCGGAGTCCGCGCGCGAGGGCAGCAGCTCGAAGAACGACTCGAACCGGTCCACGGTCAGCGGCTGCTTCTTGGTGACCTTGATGTCGGACAGGTCGTACTACCAGACCCGCTCGGTCGGTCCGCCCTTGGTAACGCCTGGGCGAGGAAGCCACCGGTGCCGCAGCCCGGGTCCTAGACCGTCTCGCCGACCTTCGGGTGGCACTTCTTAGCTACGTTGTTCCCCTCGCCTATGCTCTTGAGGTCACCTACCGCGGCGACCGGTTGAACCCGGCGACGGACGCGGAGCTGGAGGCGCTGCGAGCGGAGGCGGAACGATGGATGCGCGAACGAGGGAAGGACACGTGAGCCTGGTGCGCTTCCTGCTCGTCTACGATCGGCCCCATCTGACCTTGCTCCGCTGTGACCGCATGGAGGACGATGCCACCGCGCTCAAGGAGTACGCGCGCGCCGAGGCTCAGTTTCGCGGCCGTTCTGACATTGAAGTCGTGCTTCTCGGCTCCGACTCGCTCGAGACGATGATGATCACGCATCCGCACTATTTCGAACGTCCGCCGGACCTCGAAGGCCTGCTCCCGTCGCTTCGGCCCGGTTGAAGATCGGCGGCCGCCCAGAGTCTCGGCAGGGCCGCAGATAAACGCCAGTGAATGACGGATGCGGTACCGTGAGCGCGGAGGTTTACATCAAGCGAGACTGGGCTCCGGCGTACAGGCTTCGGACGGTCAGTCTGGCGAGCAAACAGTTCCGACGCTCTCGGGACCTCGCTGGGGAGACTATCTCGCCTGTGATGACGCGTTCGGAAACGCACCACTGGGACCTCTACGGGACGCCGGCCGAACTCCTGGCGCGCGTGACACAATGTGACACCGAGCTGTAGGCTGCCGACGTGCGCTACACCATCTGGCATCTCGACACCGGTAACTTGATCGGCGACTTCGCCACCGATTCATCCGCGCTGGCTGCTGTGCGAGGTGAGATCCAGGCGAACGCGTCGCCCGACGCTCTAGTCCTCCAGCGCGAACGAACGGGTGGCGATTCCGAGTTCGTCGCCTCTGGATCGGCGTTGGCCAGCCTGGCCTTTCGCCACGAGCACCTCTCGCCGGCGTCCAACCCTTCGCGAATTGGTGCTTGAGCCCGCCCGACCCGACTCGACGGTAACGCCTTGAGTACCCCGAAGGCCATCTACGACGACGGGCGGGCCGGCCCCAAGTAACGCTCCGCCTGGATCGTGACCTGATCGACAAGATCGATGACCTCGCTCTTGTCGAAGGCGTCCACCGGACCGAGCTCATGCGTCGGCTGCTTGTGGACGGGCTGGTCCATCGGCGGATCGAGGGCGCGGTCCGCGACTATGCCGCCGGGCGTCGGACGGCCTGGTCCGCTTCCGAAGTCGCCGGGGTGGACCTGTACGAAATGCTCGACCGGATCGCTGAGGCCGGGATCCCGTACCGAATGGAACCTGAGGTCATGCGCGCTCGGTTTCGATGAAGTCGGCGGCTGCCTGGATGAACGCCTCAGCCGCGACGATCGCACTCGTGATGTCGTCGAGGTCGAATTCGGCGACCGGATCGTAGTCTGCCAGCGAGCGGCGCTCGAATGCGTCCATCAGGCGGCGATGATGGACCGGGTCGAGTCGCCCCGTCTTGGCAAAGCGCTCCCCGAACGCGGCCAGCAGGCGTCGGTGGCTCCGAGCCTGGATCCCATCCGAGACGAGCAAGGCAGATGCCGCATGGAGCATCGCGTAGTACGAGCGGTCTGCCGCGGTGCGAAGCCGGCTTCGTCCGGCGGCATGCCGGGCGTCGTCCAGCATCTCCCTGGCCAACGCGAGATGCGCCGCGACTTGTGCGCTCACGCCTCGAGCGCGTCTGTTCGAGCACTGGCGAGGAACGGCTTCGCGCCGGTCCGCCAATCGGCCTCGGAGGCGAAGGCGCGACTCACGACTACGCCGGCATCGAGCGACAGGTCCGACGCCAGCTTGCTCGTGCGCTCGAGCTCTTCGCCGTATGGCCCCATGCGATCCAGCACGATCAGGATGTCCACGTCGGAGTCTGGACCCTGTTCACCTCGAGCCCGGGAGCCGTACAGGAAGACGCCCCGGAGTCGATTGCGGTAGATCTCGATCAGCCCTTTTCGCATTCGTCGTGCAACGGCGATCCCGATCGGGTCAGGCTCGTGTCGCCAGGCCTGAGCGGACCCGAGGACGAGAATGGTGGTGCCGGCGTCGATCGACTCGACCAGCCGATCACCTCGCGCGCGTCGTGCGTCGAGTTCCTTCGGCGTCATCACGACCTCGTTGACCGGCCGGCTGATCTCCAGGCTGGCCATCTCCAATCGATCAGTTAGCTCGTCCCGGTCCGGGTCGCCCACGATCAGGATGTCGATGTCCGAGTCCGACTTGAGCGGGCCATGAGCATACGAACCAAAGATCACCGCGCGCTCAATACCAGCCAATCCGGACAGATGACGACGCAGGACGATGGGAGCCCCTGCGACTTGGCGCACGACGTCCCGTATCTGACCGAAGAGGGGCTGTTCTGGGCGTGCCTCGAAGTAGACCTGGTTGCCCTCGCGGGTCCTGCGTACCAGCCCAGCTTCTTCGAGTCGCCCGAGTTCTCGAGCCGCGGTACCGGCGCTCGTCCCAACCGCACGCGCGATGCCTCGCAGGTGTATACGACGGTCGGGGGCATCCATGATCATCGCGAGGATGCGTTGACGGATCTTGGATCTACCGAGCAGCAATGATTCTGGGGTGTTCTCAGTCACGAGTACAAATGTATTCACTATCGAGTACGATGTCAACTTCTCGGACCTGGGACGCCTCCCGGTGTGCAGTTGCCGCGCCATCCCAGAAAGCAGGACTTCTCTGCGGCCGATCCTGTCTCGATGAAGAAACCGAAGAAGGCAAAGCGGCGATCGATCTGGACCGTCTCGGGTGGGCTACCGTCGCTCGGAAAGCGGCGCTCTCGGCACCCACGCACGCCAATTCCTGAAGGTGACGAGCCGGACGATCATTCCATCCGGCTCGATTAGCGTCGTTGATCGGGGGCCTGCTATGTCAGCTGCAGCCCGAAGTTGAGCCGCAATTGAGACACTTATAGCAACTGCCGTTGCGGATCATGATCGAGCCGCAGTCCATGCAGCTGGGGGCGTCGGCCTGGGTCTGGAAGCTCACCTTGGTGGCGCCCAGGTTGCCCGTGATGGCCGAGAGGGAGCCGCCGCCGTTCCCGTTGCTGACGGTCTTGCCGTTGCCGTTGGCAGCGTGGCCGTTCGTGGCGATGACGGCGAGTTCGGCCGTGGGCTTGGGTGCCTCGACTGGCTCGGTGGCGACAGCGGTCGCCTTTGGAGCATCCGATTCGGTGGGCTTCACCACTTCCGGCTGTGGCGGCTCCGCAGTCGACGGGGACTGGGCGCCGTAGACGGTTGTCCCCGGCGCGGAGGAGACCGCCGCGGCCGCCTGGGTGCCGTAGGTGGTTGTCGCTGGCGTGTCGGAGACCGACCCGGAACGCGCCTGAAGGCCGAGGTTCTGCTGATCCTCAACGCTGAGGAAGCGAGAGCCGAGCCAGCGGAAGACGTAGTCCACGAGGGACTTGGCGATGGGGATCTCCTGGTTGCCGGTGAAGCCGCTCGGCTCGAACCGGACATGGGCGAACTTGTTGACGAGGTCGCGCAGCGGGACGCCGTACTGGAGCGCCACGGAGATGGTGGTCGCCAGGGTGTCCATCAGCCCGGAGACCGTGGAGCCTTCCTTGGCCATCTTGAGGAAGATCTCGCCGGGCTGACCGTCCGGATAGAGGCCGACGGTGATGTAGCCCTCGTGGCCGGCGATATCGAACTTGTGGGTCCGCGCATCCCGCTCGGCCGGCAGCCGGCGCCTGTGGGGGAGGGCGGCCTCCGCCTGGGCCTTGACCAGCTGCTTTCGAAGCTTCTCGATCTCTTCGGTATCGGCCGCGGTGACGACGGCGTCGCCGTCCTTCTTCTTGCCGGTCATCAGCGGCTGGCTGCGCTTGGAGTTGTCTCGATAGATGGCGATCGCCTTGAGGCCCAGCTTCCAGCCCTCGAGGTAGACGCGCTCGATCTCCTCGGCCGTGGCGGCCTCGGGCATGTTGACGGTCTTGCTGATCGCGCCGGACAGGAACGGCTGGATGGCGCCCATCATCCGGACGTGGCCCATGTAGTGGATGGAGCGTTCGCCGTTGGCCGGCTTGAAGGCGCAGTCGAAGACCGGCAGGTGCTGCGGCTTGAGGTGCGGGGCGCCCTCGATCGTCTCGTGCTCCGCCAGGTAGGCGAGGATCTCATCGACTTCTTCCGCGCCGTAGCCGAGCTTGCGCAGGGCGGATGGGACGGTCTGGTTGACGATCTTGAGGAAGCCCTCGCCGACGAGCTTCTTGTACTTGATCAGCGCGATGTCCGGCTCCACGCCCGTGGTGTCGCAATCCATCATGAACGCGATGGTGCCGGTAGGAGCAAGGAGGCTGATCTGCGCGTTGCGGTAGCCGTGCTCCCGGCCGAGCTCGAGCGCCTCGTCAGGCAGACGACGAGACGCCTCGAGCAGGTCGGACGGGACACCCTCCGCTGGGATCTGATACGCGGCATCGCGATGCATTCCGATGACGCGCAGGAACGGTTCTTCGTTCTTGCGGTATTCAGCGAACGGCCCGCCGTGGTCGCGGGCGATGATCGCGCTCTGGCGATAGGCCTCGGCGGTCATGATCGAGGTCAGGGCGGCGGCAAAGTTGCGTCCCTTCTCGCCGTCGTAGGCCAGGCCACGTGACATCAGCAGCGCGCCGAGGTTCGCGTAGCCCAGACCCAGCGGGCGGAACTTGTGGCTGTTCTCCTCGATCCGCGGCGTCGGGTAGCTGGCGTTGTCGACCAGGATCTCCTGCGCCGTGATCGTCAGCCGGCAGGCGTATCGATAGTCGTCGACGTCGAACTCTCCGTCCGGACGCACGAACTTCATGAGGTTGACGCTGGCCAGGTTGCAGCTGGTGTCATTGAGGAAGCTGAATTCCGAGCAATTGTGAACAACGAGCCCGTTGGCGACGAAGTGGCTGGTGGCCCGCTCGGTCAGATCGAAGACGGGCTCCTCGCCGAGCGGCGTGATCGAGCCGACGCCGTCGATCAGCTCATCGCTGTAAGTGGACACTCGGGCGTTCAGACGGACCAGCTTCGCCGCCTTTGGACTGCCGGCCACAAAGCCGATCTCACGCTCGAACCGGACGCGCGAGCTTCGGGTGATCCGCAGCGAGTGCATCTCCTTGACCGGGTAGGCCTTGTGACCACCGCGGCCGTCCGGAAGGATCGCCTCGAACTTGCCGCCGCGGCGATTCTCGTACAGCTTCGACTTGATCCCAAAGCCAAGCAGGAGTCGCTGCACCTGCTCCAGCAGCTCGAGCGAGGTGGAGTCCAGCCCGACGTATTGACCTTTGGAGCCGGAGTCGACCACCGTGCCATCCGCGGTGAAGAGGCCACGCAGGAGTGCCGCCATCGAGGTCCGGTCGAGGCCGTGGACGGCCGGCTTGAACCGCTTGAGTGCGCTGCCCTCGTCGAGGACCGCGTAGCCCATGAACTGTTCGACGACAGGCCGGGATGCGAAGGCGAGCCGCGATCCGGTGGCGCCCATCGACACGTGCACGTCGTCGTTCCGCCCGACCGAACCGACGGCCTTCAGGCTCCGCTTCTGCGCGTTGAGCTCGACGGCGACGGCCTCGAGGATGCCCGCCTCGTTGGCGTGCATGGTCAGGATGATCATCGGCTTTTCGATTTCGCCGGCCGCGGTCCAGACCAGGCATCCGTCACCGACGGCAAGGCCGATGGCCTCGGCCAGGGCGGGCGCAACCTGCTCGCGGCCGAAGCCGGGCGCGTTCAAGAAGATCCGGTCGTCAGGCTGCAAATCCTTCACGGCGATGTCGCCGCGGGTCGTCGCGACCTTATGGTCGGCGGTGATCCGGACGCGATAGCCCGACTTGGTCCTGAGCTCAAAGACCGGCTTCGTGCCGGTCGGGAAGATCTGATCGACCGGATGCGGCTGGCCATCGGCGCCGATGATGTTGACGCGCTCGCCCACGAGCGACTCGATCGAGCGCCAGCCCTCGTCCGTTGCCACCAGCGTGTCACCGGTGACGCACGGATTTGTGGCGTACTGCCGGGCGCTGTTGGAAACTGGGTTCCAATCGTTGATTGTGGTGTCATATTGGATGCCAGGGTCGCCGCAGAGGTGGGCGGCGTCGGCCATTCGGCGGAAGATGTCGCGAGCCTTGTAGGTCCCCATCGCGTCGTGCGGCGCGACGACCGCGCGCGTCGTCCAGTCCTGGTCGTCCGTGACGGCCTGCATGAACTCGTCCGTGACGCGGACGCTGTGGTTGGCGTTCTGGAAGAAGACGCTGCCATACGCTTCGCCGGTGAAGGAGGGGTCGTAGCCGGCCTCAATCAGGGCCCAGGCCTTCTGCTCCTCGTGGGCCTTCGAATCGATGAAGTCGAGGATGTCCGGGTGACCGGCGTCCAGGATGACCATCTTGGCCGCGCGCCTGGTCTTGCCGCCGCTCTTGACCACGCCGGCGAACGCGTCGTAGCCCTTCATGAAGCTCACCGGGCCTGAGGCCGTGCCGCCGCCGGCCATCTTCTCGCGGGAGCTTCGGATCGTGCTGAGGTTGCTCCCGGCGCCCGAGCCGAACTTGAAGAGCATGGCTTCGGTCTTGGCCAGGTCCATGATCGAGGACATCGTGTCCTCAACCGAATTGATAAAGCATGCACTACACTGTGGCTTCAATTCGATGCCGACGTTGAACCAGACCGGCGAGTTGAAGGCCATCTTCTGGTGGACGAGCAGGTGGGTCAGCTCGGCCTGGAAGGTCCGCAGGTCCTCGTCCGTGGCGAAGTAGTGCTGCGTTTCCGCCCAGGCGGTGATCGTGTTGACAACGCGGTCGATCAGCTGGCGGACGCTGGTCTCGCGCTCCGGGGTGTTGAGGTGGCCGCGGAAGTACTTGCTGACGACGACGTTGGTCGCGAGCTGGCTCCAGAAGTCCGGGACTTCGACGTCCTTCTGCTCGAAGACGGACTTGCCGGACTCGTTGGCGATGCCGGCGGTGCGGTACTCCCAGGTGATCTCGTCGTAGGGATGGACGCCGGGCGTCGTGAAGCGGCGTTCGAAGGTCAGGCCGCGGACGGGGGCGCCGTCGGGGGTGAGGCCGCCGAAGCTGGCGCCGTACGGGCCGGTCAGGTGCGAGTGGGCAGCGCGGGCGGCCGTCGTGGGACTGGAGGTAGCCGCGGCCGTGGTCTGGCCGGTGACTTGCCCGGTCGTGGTCTGGCCTGCGGTCTGCCCGGTCGTGGGTGTGGGCTGGGTCTGGGGGGCCATGACCGGGGTCGCCTCGCTCGCTGCTGGTGCCATGTTCCTCGCTCCTCCGCGTGGGTCGCTGTGGTGTAGCTGCCACCGACTGCGTCGTCTGTGTCCCGAGATGGTCTGGGGGCCGCGCCTCGGGCCGACGAATCCGGACGGCGGAGGGGCGTGTTGGGCGTCTCGTTCGATCAGGCGACCGACGAACTTTACGCCTCACACCGTCGGCCGTCAAGCACTAAACCACAAGATATTGTGGTTGCCATTGGGTGCGGAGCGCTAGATGTGGTGTGTCGGGCGCGCGCCATCCGGCCGGCGGATATCCACCCCCGATCGGCTGATGTCCACGTCAGCAGCTCGGTCGTCCACGCCTCCGGGACGAGTTATCCACGATCCCCAGCCGGCTTGTCCACGTCATGATATCGAACGTGTGTTCTGTCTGCTAGGCAGGCGCTCGCGGCGTGCGCAGCGAGTCTGGCCCCATGTTGGCGCGACCAGCGGCGGACGATCAGGCGACGTCGCGCGCCCCGAACGTGACGCGGCGGGACACTCCGACCCTGGCCCGATCATCGCGCGATAAGCGGCGGACAAGTGCCGGTGCAGAGGCAATCGGCAGAGTTGTCGTGTGGATCAGCTTCAACAACTCGGCATCCGGTTTCGCGCCGTCCGAATTCGACGCGGCCTGCGGCAGCTGGACGTGGCCGAGAAGGTCGGTGTCGATCCGTCGTTCATCTCCAGACTTGAGCGGGGCCAGTTCGAGCGCGCAACGCTCGGGACCATTCTCTCGGCGGCCAAGGCGCTCGATATCCAGATCACGATAAGCGCTCGATCGAGGGGCGCCGATCTCGATCGCCTGGTAAATGGTCGTCATGCCGGCCTGCACGAATCGGTTGCCCGCTGGTTCTCCGTGGAGCGGCCCGACTGGATTCTTGCGCCCGAGGTCTCATTCTCCATCTACGGCGAGCGCGGCGTGATCGACATTCTCGCCTGGCACCCTGGTCATCGGGCCCTGATCGTCATCGAACTCAAGACCGATGTCGTCGACGTCAACGAACTGATCGGGCAGATGAACCAACGACAGCGGCTGGCGGGTCGGATTGCTGCGGAACGTGGCTGGGCTGCGCAAACCGTATCGGTCTGGGTGATCGTTGCCGACGGTCGAACCAATCGCGCCCGGGTAGCGCGATACCGCGTCCTGCTTCGAAATGCGTTCCCGACCGATGGCCGGGCAATCCGAGGTTGGCTCGCCCGACCGGAGGGTCCACTTGCGGCACTCTCGTTTTGGGGTCGAGTGGAGAGCGGCCTGAACCTGGGTGCGTACGCGGCTCGACACCGCGTTCGCCGGCGCGCCGAGCCGACCGGGCCTGGCCCGGCTCGCGAGGCAACTGGCGAGGCGACCGGCGAGACGGCGGGCGAGGCGACTGGCGAGGCGACCGGCGAGGCGACCGGCGAGGCAACTGGCGAGGCGACCGGCGAGGCGGCGGGCGAGACGACCGACTGAGAGTGGGCCGACCAGGGTGGGTCGGCTCGCGGGATGGGTGCAGGTCGTGTTCAGGCTGATGAGACCGGACCAGCGCGGATGAGAGCGGAACCGGCGCCGATGGGCGCGGAACCGGCGCGGGTTGATACGCGCCGGCCGTCGCCGGGAGCCGGAGCGGATCGGAGCGGGACCGACGCGGATCGGAGCAGGGCGTGCGCGGATCGGAGCAGGGCGTGCGCGGATCGGAGCGGGACCGACGCGGATCATGAAGGACTTGCACTTGAGCCACGCTATGGCAACAGCGTGAGGGCTGAACGGCGTCATCCGGCCAAACGGCGTGCGTACCGTGCGTGGGGTGCAAGTTGACGCGGTAATCGGACCCGGAAAGGGCTCAACAGGCCCAGATCACGGCCACCTCGCCGACCGATCGGCCATAGCGTGGCAGGGGTGCAAGTTGTTCATGATGCGCGTG
>CAYRTS010000013.1:0-1397 GCA_964427285.1 uncultured Anaerolineaceae bacterium
TGCCGGATGTTGTCGAGCGCGATCCGCGTCTGCTCGGCCGGATCGCCGATCCCGCGCACCTGACCGGTCTCGTAATCCTCGAGCCGGATCCCCGTCTGGCCCTGCATGAAGACCTGGTTGCCCGCCTTGTAGCACTGCGCCCAGGTGCCTGCGGCGTGCAACGTGTTGGAGTCGACGGTCACCGACCGGAGCAGCTGCTTCTTCACTGTGCCTCCTTCGCCTGTCGTTCAGTCTGGGCGGGCGAGCCGGATCTGGCGCCTCCCGCCGACGAAAGTTTGCCGACCACCGGTTCATCGGTCAGGTACGCCGACCGCATGGGCCGGTCCCACCAGGACGGCGGCGCCATGGTCAGGCGCGCCAGTCCGAGCAGGGCGGCGTCATAGTTCACCCGCCAGCCGTTGAAGTCGAGCCAGGCCTTGTCGCGATCGGCCTTGAGCTCTATGCCGGCGTCCTCCAACACGGCGCAGACCTCGTCGAAACGCGCCCGGCTGATGCTCGTCGGATCGTCCTGCTTCGGATTCACCGGGTAGGCGATCCGGAAGAAGTCGGCCACGCGCTGCATGGCCAGGTAGCCGGCGCGGATGCACAGGTCGGCCTGGGCGTCGCCGGGCATCTCGACCACGGAGCGGGTCAGGGCAGCGGTATCCATGATCGCGCCCGCCGCGTTGACCCACGAGAGCTCCGACCGCTGTGATCGATAGAGCGACAGGACCGGCAGTGAAGTGTGCGTCTCCTCGAGCTCCGCGAACCATTGCTCCCAGCGCAGCCACATCTCATGGAGCTCGTCGAGGCCACGCAGGCGATCGAAACGGGTCAGCAGGACGAGCGGGGAGGGCGGCGTGTCGGCCCGCACCTCGAGCAGGTTGACGAGCAGCTCGCGACGCGAGAAGGCCGAATAGATCGTTGGCAAATACGAGATGAGGAGGGCGATCAGGATCAGGCCGAGGATCGCCTCGGAGAAGACCAGCAGGGTCGCCCCGGGCACGTCGGAGGCGGCGAAACCCAGCGTCAGCAGAGACGAGCCACTGAGCCGGACCGCCTCGCCGATTTCGCGTCCGAGGGCGCCGTCGAGCACTGGAGCGCCGACAGCGGTGCCCGCGCCGACGCCGATCGCCCAATACATCGCCGCGTAGCCGATGCCCACCAGGACCAGCCAGTAGACGAGGACGACGAGCAGGGCTGTCGGCGCGTAGTAGGCGAGGAGCCGATCGCGCACCGTATATGGCTTGCTCGGCGGGGCGATCGTGTCGATCAACCAGCGGTAGGTCCGGAACGGGATCCTGGACAGGCGGTCATTGGAGCCGCGGGGCAGGAGCAGCGCGCGGATCGCCCCCAGCATCGTGCGCGCGACCAGGGCGACGCCCAGGACAAAGACAAGGAGGCGGGCGACTGTCTCG
>CAYRTS010000013.1:1497-18125 GCA_964427285.1 uncultured Anaerolineaceae bacterium
CTGCATGATCGCGATCAGGGCCGCGACGGCGGCCAGCAGCAGCCCACCTGCCACCTGGGGCCCGATCGCCCAGCACGCGAGCGCGACCGCCGCGATGACCGCGATGCGTTCCGGTGCCAGGCGGCGGACCACTTGCCACTGGAGGCCCAGGACACCACCGACGAAGGATGCCACGGCGCCAGCCAGGACCACCAGGTCGCCGGTGCCCAGCGGGTCGTTCGGGTGGCCTACAGCATGCTTCGCAGCCACGGCAAACAAGACCAGCCCAAACACGATCGGGAAGTGGCCAAACGTGAAGAGGTTGCGCGCCACGTTGGCCCGCTGCGCACCTCGAGCCATGCGGAGCTGCCGTTCGGCAACCTCCGGCACGAAGGCGAAATAGGTCCACCAGAACGTGCAGGTGACGGCCACCGCCGCGACAAGCCCAAGCGCGATCACCGGTTCAAGCGAGACGGCCGCTCCCGCCGTCCCGATGGCCACCACGATCTCGCCGAGCGAGATGATCACGAACAGGGCGTGTCGCTCGGCAAAGTGAACCGGGTCGATGGACCATTCGCTGGTGCCCTCGCGACCCCTGCGGGCCGCGGCCACCGCACTCCCGATCTGAAAGACGGCCACCGCCGCCCACACGCCCACGCGTGGGCCGCCCTCGAGCAGTGACCCGACGAACAGGACACAGGGCGCCAGTGCCGCCAACGGCACGTATTGCAGCCAGGCCATTCGAGTCAATGGATCGCCCCACAGGCTCCGACCCTGGATGCCCAGCGCCCAAAGGTTGACCGCGAGGTAAGCGCCCGCGAAATGGATTCCGGTCGTGTCGAAGGCGGTCGGCAGGGCAACCGCCATCAACAGCGTCAGCGGGACCGTGGCAAGGACCTGGAACTGGGCGATCGATCGATGCTCGAGGCGAACCGCCGTTCCGAGCCAGGTGAACTGCGACCAGAGCCACCAGACAAGCCAGGCGAGCAGCAGCCCGCGACCCAGCCCTTCGAGCGAAAGGTCGGACCCAAGGACTCCGGCGACCTGTGTCACGGCAAAGACGAAGACCAGATCCAGGAAGAGTTCGAGGTTCGTTGCGTGGCGACCACGCTCCTCGGTCACGCTCCCGATCTCTGCCTGCTCGCTCATGGGTTTGCATGGTATCGGGGTTGCCACCCGCCAAGCGCCATGGTGGTAGCAGGCAACATGAATCCATCGGCCTCGTGGAGGACCAAGGGCCTATGGCAGTCGCGGCCGGGCACTGCGAGCGTGCGCCTATGGCCTCCGGGTGTCGGGGTACGATGAGGGCACCTGGGGGCCGCCAAATCCACGTCCGGAACCAACGTCCGGCCTCGCTCGTCTGGGGGCTTCGCGGCCACGCCTGAGCTGCAACAAGCATCGAGACGAAGGGGAATTCACCATGACACAGCCATTTCGCACTGCCGGAGCCCTCGCACTCGGGGCGCTCATCGTGGCAGGAGCTGCCCTTGCCGCTCGACCCGGTCCCGCAGTCGGGGCTCCGACCGCAGGTGGCGAACCGGCCCCTCGGACCATCACCGTGTCCGCAACCGGCTCCGTCACCCTCGTCCCGGACGTCGCCCGCGTGAACGTCGGCGTCACGGTCACCAAGCCAACGGTCAAGGAAGCCCGCGACGCCGCAAGCACCGCGATGACAGCCATGATCGCGGCGATCAAGGCGCTGGGAGTCGATGACAAGGACCTCAAGACGGTCGCCATTGACCTGAGCGCGCAGTACAGCACCGACCTCACGCCAACGATCATCGGCTACCGGATGAGCCAGCAGCTTCAGGTCACCGTGCGTGACCTGGCCAGGGCTGGCGATGTCGTGGACGCCGCGACCGCGGCTGGCGCGACCGATGTCAACGGACTCTGGTTCGAAGTCGGCGATCCGGCCGGCGCCACTGACCAGGCCCGGGCCAACGCCATCGGCAAGGCTCGAACCAGCGCACAGGCGATGGCGTCAGCTGCGGGCGTGCTCCTCGGCGCGGTGGTCTCCATCACCGAGGGGTCGATCTACTACCCAGGCCCTGCCTACTACGGCGGCGCCGCCGTGCGCGATGAGGCAACCCCGGTCCAGGCCGGCACCCAGGACGTCCAGGCGACCGTCACGATGGTCTTCGAGATCGACTGATCGCCTCGAGCACCCGCGCCGGCGTTGCCGGTATGCGGTCGATCCGGGCGCCGGTCGCATCGCGGATGGCGCCCAGGATCGCCGGTGCGGTGGGGATCAGGGCCGGCTCGCCGACGCCCTTGGCGCCGAACGGGCCGGCCGGTTCCGGATCCTCGATGAGGATGCACTCGATCTCGGGCACGTCGCCGATCGTGGGGATCAGGTAGTCGTGGAGGTTGTCCGTCCGGCCGGCGTGGTATTCCTCCATCAGGGCCATGCCGATCCCCTGGGCGATCCCGCCCTGGATCTGCCCCTCGACGAGAAGCGGGTTGACGGCCCGGCCGACGTCGTGGGCGGCCACGATCCGGCGGACCACCGTCGTCCCCAGTTCCACGTCAACGTCCACGACCGCGATCTGGGCGCCGAAGCCATAGGTCTCGTAGGGGATGCCCTGGCCGTCGGGATCGAGCGGGGTCGTGTGCGGGTCGTACGTGCCGGTGGCGCTGAGCACGCACCCGTCATTGTCCTCCGGCAGCAGGGACAGGTCCGGGCCGGCGATCTCGATGGCTCGGAGCAGCGCCTCGGCGGCGAGCTTGGTTGCGTTGCCGGAGACGAACGTCTGGCGTGAGGCTGAGGTCTTGCCGGCGTCGGGCGTCCGATCCGTGTCGCCGGTGACCATCGCGATCGTCGACAGCGGGGTGCCCAGGGCATCCGCGCCGATCTGGGCGATCACGGTGTTCGAGCCTTGGCCGATCTCCTGGGCGCCGCTGAACAGGACGTATGAGCCGTCCCGCCGCAACCCGATCCGGATCGTGGATGGGTTGGCCAGCGAGGTATTGCCGATGCCGTACCACATGGCGCCGATCCCCACGCCACGTCGGATGGGTCCGCCAGAGGCGGCCTGGACCGAGTTGAATGTGGCGGCATCCTTGATGGCCCGATCCCAGGCCGGCCGAAGCGCCTCGAAGCACGCGCCCAGACCGGCGCTGGCGTGGAGGACCTGGCCGGTGGCAGTCGTCGACCCGGCGCCCAGGGCGTTGTGATGCCGGATCTCGAGGCGATCCATCCCGAGCTGGCCAGCAAGGTCGTCGAGCAGGGCCTCCTGGGCAATGGCCGCCTGTGGGACGCCGAACCCGCGGAACGCACCACCGATGGGTCCGTTGGTGTAGATCGCCCGGGTCGTGGCGCGAACGGCCGGGATTACGTATGGCCCGCTGGCGTGGACCGGCACGCGGTTGGCGACGGTCGGCCCCCATGAGGCGTAGGCACCGGTATCGAAGTCGCCGTGGAAGTCGATCGCGGTCAGGCGGCCAGTCGCGTCCGCGCCCAAGCGCGCGGTGATCCGGGCGGGGTGACGCTTGGTCGTCGACAGCATCGATTCGGGCCGCGTGTAGACGGAGTGCACCGGGCGATCCAGGAGCCACGCCGCCAGTGCCAGCAGCGGCTGGACTGAGAGATCGAGCTTCCCGCCGAAGCCGCCGCCACAGGCGCTCGGGATCACCCGGACCTGCGCGGGTGCGAGACCCAGGATCAGGGCGAGTTCGTCGCGGTCGATGTACGGCGTCTGGGTCGTCGCGAACACCTCGATTCGATCGCGTCGACGCTGGGCGTAGCCGGCCTCGGGCTCGATATAGGCGTGCTCCACGTACGAGGTCTCGAAGGTCCCACTGGCGACGACCGCGGAGGCTGCGAGGCCAGTCGTCGCGTCGCCACGGACCACCCGCCCGGCGGCCAGGATGTTGCCGGGCGAGCCTTCATGAAGTTGCGGGGCGCCGGGTGCAGCGGCAGCCTCCATGTCGAACGACGCCGGCAGCGGCTCCCAGCTGATCGGCAGGTCGGCGTCCCGGATCCGCGCGACGGTCTCCGCGTCGCCGACGAGCGCGGCGACCGCTTCGCCCCGATACCGCACGTGGCCATCGGCCAGGACGGGCTGATCCTTCCCCGTCGCGTAAACACCATATCGATTCTGTCCCGGGACATCGGCCGCGACCAGGACCCGAACCAGCCCGGGATGCGCGGTGTAGAGGAGGGACAGGTCTCCGATGCTGAACCGGGCACGGGCGTGCGGGGAGCGGACGGCGCGCAGCTTCAGCGCATCCGTCGGCACCTGGTCGGCCCCAAAGATGGTGGCGCCCATCACCTGGTCCACCCCATCGAGTCGCGAGATGCGCGCGCCGACCGCGGATCCGGCACCCGGCGGTGGCGATTCGGGAACGTCGCCCGCGCTGGCGACCTCGCCGGCGGTGCGGACGGCGTCGACGATCTTGCGATAGCCGGTGCACCGGCAGAGGACGCCGCCCAGCGCTGCCATGACCTGGTTTTCGGTCGGGTGGGGTGCGACGGCCAGGAGCGCGTCCGACGCCATGAGCATCCCGGGCGTGCAGATCCCGCATTGCGCTGCGCCGGCCCTCAGGAAGGCCGCCTGCAGCGGGCTGAGCGATGCCCTGTCAGCCAGGCCCTCCACGGTGCGCACGTCGCGGTCGGCCATCTGGCCGAGCGGCACGAGGCAGGCGCAGACCGGGTCGCCGTCGAG
This sequence comes from uncultured Anaerolineaceae bacterium, assembly GCA_964427285.1. Lineage (GTDB taxonomy): Bacteria > Chloroflexota > Limnocylindria > Limnocylindrales > CSP1-4 > SPCO01. Next base: position 6,141 of record CAYRTS010000013.1, read on the forward strand.
GCGGACCGTGCAGGCGCCGCAGTCCCCGGCATCGCAGCCGACCTTGGTGCCGGTCAGACCAAGATCGTCCCGCAGCACGCTGCTCAGGCGCCGCATCGGGTCACCGGTCACCGTTTTCTGCGAACCGTTGACGCGGAATGAAATCGACGGCGCCGACGCTGCTGGTCCGGTCATGCGGCAAGCTCCGCCACGGCCCGCCGGACGAGGACCAGGGCGGCCTCGCGCCGGTAGACGGCCGGGGCACGGACGTCATCGATCGGGGTCAGAGCCGCCAGGTCAGCCGCCCTGATCTCGCGCGCCAGGTCGCGCGACGGCATCTGCCCGATGAGACGTGCCTCCGTCGCCGGCAATCGCTGTGGCACCTCCGAACAGGCGCCCACGACGATCCACGCCGCCGTGATCCGGCCGTCGATGCCAAGCTCGATGACTGCCGCCACCATCGCGATGGAGATCACGAGATACGCTCGGGCGCCCAGCTTGACGAAGGCGGACCTGGCTTCCGACTCGGGATTGGGGACGAGGATCGCCGTGACCAGCTCGTCGGTGCGACGTAGCGTCCGTCGGTTTCCGACGACGAACTCCCCGACCGGAACCTCGCGACGTCCGCCAACTGAGGTCAACTCGACGCGGGCGTCCAACGCCATCAGATTCGGCAGTCCATCTGCCGCCGGGGACGCGTTGCACACGTTGCCGCAGATGGTGCCACGGTTCTGGATCTGGACACCACCGATAGACCGCGCGGCCGCCTTGAGCCCGTCGAACCTCGGTGGCAGATCGTGGCGAAGTAGGTCGGTCCAGGTTGCCAGGGCGGGTATGCGACAGATGCCGTCGTGCGTCGAGATCTCGCGTAGATTTGGCAGCCCGGTCAGGTCCAGGACGTTGTCGTCGATCGGGCGGCCAACACGCGCCGGGAAGATATCAGTACCGCCGGCGAGCAGGGTGCGCGGCATCGTCGCGAGCGCGCCGAGCGCCTCCTCCAGGTGCCCGGGCCGGAGATAGCTGCCCATCGCGCGTCAGTCGCGGATGAGCGGCAGCACGTCGGACGCTAGCATGTCGAGCGTCTCGCGGCTCCAATCGAGCGGGTTGAGGATCACGTGTTCGACGCCGCCAAGGGCCGCGATCTTGCCGCGGATTCGTTCTGCCAGCGCCTCAGCCTCGCCAAGGAGGTAGAACTCCTGCCAGTAGTCGAGGTCCATCCCGGAGAAGGTCCGGAACCTCGCCGTCGCGCTGGCGGGCGACTCTCCCGGCGGCAGGACGTGGATGAAGTTGGAGTAGACCTTGGTCATCTCTGCCGGATCGCGTCCGAAACTCGCCATCTCCTGGCCGATGATGGCCCAGTCGCTGGCCACCATCTCGGCGGTCGCCGACGAATGCGGGACCCAGGTGGACGCGTACTTCGCGATCCGCCGCAGGACCGGTCGAATGGTGTCCACCTGCTGGCCGTAGATCTTCTCCGACGGCTGGGTGCCGCCACCGATCCAGATCGGCGGGTGCGGACGCTGGACCGGCTTCGGGTCAATCGTCAGATCGGAGAAGCGGTAGAACTGGCCCTCGTACGAGACGTGATCGCCGGCCCACAGCGCGGTGATCGCCTCGAGCATCTCGTTCATGCGGCGCCCGCGCTCGCGGAACGGGATCCGCAGCGCGGCGAATTCGCCCTCGTGCCAGCCGACGCCGACGCCCAGCACGGATCGTCCGCCCGACAGGACGTCGAGCGTCGCCCATTCCTTGGCGAAGGCGACCGGGTCTCGAAACGGCAGGACCAGGACCAGGGTCCCGAGCTTGATCGAGCGGGTGACGCCGGACAGCGCGGACAGGAGCGAGATCGGTTCGAGCCAGGTCGTTCGATATGCCGGCGGCGTCACCAGGAGGTGATCGATGAGCATCGCGCTCTCGAAGCCCAGGTCCTCAGCGTGACGCAGGTAGGCGCCCATCTCGGCAAGGCTGGCCGTGCCATCGCCCAGTGCAAAGCTGGGCAGTCGGAGCCCGAAGCGCATCGGCGTCACTGTCCGCCGGCGCCGATCGGCCCGCCCTTGACGACCTCCGCCGCGCGCGCCGCCGGGGCGGTGTTACGGCTCCGGCCAATCACAGCGATGCCGTCAATCAGGACCATGGAGATCCCGGGCAGGTCCCCGTTCGCCAGCGCATCGAGCGCCGTTGCGGCCACCGAGCCCACCGGCGCGTCCATGAGGCACAGGTCGGCCGCCTTGCCGGGCGCGAGGATGCCCGTGTCCAGCCCGTGGATGCGCGCCGTGTTGCCCGTCGCCAGGCTGATCACGATCTCCGGGGCGACGCCGCCCAGTGACGCCAGGTGGGCGATCAGCCGCAGGATCCCGAGTGGGACAACCCCCGTTCCAGAGGGCGCATCGTTGCCCAGGATGACCCGGCCAAGCGCGCCCGCCTCGGCGGCCCGGCGGAGGGCGAACAGGGCGGTCCGGCCGTTGCCGCAGTGGACCAGCTCCAGGGCGATCCCGGAATCGGAGGCGATGAGCCGCTCGATGTCGGCTTCGGGCAGCGAGGTGGTTCCGCCGTTGATGTGGCCGGCAATGTGAGGCGCCGCCTCCAGCACCGCGTCCGCACCGATCGCGCCCGAACCGGGCAGGGACGGCCCGCCGGTGTGGAAGGTGGAGATCATTCCGTGCGCCCGTCCCCAGGCGACCATCGGGGCGGCCTCGGCGCCGGTCTTCACCGATCCCAGCCCGATCTCGCCGATCAGCCGGACCCCGGCCGCGGCCATCTCGGCAAAGTCCGCCTCGACCATGCCGAGTTCGAGGATCGGGGCGCCGGCGTGGACCTTCACCCCACCCGGCCGGAAGTTGGCGTAGGCGTGGTTGACGGCGATCGCGGTCGCCTTGAGCCCCACGATGTCCTTGGGGCGACCCGGGAGGTGCGGCTCGCCCGCAGAGATCATCGTCGTCACGCCGCCGTGGAGCGAAGACTCGATGAAATCGAGGGTTCGCTGGCGGGGCGTGAAGTCGCCGAAGACCGGGTGGGCGTGCGAGTCGATGAGCCCGGGGATGACGGTCGTCCCGTGAGCATCGATCACGATGTCGACATCGGCGTCGGCGGCGCCCGGCCGTCCGTCCAGGCCGCGACCGATCGCCTCGACCCGGCCGTCGACGATCAAGATTGAGTCGGCGTCCAGGAGCGGCCGCTCGATGTCGCCCGAGATGACCTGCCCGATCCCGCGGATCAACGTCCTCACGCGACGCGCCGCCTGGGTTTCAGTGGAGACCGTCCTCGCCGATCGCGTCCGCCGCGAGGAGTCCGCCGATCCGGGCATGCGGACGGCCGCGGTTCGTCACCGCCATGGCGAGCAGCAACTCATCGGCGCCGGGCGCATCCGGGACGCGGATCTCGATGGCGTCGAAATGCGAACGCACCAGCATCGCCTTGATGTGATGGACCGGGATGTCCAGGGTCGAACCGATCCCGCCCCGCTTCTTGACCGAAGGCAGGATGGAGACGCCACCGACCCTCGCGCGGGTTGGCGCCCCGAACTTGGGGTGGAGGACGGCCGCGACATGCTCCAGTTCGCCCCGCTCGCCGGAGATGCCACCCTTGCCGTAGGCCTCGACCGGTTCGACCAGCGCCTCCTGGCAGCGGCGCATCAACTCGTCGCCAAGGTACTCGCCGAAATCGATCAGTTCCGAGAGATCGACGGACATCCGACCGGCGTATGGGTTGGAACAGACCGCCGCGACCGCCACGCGCCGAAGCGGCGGGTCAAGCGGCACACCTCCTTCGATGATGATCTCTTCGCGGAAGGTGGCCCACTTGCGGATCAGGATCGCCACGATCTCTCCTCCAGTCGCCTCTTGTCAGCGTCGGCCGTCAGTATGCGATGGCGAGCACCGCCCATGACAGGCGCCGGAGGCGTTATTCTGTCCGCCGACCTCCAGTCTCCCCGCGGGCATCTCCGCCTGCGGCCCCTTCGATTTTCAGCAACAGGTGGTGCCCATGAACGTCGGTGTCGCCAAGGAGACCGCGCCCGGTGAGCGGCGCGTCGCCCTGGTACCCGAGGTGCTCGGCAAGCTGACCGCGGCCGGGCTCGAGGTTCTCGTTGAGGCCGGCGCCGGTGCCGGATCCGCCATCCCGGACAGCGCCTACGTCGATGCCGGCGCCACGGTCGTCTCCACGGGGGACCTGATCGCGAAGTCCGACGTGATCCTGCGGGTCGCCAAGCCCTCCGGCGCGGAGATCAAGGCGATGCGGTCCGGCCAGGCGGTCGTTGGCTTTCTGGCTCCACTGATCGACCCGGCCACGGCGCAGGCACTGGCCGCACAAGGCGTGACGGCGATCAGCCTGGACGCGATCCCGCGGACCCTCAGCCGCGCACAGACCATGGATGCCCTCAGCTCGCAGGCCAATGTTGGCGGCTACAAGGCGGTGCTCCTCGCCGCGAATGCCTATGGCCGCTACTTCCCGCTGCTGACGACCGCGGCCGGGACCGCCAAGCCGGCCAACGTCCTGATCCTCGGGATCGGGGTGGCCGGGCTCCAGGCGATCGGCACGGCCCGACGGCTCGGCGCCGTAGTCCATGCCTACGACGTCAGGCCCGAGACCCGGGAACAGGCAGAGAGTCTTGGCGCCAAGTTTGTCAAGCTCAAGACGACGATCGATGCGACCGGCGCCGGCGGCTACGCCCGCGAATTGACCGCCGAGGAACGAGCCTCACAGCAGGCTGACCTCAACGAGGCGATCGGCGGGATGGACGTGGTCATCACCACGGCCCAGGTCCCGGGTCGCAAACCGCCGGTCCTCGTCACCGCGGATGCCGTCGGACGAATGAAATCCGGCTCGGTCATCGTGGACATGGCCGCGTCCGCCCTTGGCGGCAACTGCGAGCTGAGCCAGGCCGGTCAGACGATCGACTCGCCCAACGGCGTCACGATCATCGCGCCGGACAACCTGCCGGCGTCGATGCCGGCCGGCGCTTCCGCCTTCTACGCCCGCAACATCTCGGCACTCCTGCTCAGCATGGTCAAGGACGGGGCACTCAACCTCGACTTCGAGGACGAGGTCACCAAGTCGACGGTCATCACCCATGGCGGTGCCGTGGTGTCGGAGGCCGTCAAGAAGCTGCTCGAACCGGCCCTCGCGGCCGGAACCGGAGGTCCCGCGTGAGCCCCGAACTGCTGGCCGCCCTGACGGTCTTCGTCCTCGCGATCCTGGTCGGGTTCGCGGTCATCAGCAAGGTGCCCGCCACGCTCCATACGCCGCTGATGTCAGGCGCCAACTCGATCCACGGGATCGTCCTGGTCGGCTCGATGTTCATCGCGGTCGAGGCGCACGACCCGGTGAGCCAGATCCTGTCGCTGATCGCGGTCGCCTTCGCCACGATGAACGTGGTCGGTGGGTACGTCGTGACGGACCGGATGCTCCAGATGTTCAAGCGGAGGCCCGTGGCTCCAAAGCCTGTCGAGCCGGCGGAGGGCTGAACGATGGACTTCGAAACGATCTCTGTCGTCGTCCGCCTCGCCTGGCTGGCCGGTGCTTCCGCATTCGTCCTCGGGCTGATGCAGATGAACTCGCCGGCCACGGCCCGCAACGGCAACCTGCTGTCGGCCGGAGGGATGGTCATTGCGATCGTTGCGACGGCCGTCTTCCTGCTCGCCCGGCCCGCGGAGGGCGCCGATGGCTTCAACAGCGTCGGCTGGCTGATCATCGTGGTCGGCATCGTCATCGGCGGTGGCGCGGGCCTGTACAGCGCGCGGACCGTGAAGATGACCGCGATGCCGCAACTGGTGTCGCTGTTCAACGCCGTCGGCGGTGGCGCCGCGGCGCTGATCGCCATCGACGATTACCTCGGTCTGGCCGTCGCGCCAACGCCCCAGATCAATGTGGCGACCGTCCTCGACATCGTGATCGGCAGCATCACCTTCACCGGTTCCCTGATCGCCTCGGGCAAGCTCCAGGGCCTGATCGCGGGCAAGCCGATCTTGATCCCGGGTGGTCGGATCGTCACGATCGCGCTGGCGGTGGTCACCGTGGCCGGCACTGCGTTCCTGTGGGCCGGCAACCTGAGCGTGCCGGTCATGCTGGTGATCCTGGCCGCGGCGCTCATCTTTGGCGTCACCATGGTCCTGCCGATCGGCGGGGCGGACATGCCGGTCGTGATCTCACTGCTCAACTCGTTCACCGGAACGGCCGTGGCCATGGCCGGGTTCGTGCTGGGCAATGACGTCCTCATCATCGCCGGGGCGCTTGTCGGCGCATCGGGCGCAATCCTGACCAAGCTGATGGCCGACGCGATGAACCGATCCGTGCTCAACATCATGATCGGCGGATTCGGTGGTGGCGAGGGCACGACGGGCGCCGTGACAGGGGTGGGTGGCTCAGTCCGGGCGATCGGTCCCGACGACGTCGCCATCCAGCTGGCCTATGCCCAGCACGTCATCGTGGTGCCCGGGTACGGGCTCGCGGTCGCACAGGCCCAGCATGCCGTCCGCGAGCTGGCCGAACTCCTGGAGAACCGCGGCGTGGACGTCAAGTACGCGATCCACCCGGTCGCCGGTCGAATGCCGGGGCACATGAACGTGCTCCTGGCCGAGGCTAACGTCCCCTACCCCCAGCTCAAGGAGATGGAGGAGATCAACCCGGAATTCGATCGCTGCGATGTCGCGCTCGTAGTCGGCGCGAACGATGTGACGAACCCGGCCGCCCGCCGACCCGGCTCGCCGGTCTCGGGGATGCCAATCCTCGATGTCGACCACGCGAAGTCGATCGTCGTGATCAAGCGTTCGATGGGTCGCGGCTACGCGGGCATCGACAACGAGCTGTACACCAACCCGAAGACCGGGATGCTCTTCGCGGACGCCAAGGAGGGCCTGGCCTCGCTCACGGCTGCCGTCAAGGCGCTGTAGCGGCGCACAACGCGAGGCGTTCGATCCCGTTTGGCTGGATGGGGTTCAGGCCACCGGGTCGACCAGCTCGATCCGGATGCGCTTGTTGATCCGGCCCTTCGATTCGTAGCCGGTGACTCGAATCCCGCCGACCTCGGAAGTGTTTGCGACATGCGTGCCGCCGTCGGCCTGGAGGTCCAGCCCGACGATCTCGATCGTGCGAATCTCGGCGATCCCCGGCGGCAACAGGTTCACCTTGGTCCGGATGAGGTCCGGAATCGCGAATGCCTCTTCGCGCGGCAGCACGTTGACCCGGACCTCGCGCGCGGCCGCGAGCTCGCGGTTGACCACAGCTTCGATGGTATCGACAAGATCACCAGACATCCGTTCGAACTCGAAGTCCATCCGGCCGGAGCCGGGTTCCATGTTGCCGCCGGTCACGAGCGCGCCGTAGTCGCGCCAGACCACGCCGCACAGCGCGTGCAGGGCCGTGTGTGTGCGCATCAGGGCCAATCGGCGCGCCCAGTCAAGGTCGACTGTGACCGCGTCACCCACGGCTGGCGAGTCCCCACCGTCCGTCTCGAGTTCGTGGACGATCTGGCCGTCCACCTTGCGGGCCGCGCGAACCGTCCACGAACGACCGTCCGCGCCACGCAGGACGAGGCCGCGATCTGAAGGCTGCCCGCCGCCGCCGGGGTAGAAGACGGTGCGATCGAGGACGACCAACGGGCGTTCGGAGGAGTCGACCGCAACCACCCGCGCCTCAACCGAGCGCAGGTACGCATCCGAGTAGCACAGCTGTTCGCCGGTGGGTGTCATCCTCCGACTCTACCGCGGTCGCCGGCATAGCGGGCCGGGTTCACGCAGCGATCTGATGAATGGGACGTTGCCGCTCGATTTGAACAACCACCCTGGACGCATCTGCCGGTTTCGACCGAAACGTGTGGTGCGCTCCAGCCCTGCTGGAGAATTCGACGCTCCAGTGAAGAAATCGGTCCGCTTGTTCGCCGTCGCCCACGACAAGGTGCGCGATCGGCCGCGATCGTTCGTCGCGAATGCTCAGCTCATGGTCGAACGCGCGGAGGGGCCCCCGGCCCGGTGAGCCCCGCGTGTCGATGGCCGCGGCATTCGGGTCCGGCAGTCAACTACTGGTTGATGGTTTGCGGTGAGCCCGCTTGTTCGCCGTCGCAGACGACAATGTGAGCGATCGGCCGCGCTCGTTCGTCGCGAATGCTCAACTCATGGTTGATCGCGCGCAGGAGAGCGGCGCGGCGAGACGCCGAATAAGTCGCAGCTAAGGGCTCGTGGCGACAATGCTCGCGGCGGTCACGGGACCGGGCACCCTCGTTGGGGTCTCGCCGTCAGCGACAGCCGGCGTGGACCGGCGGAGGTGCCCATACGTCGTGTCGCGTCCGCCCGTGAGCCTGTCCCGTCGAGGAGGCCACGAAACGCAGGCCGGGCTGCCGCAGCGTGAGAGGCACCCGCTAGTACTGCCGGGGGGGACTGACCAGTACCATCGGATGTCTTGTCGAATAGGGGTTCACCACTAGTCTTGCCTTCCAGCTCTTCGGAGCGTGGTCGGGATGTAGTCAGAGATCGGAGTTCAGAAGATGACCAAGGACCTCCTCGAACGAGCCTGGCGCCTCGCCGTCACGATCGGCCCGCTTGTGGCGATTGCCCTCGTCCTCGCCGCCGGGTACAAGTGGCGCTAGCCAGACCATAGCCACGCTTCGGCCGGTGCCCATCCGGCCGAGCGCACAGCGATCCGATCGAAACCCGGAGCCCTCCCTCCGGGTTTCGCGGCGTCCGGGTCAGACTCGATCTGTCAAGCCGAGCCGGATGGCCACCGTGGCAGCCTCCACCCGTCCGGAGACCGCCAGTTTCGAGAGGATGTTGCCGACATGCACGCCGACCGTCTTCTGGCTGATGAACAGGCGCTCGCCGATCTCGCGATTGGTCCGGCCCATCGCCACCAGACCCAGGACCTCGCGCTCCCGTCCGCTCAGGCCGAAGCTCGCGCCCGGGTCCACGCTCCGGCGGGGATCACCGGCCACGGCGAGCACTAGCTCCGCTGATCCCTCGCGGCCGAGCTTCCCGACGCCCACCGCCGGGGCAACGGGCACGGCGATGCGCTCTTGGCTCGGCTCCGTCAGGAATGCATCGACCTCGTCCGGCAACTCCAGCCTGGCCCTCCCCGCCAGATCCCGCAGGGCCCGCAGCAGCGGCCGGGCCTCCATCTCCAGCGCAACCTGCGTCGCGGCCAGCAGCGGTTCGCGCGCCTCGCTTCGACCGGCCTGGCCAGCTCCGGATGCCAGGATTGCCTCCGCTTGCCTCCATCGAGCCAGAGCCGCGTCGTACGGCGCTGACTGGTTGGTCCAGGTTTCGGCGACACGGCCCCAAACGGCGGGGTCATCGTCCCCTTCGAGCCGTCGCTGGTAGGCGCGAGCCGTGCTGAGATAGGCCTCCGCGATCCGCCTGGTCCCGGCCGATCGCGGGGCTCCGCTGGCCAGGACAAGCTCGGCGGCGGCCCGCACCACCTCGGTCGTGCGGGATCGTGCGGCGGCCAGCGGCGAGAATTGGCGGCGCTCTCGAGCGTCGGCGGCAACGGCGGCGTCGACCCGGGCGACCATGGCGGCCATCCTGGCGGCGAGAACCCACTCCTCGGTGGATCGCACGAGCGTCCAGCCGCGATCCACAGATCGACTTGCATCAATGACATCGCCCCGCCACAGCGCGTAGGACGCGGCCACCAGATAGTACGAGCCCGCGAGCTGGGGTTCGTGCAGCGCATCGAATTCGAGCACCGTCTGGCCGAGCAGGCGTCCGGCCACGTCGCCAGCCTCCGTCTCGATCTCGACGGCTGCCAGCCAGATCGACGAGGTCTGGAACACGACGCCGACCGGCGCCCAGCTCAGTGCCCGCTGGCAGACGGCGCGAGCTTCGCGCCAGCGACCCAGCAGGACGAGCGACTCGGCCATGTTGCCGGCCAGGAAGTTGCCGTAGACGGCCTCCAGGCCGGCTTGCTTCGCGTCCTCGATGCCCCGGTAGGCGACATCAACGGCGTCTCCGCGACGCCCCACCAGGTCCAGGACCGTGGTCAGATTGGCGGTGATCCGAAAGAGCGCGTCCGGGTCACGCGCCGTGCGCGCGCCCGCCTCAGCCTGACGAAGGAGGTCGATCGCACCTTCGGGATCACTGCCCCAGGCCATCGCCACGCCAAGGGTGGTGGTCGCGTCAGTCTCTTGTGATGTGGCAACCGGCTCGCACGCACGCGCCACCCGGATCGCCTCCTGTGAGAGCCGCTGGGCTTCCGAGAACGCGCCGTCGAGCATCTGCAACCGTGCCCGCGATGCCAGGACTGTCGCGCGCTCCAGGCTGGGCTCTCGCGGGACAAACTCGACCGCCCGGATTGCGGCCTGCCGCGCCCCCGCCGAGTCGCCGGCCGCCCGCCGGACGTTGGCCAACTGTTCGTTGAGGATCCCCAGCCGCAGGCGATCCCGTCGTCGGTCCAGCGCCCCGATCGCGACCTCCAGGAAGGAACTGGCCCGGGCCGTCCGACCGATGGCAAACGCGGCGGCGGACGCCCGGACCTGGAGTTCGATGCGATCCGCGTTGGGCAGGCTCGCCCAGGGTCGGATAACACCTGCGTCCGGCTGATCGGGGATCTCCAGCGCCAGCTCAAGGGCGGCAAGTTCATCCGCGGCGGCGTGGCGAGCTACGGCCACGTCCGCCGCCGCGATCGCCGCCTTTCGGGCTGAACGCGAATCGTGTGCAGCCATAAAGTGCCGTGCGACGGCCATCGCCGGCCCGCCCATCCCGACTGCAAGGGCGCCATGGAGCCTCGAGCGCGCCTCGGGCAGCAGGTCACGCACAACCGCGCGACCGATTGATTCGTGGCGGACGGCGATCCGCTCCTCATCGTCCTGAACCACGAAGCCAAACTCCAGGGCCTCCGCCAGGCCGCCCAGTAGATCCGCCCCCAGGACGCCGTCTCCTTGCCGCGGCCCTGCGACCGACCGCGGGGCGGGGCGGCTGGAATCGACCTCGAACGCGCCTGCCGAGGCCGCCAATGCCTCCGCGCTCAGCGGCCGCCCCCCGACGGCCAGGAGGCGCATGACCCGACGGCACTCAAGGGAGCGCGCCGCCAGCCGCGCCATCACCAGGTCGTCGAAGGAACCGGTGAGCGAGGCCTGCGGGAGCTCGTGCCGAGCAGCGAGCAGCTCCTCGGCCACGAGCGGCAGACCACCGGATCGCTCGGCGATCAGCAGCAGCAGGGTGGCCGATGCCCGGCTGCCGTCGATGCCCTCGATCAATTCCGCGAGTTCACCGCGATCGAGTGGCGGGAGCGTCCAGCGCTCCACTGCCTGCGGCGCCGTCGCCAGGCTCGCGAGGTCCGCCGACCACGGATCGTCGCGCATGACGACGTCAGGTTGGTGTGTGCCGATGATCGCGAGTCGCTGATTGCGCGAAATCCGCGCGAGGAAGGTGACCAGGGTCCTCGTTGCCGCATCTGCCCGATGGAGGTCCTCCAGCACGAGGACAACGGGTCGCTGTTCCCCAAGCCGTCCCAGGAGCCCAAGGACGCTCTCGAGCGTGCGCGCCTGGCGGCGCTCCGAGGCCGTGGGGGTCTGCTGGGGTGGGACGGCTCCGGATGGGTTGCCGGCCCGCCCGATCAGATCGGGCAGCAGCAGCATCATCTCCGCGGCGGCCGGCCCAAGCAGATCGGGGAGATCCGCCTCCGGAATTCCCCGAAGGGTTGGGCCAATGGCGCGAATGATCGATCCGTACGGCTCGTCGTCGTCGCCTGACCATGCACTGGCCCGCAGGATGGTCCACGGTTCAGTGACGCCGGCAAGCCTTCGAAGACTCTCGTCGAGCAGGCGACTCACCCCGACGCCGGCCGATCCCCCGATGAGGATGAACCGTGCCCGACCACCGGCGGCGTCGCCGAGAGCGGTCGCGAGCCTTGCAAAGGCCTCCTCGCGTCCCACGAACCGGGTGCTCGCGTATCTGCCGGGCATCTCGCCCATTCTACCGGCGCACCCGACCGTTCCGTTCGGCCGGCGGATGAGGTTCGGTTCGGCCGCCCTCTGGGTTCGGTTCGGCGGCAGGTTCGGTTCGGCGCCCCTCTCGGTTCGGC
>CAYRTS010000013.1:18225-56097 GCA_964427285.1 uncultured Anaerolineaceae bacterium
GGTTCGGTTCGGCGGCAGGTTCGGTTCGGCGCCCCTCTCGGTTCGGCGCCCTCTGGGTTCGGCCGCCCCGATTCACGGATGCCCGACGAGGTGCGCCGACGGCCGGACTCGGCGAGCACCTCATTCCCGGACACGTTCTTGACGGTGGCGGCCAACGCCTGCCCTGTACCCATAACCGCATCCACGGACTGGTACGGAGAGGCGACCGACGATCTGGCCGGTCGGGATGTGCGATCCACGCTCAAGGAGCGTCGGATGCCGGCCGATTATGCTCAATTCGGGGCGTGTGAACCGTGAATCGCTCCGTACCAGTCTGGTGGAGAGGTTATGCGGACACTGGCGATGTTCATGGGGTGTCAACGACGTCCTCGCGAATCACAGCTAGGCTGGCGTCGATGACCGACGAGCGCCGCGCGCCCCACCCAGCGAACACGCTCAACGAGCTGCCGGGCGAGGAGTGGCTCTACTTCACCAAGTCGCTGTTGACCACGGCCTACCCGTCGGAACTTGGCCACGCCGCCCGCAAGGCGCACGGTGCCAACAAGCCACCCCGCCTGATGGCACGCTTGATCGAGTTCTTCAGCCGCACGGGCGAACTGGTCCTGGACCCATTTGCCGGAGTCGGCGGGACCCTGCTGGGAGCGGCGATTGCGCGTGGCCCGCGCCGAGCGATCGGGATCGAGCTTGATCAGCGCTGGGCGACCGTCTACGACGGGGTGGTCGCCAACCTGGCAGCCGAGCGCGGAGGCACCGGTCCGGACCTGACCGACCTGGGAACCGCGGATCCGGGCGGTCAGCGGCGCTTCGATCCATCCGGGCTGGACCTTCGCATCGGCGACGCGCTGGCCGTGCTCCCCACGATGGAGGAGTCGTCGGTTGACTTCGTCGCGACGGACCCGCCGTATAACCTTCAGTTGCCCATGACCATGGCCGGCGGAACGCTCGCCAGGGAGCATGCCAACCGTCGCACGGACTACGCCATGGTCAGCGACTCGGCCGCTGACCTCGCCAATGCTGCGGATTATCCGGCCTTCCTCGATGGGATGGGCGAGGCGTTCGGGCAGCTGCACCGCGTCCTGCGACAGGGCCGCTACGCCGTGGTGATCGTCCGCGACGCCTACCAGGACGGGCGCTACCTGTTCACCGGGTCAGACCTGGCCGCCCGGGCCGCGGCGGCCGGGTTCGTGCCCAAGGGCGATCTCATCTGGTACCAGGCCGGAACCCGGCTTCGGCCGTATGGCTACCCTCGGGCATTTGTCCCCAACATCGTGCACCAGCACATCCTTGTCCTACGCAAGGAGCCGCTTCGGCGTCAGGACGCGCGGCGGCGCGACTCGAGGTAGGCATCGAGGACGTCGGCGTCGGCGTCGGCGTCGCCCATCGTCCAGCTGTCCGCATTGGTAGGCATCGTCGCCACAGGCCGGTCCGGCTTGCCTGCGGTGTCGACGACATCGCCGAGGGTCATGTTGTGGATCCAGCCCTGGCGTCCGTCCGGGCAAAGGACCAGCCAGAATGCCGCGTACTTCTCGATCAGCTGGACCTCATCGCCCCGGTCGAGATAGCCGATCTCCGTGCCCCGCAGTTCGTCAGGGGTGTCGAGCATTCGAACTACCCGGTAGCGGATGAGGCGCCGCTCGTGGCCGTCGAGCGGGCCGACGAGACCCTGGTCAAAGGAGAGGGCGGGCCTGGGCGCGGCCTCGCGCATCGAGTTGGCCTTGCGCGCCTCGATCAGCGACGGCCGCCGCCAGCGCGGCATCATCGCCTCGGCAGCCTCGACACCTCCATCGCCTCGCAGAAGGGCCGCCACGGTTGCGACGCCGGCCGCGGCCGCCGCGGCGAGCTGGGCATCGGGCACCGGCGGCTCGCCGTCGTTGCGACGCCGGCCGAACAGGCCGAAGCCCATCGCCATAGTGACCACAGCGGTCGTCGTCACCAGCGTTGGAGCGACGGGCATCCCGACAAAGGACGGCAAGCTGATTCCGAGCGCCGACATGGCGCTGGTCAATGGCCCCCATGTGGCATGACCGGCGCTGGTGCTGCCACTCGGCCCACTGGATGAAGTCGCTGCGCCGCCCGACGAACCGCCCGCGGAGGAACCGCCGGGCGTCGTGCCGGCGGGCGTCGTGCCGGCGCCAGGCGTCGTTTCGGCGCCTGGGTCGGGTGGCGGCAGAACCAAGCCATCACCACCGGCTGGGGGCGTGCCGTTTCCGTTCGGGGAGCCGGGTGTCTGATGGAGGCCATCCAGTGGCGGGATCACGGCGCCGGCAGGTGATTCCGCTGGGCCCGTGGTCGCGCCCGGGAACGTTGGGGCGGTCAGTAGGGCCCCCGGCGGGGGTGTCGCTCCTGGAGCCAGGGCGATGCCGGGCGGTGGGGTGATGCCGGGCGGTGGGGTGATCCCGGGCGACGGGCTGACGCCTGGAGTCGCCTGTGGTGTCGGTGCAGGCAAAAGGGTCGGCGTGGGCGTCGGAGTTGGCGAAGGCGTGGGCGTGGGGGTCGGGGTCGGTGTCGGAGTTGGCGTGGGCGTGGGCGTCGGAGTTGGCGAAGGCGTGGGCGTGGGGGTCGGTGTCGGAGTTGGCGTGGGCGTCGGAGTTGGCGAAGGCGTGGGCGTGGGGGTTGGTGTGGGCGCAGGCGTAGGCGTGGGTGCCGGGGTCGTAATCGACAGCGTCCCGCCCGCAAGGCTCGAGGCGAAGTGATCGCGGCCCTTCGAGGAGAATGTGACTACATGCGTACCCTCGGGCAGCGTGCCGGCCCAGCGGAATTCCATCCCGTCCTTCCAGGTCCCGCCGGGCTGGACGGGCATGTTGTAGGTCGAGCCACCGATCGTGACGCGCACCCATTCCGCCTCCGAGGCGTCGGCGCTTCGATACCAGACCGTCGCCTCGATCGTGGTCGAGGGCGTGCCGCCGGCGGGCGCCAGCGACGGGTCGAACAGGCGGTTCGGGCCATTCGCGGCGGCAACGGGCAGCGCCACGGTCACCAGGAGGACGACAGCCGCAGCGAGGGCGCGCAATACGGGCACTGGAACGTGTCGCGTGGTCTGGTTTCCGATGGCGAGCACTCCGACAGCGCTTCCTCAACCGGGTCATGGCCCGGAGCGACGCGAGGATGGGCTGGAGGCACGGTGTGGAGCAATGGTACGAGGGTCCGGTTTGGTCTATCCAACCGGGCCGCCCGGTTACCCCTAACGTTGAGCGGCTGGTGCGAGCTGTCACCGCCGCCGGCGGGGTCCGGTGGGGTTGGGACGAGCCAATGGTCCGTCCGCCGCCCGGCGTTGACCCCGATGGCTCATTGGCTGGCGGCCCGCGATCGCGCATGCTCCGGCCGATGACAGTCATTGCACCTCGACGGACCGACCGCCGGTCGGAACAGCGGTTCGGCACGCTGGTCGGCAACACCTTGGTGGGTGCCCTGCTGGTTGCCGCCGGACTTCTGGTCGCCTACCTGTCGCTCGGCACGACCTTCGTCGCCTGGCTCGTCCCGGGTGCCACCTCGACAGGCCGGCAGATGCCGATCGGGCTGGGTGTCCTGTCGTTTGCGCTGCTCGCAGCCGGCGGTCTGCTCGTGGCCGGCACCAGCCAGTTGGCCACGCTTCTGGCATCGATCAGACCGGCTGCGTCGCGCGGGGCGGCCGCGCGAGCGCTGGCCTCGACGGGTAACGAGATCGTCATCCTTCGCAACGTCCTCGGCGAGACCGGCCGGTCCATCCCGGAACTCCTGGTTGGACCGTTCGGAGCGGCGCTCATCCACGAGCTGCCTTCAGTGCGACGAATGCGCCGAGCCGCAAGTGGATGGGAGGTTCGAATCGGGCATGACTGGCACTGGGCGGAGGCCCCGATCGAAGAGGCGATCCGGGATGCCGAGCGGGTACGACTGTGGCTCTCGGGGGCTGATCTCGATTTCGTTGTTCGCGTCCACGTCGCGGTCGTGGTCGCTGACCAGGTCGTCGAGCGGTTGCCAGGCTGCGCCGTCATCTCGTCGCGAGAGATCGCGGCGTGGGTGGCCGCACTCCCGGTGCAGCGGACCCTGTCGGCCGCCCGACGCCATCGGGTCGTCGCGCTCGCGCAGGCGAGTTCGCGGGCTGGCCAGTTACCAACCGCAGATCGGTGGTAGGGGAGCCAGGACTCGAACCTGGAACCAGCGGGATATAAGCCCGCCGCTCTGACCGATTGAGCTACTCCCCCGTCGGGAACCGGGGTGATCCTACATCCGCGTGACTGCGCGAACCCTCGGGACGCCTCGCGTCATTCGTCCCGCAGAAACCGCTCGGCGACGTCGCGAACACGGAACGGTCGGGGCCGAAGGCTGGTCGGAGGCGGCGCATCAGCGCTGGCCTGGCCGCCTGGGCCTGGCGGCTCAGCCGTTTCGCTGGCATGAGCGTATCGGCGCGCCAGTGGATGCGACCCCTCGTCAGCCGGCTCGTCCTGCCGGTACAGCTCCAGCGGCAGCTGGTCCGGATCGAATGGCCGGGCGGTGGCGCGGACCGTCGTCGGGGGCCTCGCATACGCAGGGGCCCCGAAGAGCTTGGGTAACGCGATGTGTTGGCTGCCGATCGACACGCGCGGACCTCGCCAAAGGTTGCCGGTGTGGCCGGTCCCCAGTCCACACCCTGATGCTGTACGGCTGGAGAGTACTCGAATCGCGGCGCCGTGGCGGGTCCCCTGAGCCAGCGCCGGGAATCGGCGCGCGGAGACCGTTTCAGCCGATCAACGGCCGTACGATCTGGACCGCGACGATCATCACCAGATACGCGATCGGGACGGCCGCGAAGAACCCCAGCGCCGCACTCCAGGCGCTTCGTCGGGCGACCCCGGACGCGCCCGTTGGTTGGGGCACGACCAGCCACGTAACGACGCTACCGCCGCCCAGCACGAAGGCCACATACCCTGCCAGCGCGAGGACCCGCAGGTCCCCGCCGGAAAGTTCGGCGCCGCGGCTGATCGCCACGTCGTAGGCGAGGTACAACGCGGCCAGCACGACGGCCACCGAGAGGCTGGCCGTGACCGCCCGCACGATCGGGCGTGGAGCATGCCGGAACTGGCGCCAGCGGACCTCCGCCCACGATCGTCGTGGAGCCGCGGGTTCTCTCACGCTCCCGCGACGATGGTCAGCCCTCGACGGGGCGGCACGGTCTCCGGTGTATGCGCGGCCAGGAGCTCGACGGCACCGGCGAACCGCTCCAGCTCGTCGTCGGAATTGAAGAAGCCCACGCTGATCCGTAGCGCGTCCAGGCTGGCGATGATGCGGGCGATGGCGAAAACCCGAGCGCCCAGCTCATCAAGCGCCGCCTGCGCCGACCAACCCGCGATCCGGAACGTGACAAGCGTTCCCATCCGGTGGGTCGGGGTCAGGACGGTGACGCCATCGATCGCCGTGAGCCGGTTGGCCATCGCCAGCGCCTTGGTCGTCCCGGCCCGATGGATGTAGTCGAGGCCCACATACATCGACAGCCAGCCGAGCGATCGGGCCATCCCGATGACCGACGGGCGATGGAAGAACGACGATTCGAACCTGCGCGCATCGACCTTCCAGACCGCCAGACCGTTGGAATCGATCTGTTCGAACGAGCCGTACCCACCCAGCGCCGGGATCAGCCGGTCCATGGCCGCGGGAGCGACCGCAAGGGCACCCATCCCTTCGGGGCCGAGCAGCCACTTCTGCGCGGGGATGGCGTACAGGTCCACGCCGAGATCGTCGAACCGGAACGGGATCGCGCCGGCCGCCTGGGCACCGTCCACGATGACGAGCGCGCCGCGTGCGTGCGCCAGCGCCGCGATCGCCGCGACCGGCATCACCGTGCCCGTCGTCCAGAGCACATGAGACAGCGAGACGAGACGTGTGCCGGGAACGATCGCGGCGTCAAACGCGGCCAGGACGCGGTCGTCGTCGCCCCCGGCCTCGACGTCGACGAAGGCGATCTCGACGCCACGTTCGCGCAGGGCGTAGAGCGGGCCAAGTGCACCCGGATGCTCCGATCGGGTGGTCACGATCCGCCCGCCGCTCCGCCAATCAAGGGCCAGGGTCCCGGCGTTCATCGCATCCGTGGTCGAATGGGTCAGGGCGACGGCCGAGACATCCGTTCCGATCACGGCCGCAACGCCGGCCCTGGCCTCATCCATGCGGGCCAACGCGTCCGTGAACGAAGGGGGGTTGCCGCGACCGACATTGCGCTCCCAGAGCGCCATGTCGGCCATCGCGGCGGCAGTCTCGGCAGGCAGGGGACCGGCCGATCCGGTGTTCAGGTAGATCCCGGCGGACAGAGCCGGCAGCGCCTCCCGGACCGCGGTCAGCTTGTCCGCGTCGGGGAGGAATGGGTGGACCACCGCCGTATGATATCCGCGATGATCGGCCTGGCCCGACCGGAGATCCTGGCAACGACAGACTGGCTGGCCGAGCAACTCGGGCGGGCCGACATTCGCGTGCTCGACGTGCGTTGGCGACCGGACGGCAGTGCTGCCGAGGTCTACGCCGTGGGGCATATTCCGGGCGCCGTTCAGATCGATTGGCGGACGCATCTGTCGGAGGCAACCGAGAGTGGCGAGTCAATCCTGCTGGCAGGCCCGGCACAGATCGCGGCTGTCACAGAGCAGGCGGGGATCTCGAACGAGTCGACCGTCGTGGTCTACGACGATTCGCAGTCGGTCTTCGCGGCGCGTGCGTGGTGGAGTCTGCGGGCGTATGGCCTCGAGACGGTCCGCATCCTCGATGGCGGGTATCTCGACTGGGTGCGGGAGGGTCGCCCGATCTCGAATGCCCTGGTCTCACCGCCCCGCGGCGGGTTCACCGTGCGTGGGCCCAATCGTACGCGGCTGGTGACCGCGGACGTTCGTGGACTGCTGGGAGCGCCTGACGTGATGCTGCTCGATGCCCGGGCACCAGCCGAATACAAGGGCTTTGAAGGCAACACCAGGCGGCTTGGGCACATCCCGGGCGCCGTGAATGTGCCGGTTGGGGCGACCAGCGAACCGGGCCGCCAAGGTCTGCGCGACGGCGCCCAGCTGCGCTCCATGCTCCATGCCGCCAACGTCAGTCGCGGGTGGCGGATGGTCTGTTACGACAGTTCGGGCGTCTCGGCGGCCAAGCTGGCCTTCGTCCTGGCGCTGCTCGGCCACGAGGACGTGGCCGTCTACGACGGCGGCTGGGCCGAATGGGGGAACCGGCTGGACCTGCCGGTCGATCGCTGAGCGCAGGATCGTTGACGGCCGGCGCGCAGCCGGGTGGGTCAGGCGGGGCGATCGACCTCTGGCCAGGCCGGGTCAGGTTGCCGGGGCGCCGCTGATCCGCCGCCTGCTGCCGGGGCTCCGGGCCCACGCCCGGCCGGGGCGGCCCCGCCGGATCGATCCAGGCCAGCCCATGGGTCGACCTCGCGGTAGGGAGCCAGGATCTGGGCTCGACTGTGGTTGACCGCGACCATCTGGGCGGTCGTCCGTGCCTCGCCTAGACGGTCCGACCAGTAGAGCACCTCGGTTACCGGCAGGAATCGGCCGGTCAACTCGTCCAGCGCCTGGCGCAGATCGCGTCCCGCCATCAGGTGGATGCGACCCGTGATCGTGAATGGCGGGACGGAGATCAGGGCTCGCTCCTGGACCTTGGAGACGCGCAGCTCGGGGAGCGCCTCGACCGGCTCATTGGCAACGCCGAACAGGACGGTGCCGAGGTTGACCTGCGCGAAATCGGCCTGGATCGCGACGCCGGCGGCCCCGAACTCCTCAAACGTGGCGTTCTCGATGACCAGGAACTCGTGCTCGGCGGTGTTGAGCATGTCCGTGATCCGCCGTTGGCGCGTGTGGATGGTCCCGTGGACGGTAAAGGCGTCAGTGACCAGGGTGATGGCTGCATCGCGCGCGGCGCCGGCGAAACCTTCGAACACGAGCGAAGCATACCGGCCGCCCGGGACCGGTATGCGTCAATCGCGCCGCGGCGGGGCAGCCATGGTGGCGGCGGTCGCCAGCAGCTCGGCGCCGTGCTGGAGTCCTTGGTACAGGGCGTTGACCGTCGCAACGGTATCGATTTCATCGACGTGCTTGTCCGTTCGAAGGCGGACGATCCTGGGAAATCGAAGCGAGAAGCCGGAAGCGTGCCGGCGGGAGCGGACGATGACGTCGAACGCGATCTCGACGACGACGGTCGGCTCGACCTGTCGATATCGTCCGAAGCGAGCGATGGTGTGGGCCTCGAACCAGCGGGTCATCTCGGCGATTTCGGCATCGGTCAGCCCGCTGTAGGCCTTGCCGATGTTCACCAACCGGCCCGCCGCTTCGTCGCGAACGGCGAAGGTGTAATCAGACAGCACGCCGTGACGCTTGCCGTGGCCACCTTCGACGCCGACCACGACACAGTCGATGGTGGCCAGGGCCTTCTTCAGCTTGAGCCAGCCGAGACCGCGTCGGCCGGGCAGATACAGGCTATCCGGGTCCTTGATCATCAGGCCCTCATTGCGTCGCTCGCGAGCGCCAAGGAACGCGGCCTCCAGCGCCGCGGCGTCGGCTGCAACCGAGAGACGCGAGACGGCAAACCGGCCATCGGCGGCGGCGCGCGGGAGATCGAGCGCGTCCAGCCGGGCGCGGCGGTCCCGGAGCGTGGCCCGCAGGAGGGTCTCGATCGGGGCACCATCGCCCGGTCCAATCGCCATGGCGTCGAATGCGACGTAGACGACCGGGACGGCGGCCCGGATCGCCTCAGACGGGGCCTTTCGGCCGAGGCGGCCCTGCAGCGCGATGAAGGGCATCACGGTTCCATCGCGCCAGGCCAGGATCTCGCCATCGAGGATGCCGTCCCAACGCAGTCGCGCCGCCGCCTCGACGAGCTCGGGGTAGCCCGTGCTGATGTCGTGCAGATCGCGGGAGTAGATCCTGACGTCGTCGCCCCGCTTGTGGAGTTGCGCTCGAATCCCGTCGTACTTGTCCTCAACCCAGACCTCGGGGCCGAGCCGCTTGATGATTTCGGTGGCATCCTCGGCCGGCGAGGCGAGCATGAACTTGAGCGGTTGAAACAGGGTCAGCTCGGCACTGGACAGCGCGTCCGCGCGGGCGAGGGTGGCCAGTCGCCCGGCGTCGCCGACGAGCATGCCGGCCCATTTGACGTCATCGAGCGGGCGCCCAAAGGCGAGCGCGATACCGGCGTCCACGAGCCCTTCGCGGAGCCCGATGCGCAGGTCGCCGCCAAGCACCTTGACCAGGTACTTTGCCGTCAACGGGTCACTCCGCGCGAACAGGTCGCGCAGGAGCGCCGACTTGCGCGCCGGTCCGGAGGCACGCTCCATCTCCGAGAATGCCACCGCAACGTCGCGGAGCGTGGGGGTCAGCGCGGGCGACGGGGCGTGCCCGGCCGCGGTCAGCACCTCCGCGACCGCGATGCCCAGGTCGGACGATCGGTCGTACGCCTCCCCCAGTGCCGTGTCCGGAACGGCCGCGAGTTCGGCCACCGTGGAGGAGATCGCGGCCCAGCCCAGGCCCGTGGCCCGCTGATCCGCTTCGGCGAACGGGCGACCAGTCAGGAAGATGGCGGCGATCGGCAGCTCTTCGGGGCTGAGGGACCGCAGGTAGTCCGCGACCAGAGCGGTCTTTCCGGACGTTCGCGTGGTCGTCGAGAGTTGCTCGGCCAGCTCGCTCCAGCGACGCATGGCAGCGATGGTATACCGTGCCGGAGATGGCCCCGCAGCGCCCGTTTCCGGACATCCTGACCGGCCGGTTGGTCACCCTCCGTCGGCACACGCCCGACAATCTGGGAGCATTTCGGCGCTGGTATGCGGACCCGGAGATCGCGCGCCTGGCGCGTTACCAGCAGACACCCATGCGCTCCGACGAGATCGAACGGTTCTTTACGGCGCGAGTCGTCGGCCCCGATGCCATGGCCATGGCGGTCCACGAGCGGGCGACGGATCGACTGGTCGGGACGTGCGCCTTCAGCCAGATGGACGGCGACAACGGCTCGGCCCTGTTCCACATCACGATCGGTGAGTCCGACACCTGGGGCCGCGGGTTCGGCACGGAGGCCACGAGGCTGATGATCGATCACGCCTTCGGCGTCATGGGCCTCCACCGCATTGCGCTCTACGTGTTCGAGTTCAACGTCCGCGCCATTCGGGCCTATCGGCGGTGCGGCTTCGTCGTCGAGGGTCGGTCGCGCGAGTCGATCTGGCGAGAGGACCGTTGGTGGGATGAGCTGGCGATGAGCATCCTCGAGTCCGACTGGCGGGCGGCTCGGGCGGCTGGGTTGACTGACCGGGCGGATGGGGCGGACGGGGGGTCCAGCCCTCGGTTGTCCGGCCAGACCTCGCCCGGCCAGACCTCGCCCGGCCAGACCTCGCCCGGCCAGACCTCGCCCGGCCAGGCGTTGCCCAGGCAAGCGGCCTCGGTTCGACGCCGCGGCCCCGGTCTTGTTCGTCGGGCGGTTCGGCGGTTCACGTGAGTGAAACGCTGCCGTCATCGGGGCCGGCTGCGGACGCGGCCCGGGCGGAGGTTCGCGAACTGATCGCGGCCAAGGGTCATGCCGTCGTTAACGCCCGGGCGGCAGTGGCGCGGCTCGATGTCGCCTTTGGTTCGGGCGCCCTGGTACGGACATCGACCATGGACCTCTATCTGGCCGACCTGATGCGTGCGCTCGAGCAGGAGGACGATCAGAAGCTCGGCGGCAAGAGCGCCGAAGCGGCTCGCTTCATCCTGCGTGCCATCGATCGCGAGCTGGATCGGACCTGAGGACTGCAGGCCTCGGGCCATCGACCAGATCGCTGACAAGGACGACCGCGAGGTCATCGAGGGCGACTTGGCGACGCTGCCACAACTTGGCCCCGGCCCGGCCCCCCTGTCCATGGCCCTTTGCTCGGCCGGCCCCGCCCGCCGCGCCCGGCCGCCCCGGCCGCCTGCCTGTGCGCCCGGCCGCCCCGCGGCTCGGCCGGCCCGGCCGCCCGCCCCGGGCCCCGCCCGCCTGCCCTCAACTCTGAGTTGAACGTCTGCGACGAATGAGCGTGGTGGATCGCCCAGACTGCAGTGTGGTGCATCGTCCCAGCGGGTTCATCGCAAAGACTCAACTGGCAATTGATCGCGCCCGGCCGCCCCGGCCGCCCGGCTGCGCCCCGGCCGCCCGGCCGCGCCCCGCTTGGCCGCGCCCGGCCGCCCCGGCCTGATGGCCAGGTCAGTCCAGGCGTAGAGCCAGGATGCGGCGGGCTTCGGCCAGCGTCGGGAGGCGCGGCGAGTTGGCGATTGCGGCGTCGTCGATCGCGTCCTGGGCGACCACATCCAGCATGACGTCGTCAAAGCCGAGTGACCGCAGCTTGGGCCGCAGCCCGACCTCCGCCAGGAGCTTGCGCACGGCCCCGACCGCCGCCTTGGCGCCACTCGCCGGATCCTCGGTCGGCGAGACGGCCCGCAGCGCCACCCCAATGAGCGCCAGCTCGCGATTGCGCAGCCCCGAAGACGCAGCGTAGAACTCGAGCACCTCGGGCTCAACAACAGCCAGCGAAAGCCCGTGGGGCAGCCGCCCGCGGGTCCCGATCGCGTGTCCCAGGGCGTGGACCAGGCCCACGCCGGTCCCGCTGGCCTGGCCGACCCCGGCCAGGTGCGAGGCCATCAGAAGCTGCGAACGGGCTTCGAGATCCGAGCCGTCCGCGACCGCGCGCGGCAGCCACTCACCGACTGTGCGGATCACCTGGAGCGCCATCGCCTCGGCGAACGGGTTCGGGTTGCGCGAGAGCAGCGATTCGATCGAATGGGTCATGGCGTCCACGCCGGTCGCCGCCGTCGCGGCTGGTGGCAGCCCAACGGTCAGCGCCGGGTCAAGGATCGTCCAGAGCGGCAGCAGCGACGGGTGCCCCACATAGTCCTTGCGCCCGGCGGCCTCGTCCGTGATCACACCGAACGTGTTGGTCTCCGCCCCGGTCCCGGCGGTGGTTGGGACGGCCACCAGCGGGAGCCCCGAGGCGAGATCCTCGCGGTGGTAGCCAAGCGCCAGCACCGGGCCACCGTTCACGGCGTGCAGCGAGATCGCCTTGGCCGAGTCCATCGAGGAACCGCCGCCCACCGCGACGACCAGGGTGTCGGCCAAGCCAAAGAAGACGAGCGCCGCGCTCCCCCGCTCGATGGAAGTGGTCCCGGGGTTCGGCTCGACATCCGGGTAGATGCCGCAAGCGAGGCCGGCAGCGGCGACCACCGCCCTGACGCGATCGATGACCCCCGACGCCGTGACGCCCGGATCGGTGACGATGAAGACGCGCCGGCAGCCAGTCGCGGCGACCAGCTCGGGGAGACGCTCGATGGCCCCAACTCCGAACGCCACGCGACCACGCAGCAGCAGTTCGAACTGCCGGTCCGCCAATGTGGTCACGGCAGCACCTCCAGCACTCGATCCATGCTCGCATCGCGCCGGACCGTCAGCCAGCGCCGACACCCGTGCGCGTGGAACCAGCGCTCGACCGTCTCGCCGTCCGGGTTCTCGAAGACCCAGACCTCGTCGTAGTCGCGCTCGTCCGGATCGGTGATCCAGTCGGGTACCGGGCGGCGCTCCCCGCCGAACGCGAACTCGTCGAGCGAGCGACGACCGCAGCGCGGACAGACGAGGGTGTGCATCAGCGCGTCCCCGAGGAACCCTGGTCGGCAAGGACGTGGTCGGCGCGAAACCGGTCCAGCGCAAATGGCGCAATGAGCGCGGGTGGACGGCCCGTGGCGATCAGCTCGGCCATCAGTGACCCCCCGGCCGGGATCGCCTTGAAGCCCCAGGTGCCCCAGCCGGTGGTGACCAGAAAGCCGTCGACCGGCGTGAATCCCATGATCGGGCTGTAGTCGATCGAGATGTCGCACAGGCCCGCCCATGACCGCAGGATCCGCATGTCGCGCAGGAACGGGAGCATCAGCGACACCTTGTAGGCATAGCCGCGCAGGGCATCGAAGGACGACTGGCGCGAGTAGGACGGCTGCGCATCGAACTCGGCGCCGATCAGCATCTGGCCGCGCTCCGTCTGCGAGACGTAGCACATCAGCTCGGTGCTGGCGACGATTGTGCGCAGGCCCTGCGCGAAGTCGTTGGTGACGAAGGCGTGGAGCGGATGGGTCCGGATCGGCAGCCGCAGTCCGACCTGCGCAGCGAGCTTCGTGACCCGCCCTCCGGTCGCCGACAGCACGACCCCGGCCGAAATCGGGCCTGCTGCTGTGTCCACGCCGACGACCCGACCTTCATCCACCCGCAACGCCGTGACCGGCGTGTGCTGGAAGAGGTCGACCCCCCGCTGCGAGGCCCCGCTGGCGTAGGCCCAGGCGACGCGGTCGTGCCGGGCGGTCGCGCCGGCCAGGTGGTGGGAGGCGCCAAGGATCGGGTAGCGGCCGGCGCCCGCCAGGTCGATCTGCGGAACGAGCGCCTTGATCTCCGCCGGGGTGACCATCACGGTCTCCACGCCAAGCGCCTGGTTCATGGCACAACGAGCCCGCTCGGCTCGCATGGCCATTTCGGTGTGGGCACACCACAGGATGCCGCGGGTCTGATGCATCAGGCTGGCGCCCGTCTCATCCTCCAGCGCCGCGTACATCTGCTGGCTGTGGTGATAGAACCGGATCGCCTCCGGGATGCCGTAGTTGGCCCGGATGATCGTCGTATTCCGGCCGGTGTTGCCGGACACGATGTAGTCGGCCTCGAGAACCGCAACGTTGGTGATCCCGTGGCGGGTTGCCAGGTAGTAGGCGGTTGCCAGGCCATGCCCGCCGCCACCAATGATCACGACGTCGTAGGCGGGCTTCGGGCCCTCGTCCGGCCAGCGGATGGGCAACAGGGTCCGGGTGTAGTCGCTCATGCGCGCCACCCAAGGCGGTCAGCCAGCGTCGAGGCGTACGCCGCGGCGGCCAGGAGCAGCGCGTCCTCGTCGCCGTCGCCGGGTAGCCACAGCTTCGCCGGGACACCGGCGATCGATCCCTGGACCAGGGCCGGGCGCTCCACGGGGAGCTGCCATTCGATGTGGGGCGCGACGGCATCGATCCCGCACCAGGCGCCCACCCAGCCGGCATCGTCAACCGCGATGGCGTGACCGTCCTCGATCCGCAGGGAGGCTGCGTCGATGTCGATGATGAACAGATCGTCCGGTGCGAGACGCAGCGCCAGCGCCCCGGCGGGCAGCGAGCGCGCCACAAGCGCGTCGAGCGCGGCCGGATCCGCGACCACGCGCGCACCGTGCAGTCGATCAAGCGCGGGCACGACGTCCCTCCGGGTCGTAGAAGGGGGTCGGGGTCACGACGGCTTCCCGACCATCGATCTGCACCCGGTCGGGAAACGGTGTCCGCTTCTGCCAGCCGAGCATGACCGTCCGGCCCAGCACCGGGGAGTGCCAGCTTCCCGTCACGTGCCCGATGATCTCGCCGTCGGACCAGATCGGGCTGCCTTCGACCGGCGCATCCGGGCCGTCCATGCTGAACCCAACCAGCCGTCGACGGTCCGGCAGCTTCGCCGTCCGTTCCAGCGCTGCCCGGCCGATAAACCACGGCTTCTCCATCCGCACCGCCCAGTCCATGCCCAGGCGACGTGGCGTCGTGTCCAGCTCCGTGTCCATCCCGATGATCACGTGGCCCTTTTCAAGGCGCAGCGCGAAGAGCGCCTGGAGGCCGTGCGGCTTGATCCCGAGGTCACCGCCGAGCGCCATCAGCGCTCGCCACAACTCCACGGAGCGGTCCACCGGATGATGCAGCTCGTACGCCGCCTCGCCGGTGAACGAGAGCCGCATCACGTGGCACGGCACCCCGGCCACCTCGGCGTGGACGTGGCCAAGGAAGCGCGGTGGCTCGGGGAGACCCGCGCGCCGGAGCAGTTCTCCGGCCAGCGGCCCCGTCACGTTGATCGCGGCGAGTGACATGGTTCGGTCCAGCACGTGGACCCGGAGGCCCCATTCGTCGATCCAGTCGCGGACCCACATCTCCGCATTGGCCGCCCCGCCTGACGTGAAGGTCAGCGCGAACCCGTCCTGCGATTCGCGCAGGATCATCCCGTCGTCCATGACATGGCCACGCTCGTTGAGCAGGAGCGCATAGCGAGAGCGGCCGGGCTTGATATCGGCCACGTTGCACGGGTAGAGCCGCTCGAGGAACTCGACTACGTCCGGGCCGGAGACGACCAGCTTGCCCAGCGTGCTGACATCGCCGATCGAGACCGCCTCGCGCACAGCCCAGTACTCCCCGAGGATGTCGCCGTAGTGCCACGGCCGCCACCAGCTCCCGAAGCGGTCCATCCGGGCCCCCAGGGCGAGGTGCTCGTCATGGAGCGGCGTGCGCCGGAAGGCATCGATGTAGGTATCCGCGGCGGCCTCGGCGAGCGTGATCTGGCGCGACGCGGGGCGGGCGGTGAACGGATCGGGGACGGTGCCGGTGCGGGCGGCGATCCACGAGCGGACGTGGGGCAGACAGGCCCCACCCTGGCACGTCCCGATCCCGGCGAGGGTCGCCCGCTTGAGGAGTTCGAGCTCCGTGAACCCCTTCGACCACGCCTCGTCGAGGTCGCCGACGGTCACGCGCATGCAGCCGCAGACGAACGCGGACGGGTCGGTCGGCGCCGGTGGCAGCGGGTCCTCCTCGCCGGCAGAGCCAACCGTGCTCAGGGCAGCGCTGCCGGCCATCCGGGCCAGGAGGTCGCGCGGGGACCGGCCAAGGCCCACGATTGCGGTCTCGCACGGGGTTGTCCGCTCGGCTCCGGTCATCGGGTCCCGGGTGACGACGGCACTCACTCGCCCGCCCGCATCACCTTCGAAACGAACCAGCAATCCTTCGACCTGCAGGCATGGAACATCTGCGGGCGGGGCCCCGACCGCAACCGCGCGTCCAAGATCGATGCCGGCGGCGTGGAGCTCGAGCGCGGCTCGCGCGGTCACGATGCCGGCCAGGTCGTTCCCGGGACACACCGGCTGGATCTCCGCGGCACCGGTGGCGACGATGATCTCGTGCGGTTCCACGTGGAGCATGCCGGTGGCCGTCCGGACGACGATCGCGGGTCCCGGGTAGATCGCCACGACCTCATGACCGGCCGCCGCGTCGAGGACCAGCACGTCGCGACCGGCCGCCCGAGCCGCCGCTGCGGCCGCCAGCCCGCTCCTGCCACCGCCGATGACCGCAAGGTCGACGACCCGTCGCTCTACGGCGATCTCGCGGCCGACGGGGGAAGCTGCAAGATCCGGATGCGAGACAACCGGAAGTGACGGCATCCCGTCCCGCGGATGTGGATGTCGCTCCACCCGCAACCCAGGCCGCGCCGGAAGCTGGCACGTCCGGACGTAGGCCACGCCATCGACGACCGCCAGACAGTTCCCACAGTCCCCGGCCAGGCACAGCGTCCCGCCGCGTCCGGGCACCTCGCCGGCACGCAGGACCGCCACGGCCACGGAGTCGCCGGCTTCGAACGCTACGGGTCGCCCGTCGACGACCATCCGGCCCAGCGTCTCGTCACTCAACGGACGATCTCGAAGGCTCGCTCACGACGTGCGCCGAACCGAAACACCGCGAAGTCCTTGTCGAACGACGCGGCGCGATGAACTCCGAGCCTGAGCATCACCGCGAAGCTCGTACGGTCGACGATCGAGAGAGCCTGGTCTGAGAATGCCTCGCCGATCTGCGAGGCGGCCTCAAGATCGGCGGCAACTACGAACTCGGGGGTCACGACGCCCGCACGAACCCGACCCCAGAACGCATCGGCAGTGGGCTGGCCGAGCCGTCGCTGGACGAGCAGCCACGTCTCGACCAGAACGTGGTCTGTTGTCACGAATCGCTCGTTCATGCCGAGGACCGCTCGGGCGCGCGGATGCTCGACGTCTCCGAGGTCGACGGCCGCGTAGAAGACCGACGTATCGACGAACAGCGTCAACGGCGGGGGTGGGCCGCGTCAACGGCGTCACCGACGTACTCGTGCTTGTACGTGGCGACATCGGACCCGCCTGAATCGCCGAGACCAAAGATGCTGGAGATGTCCGCCTTCGGCATCGGTGTGTCTTGAAGGTCGCGATCAACCAGACGCCGCATGTACTCAGCGAGCGAGATCCCAAGCGCTGCGGCACGAGTCCTGGCTCGTCGGTGAGCTTCGGGTCTGAGGCTGATCTGCGTGCGTGCCATCATGATGGCGCCATCATACCATCACACCTGCCCTTCACCGGCGCATCCGGAGGCCGCGGGGGTCGAACAGTGGCTCCGGCTGGAGCCGGGCGGGCCGGCGCCGCCCGATGATCTCGATCTCGAACCCTGTGCCGTCGGGACCGTCCGGGCCGGCGAGTTCCGTCGGCACGTAGCCGAGCGCCAGCGACTGTTTGACGTGGTGGCCGTAGCCGCCGGAGGTCACCCAGCCGACGACCTTCCCGTCGTGCCAGATCGGCTCGTCACCGATCACGTCGGCCGGGTCTGCCGGGTCGGGCTCGACCACGAACGCGACCAGACGGCGCCGCGGACCGCCGGCGGCCATCTCGGCCTCATGGGCCGCCCGGCCGATGAACTCGTGGTCGAGCTTGATGTAGCGGGTGATTCCCGCCTCTTGGGGCGTATAGATTGGCCGGTATTCACGGAACCAAGTCCCGTAGTTCTTCTCCAGGCGGAGCGACATCAACGCGCGCATCCCGAACAGCCGCAGGCCGTGCGGTTGCCCGGCCGCCATGAGCCGGTCGAACAGGACGCGCTGGTATTGGGGCGCGACCCACAGCTCGTAGCCGAGATCGCCGGCGTAGTTGATCCGGGCGAGGTGCGCGGGGATCATCCCCAGGTCCACGCGCCGGAAGGTCATGAACGGGAACGCCTCGGTCGACAGGTCCAGGTCTGGAGCCACCGCGGCGAGGACGTCGCGCGACAGCGGGCCGGCAACGGACAACCCCGTGAGCCCCAGGCCCAGGACCTCGAACTGCACGCTGCCGTCAACGGGCAAGTGTTGGCGGAACCAGCGCGAGTGATGGACCTCGGCGGGTAGCGACCCGAACAGGTGGAATACGCTCGCCTCGGAAGCACGAGCGACCGTGAACTCGCCGACGATCCGACCGGCCTCGTTGAGCATCGCGGTGAGGGTGATCCGCCCGACTGCCGGCATCCGGGCGGTCAACAGCGATGACAGCCACGCCTCGGCACCCGGCCCCGTGACCCGGTACTTGGCGTAGTTGGAGATCTCGGTCATGCCAACCCGCTCGCGGACGGCTGCGACTTCGCCGGCAACCTGCGACCAGGCATTGGACCGGCGGAAGGTGACCTCCTCCTTCGGCTCGAGGCCCTGCTCCTGGAACCAGAGGGCGTGCTCCAACCCGAACGTTGCGCCCCAGACGGCATTGGCCGCAATCAGGCGGTCGTGGATTGGCGTGGTGAGCAGCGGGCGCGCGCCCGGCAGCTCCTCATTCGGAAACGTGATCCGGAAGCGGCGTCGATAGTTCTCCTGGACCTTGGCGTTGGTGTACCCCAGCGTGGCGTAGTCGCCATAGCGCGCGACGTCCATGCCCCAGATATCCATGCCGGAATCACCGTGGTCGCCGGACGTCATCCAGGTGGCCAGCGCGAGACCCACGCCGCCGCCCTGTGAGAGCCCGGCCATCACGCCGCAGGCGACCCAATAGCCGCGCAGCCCCCGGATCGGGCCAACCAGCGGGTTGCCGTCGGGGGAGAACGTGAAGGGCCCGTTGACAATCCTGCGGATCCCGGTCGTGCCCATCGCGGGGTAGTGCTTGAAGGCGACCTGGAGCTCAGGCGTGATCCGGTCCATGTCCGGCTTGAGGAGGTTCGTTCCGAAGTCCCACGGAGTCTCCTTCGGCGACCACGGCACGCACGCCTGCTCGTACGTACCCATGAGCATCGCGCCACCCTCCTGGCGCAGGTAGATCTCACCCCCGAAGTCGAGCGTCATCGGCATTTCCCGACCGGTCCGCGCCACGTGCTCGGCGACTTCGGGCATGTCTGCCGTGATCAGGTAGATGTGCTCCATGGCCAGGACCGGCAGCTCCAGCCCGACCATCCGGCCGACCTCGCGCGCCCACAGCCCGCCGGCATTGACGACATGCTCCGCATGAACGCTGTCGCCGCCGTCGATGGCCACGTCCCACGTTCCGTCGGGCCGCTGCGACAGCCCACTGACCCGGGTATTGCGGTGGACCTCCGCACCGGCCATCTGGGCGGCCTTCGCATAGGCCCGGGTGACCCCGGTCGGGTCAACGTGGCCTTCCACGGCGTCGTACATCGCCCCCACGAAGTACTTCGGATCCAGGAGCGGGAAGAGGTCGCGCGCCTCGTTTGGGGTGATCAGTTCCAGGTCCATGCCGAGATAGCGGCCGCGTGCCTGGGCCATGCGCAGGAAGTCCATCCGGACCGGCGTATCGGCCAGCATCAGGCCGCCGGGCAGGTGGATGGAGCAGTCCTGCCCGGAGATCCGTTCGATCTCCTGGTACAGCCCGATGGTGTACTGCTGGAGCTTGGACACGTTCGGATCGCCGTTGAGCGTGTGCATCCCGCCGGCGGCGTGCCAGGTTGAGCCGGCAGTGAGCTCCTTGCGTTCGAGCAGCATCACATCGTTCCAGCCCGCCTTGGTCAGGTGGTACAGCACGCTGCAACCGACGACCCCACCTCCGATGACGACCACCTGGGCAGATGACTTCACGGGACTCCTTCGTCAACCGGGGTTTGGCTGAATGGGTCGCGGACGTCCAGGAATTCGAAGCGGCGAAAGCCGCTGTCGCGCGTATACAGGGTGCGTACGCCATGCTCCCGCATCAGGCTCGCGAGGTGTGTATCCGGCACGGCGTTGCCGCGGGCCGTCAGGCCGCCGGAAACAACATAGGATCGCCAGAACCCATCGCCCTCGCCGCGAACCACGACGTGGGGCAGGGCCATCAAGGCTTCGACGTTGCGCACCGCTTCCGCCGGCGGGATGGGTCGCCGCAGGATCCGATGGTTCGTCACGATACGAATGTATCCAAGGATCGTGGGCCAGAAGAGGTAGAGCAGATCCGGCCCGGTCGAGAGCCGACCGATCAGCGCGCGGGCCATCCCATGCGCGGGATCGTCGACATTGTCGGCGTAGACGAGGATGTTCGCGTCAACGGATGCGCTCACTCTCCGTCGAGAATCCGATAGAGCTCGTCCTTGTCCTCGAGGTCAATCAACGGGAGCCCCATGTCGTGCGTTTTCCACTCGAACGGCGGCGGTTCCGCAGACGGCTCGGCGAAGGCCCGTGCCAGGGTCTCGGATGCCACCTCGCCCATGCTCTTCCGCTCGCCCTTCGCCCGACGGCGTAGCTCCCGCGTCACGGTGGCATCGAGATCCAGGGTCGTGCGTGGCATGATGCGTGATGCTGACTCGTCGCGCATCAGATGTCAATAGTCGGTGGGGACGCCGCCCTCAGCGACTCGGCGGGCAACGAACGCCTCCAGCTCCTCGCGGACGGCCGGATCCATGGGCGGCGGTTCGTAAACCGCCAGCAGTTCCTTCCAGATCCGGTTGGCCTTGGCCGGCACCTGCGGCGAGCCCGCCTCCTCCCAGGTCTCGTAATTGCGCCAGTCGCTGAGCATCGGCTTGTGGAAGGCGGTCCGATAACGGGACTGGGTGTGCGCCGCCCCGAAGAAATGGCCGCCTGGGCCGACCTCCTGCATCGCCGAAAAGGCGAGACTGTCCTCGTCCACGACGACCGGATCCAGAAACGCGGAGACCATCCCGAGCAACTCCGCATCGAGAATCATCTTTTCGTAGCTGGCGTGGAGTCCGCCCTCCATCCAACCGGCGCCGTGCATCAGCAGGTTGACCCCGCCCATGATTGCGCCCCATAGCGAAAAGACCGATTCGTAGGCCGCCTGGGCATCCAGGGCGTTGGCGGCCGAGACGTTGGACGATCGATAGGGCACGCCGTAGCGCCGTGCCAGTTGGCCGCCGATCATCGCCGTCCGCATGTACTCCGGCGTCCCGAACGCGGGCGCGCCCGACTGCATGTCAACGTTCGAGGTGAACCCGCCGTAGATCACCGGCGCCCCGGGCCGCACGGCCTGGGTGAGGACGATGCCCGCCAGCGCCTCGGCGTTTTGCTCGGCCAGCGCTCCGGCCAGGGTGACCGGCGCCATCGCGCCCGCCAGCGTGAACGGCGTGATGCAGACGATCTGGTTGTGGGCCGCGAACTCCATGATCCCCTGGAGCATCGGCGTGTCGAGGCGAAGCGGCGAGCTCGAATTGACGACGGTGAAGATTGATGGCTCGCGATCGAGCTGCGCGGCATCGATCCCCCGGGCGATGCGCACCATCTCGAGGCAGTCGATATTGCGCTGGCGACCCAGGCTGTAGGCATGGATCGGCTTGTCCATGAGCGTGAGGGCGTCGAACGTGGCGTGGAGGTGGCGGACCCCGTGGTGGATATCGACCGGCTCCACCGGGTAGCCCGCCAGGAAGTGAACCTGGGTGAGTGACTGTCCCAGGCGCAACAGATTCTGGTAGTCGGCCCGGTTGCCGATCCGCCGACCGCGATCCAGGTCCGCCACATTGGGCGGGCTGCCGACCGTCCCGAATGCGATCCAGTCGCCGCCGATCTGGAGGTCGTGCGCGGGGTTCGGGGCGTGAAAGGTGAAGGAGGCCGGGGCGGTCCGGATCGTCTCAACCACCATGTCGGGATCGAACCTGACCCGGGGGCTACCTGGCTCAACGTGGGCCCCCGCGACGCGAAGGACCTCCCGCGCATCGGCGTCGAGAAAGTCCATCCCGATCTCCGACAGGACCCGGAGGGAGGCCGTGTGGATGGCTTCGAGCTCGTCGTCGGACACAACCGCGGTGGGCGTGTAGCGCAGACGCGGCTGGGCCCACGGGCGCTGTTCGGGGAGCGTGCGGCGCGAGTGGCTGTCCCGGCCACCGCTCCGACGCCGCCGTGGGCCCGGGCCGTCTGGCGCGTCGAGGTCGGTCATGGGACCGTGGTCACGCGGCGTACCGCCGAACCGCGTCCTCGTCGAGCGCGATCCCGAGACCAGCCGTCGTCGGGACCCGCAGGATCCCATCGGGTCCCGGTCGGATCGGTTCCGCCAGCATGAAGTCGCGCCGTTCCGGGGTCCAGCCGGGCGGATCGTAGGGATATTCGAGATACGGTCCGCCGCCCACGCCTGCCGCCACGTGGAGGTTCGCGAGCAGGCCGATCCCGTTGGTCCACGTGTGCGGCGTGAACCAGCGGTTACGGGCAAGCGCGATCTCCCCAATCGTCCTCGCCCGCAGCATCCCGGCGGCCAGCACGACGTCGGGCTGATGGACGTCGAACGCGTCCGCGTCGAGTGCGGCCAGCAGTTCATTGAAGGTCCTCGTCATCTCGCCGCCCGCGATGCGGATCCCCGGCGCCGAGGCCCGGAGCGCCGCCAACCCGCGCAGGTCCGTGCCGGCGAGCGGCTCCTCGACCCATAGCACCCCGTAGTCAGCCAGTCGCGCGGCGATTTCCCGCGCTGCGACCGGGTCGAGGGCCCGTGACGTATCGCCGGCCATCCGCCAGCCCTGGTTGAGGTCGACCATGATCGCCATCGATTCGCCGACGGCCTCGCGGGTGGCCGCAACGGCTGCCATCCCTTCCTCGAGCTGGCGGGGGTTCACCCGGATCTTGAGCGCCCCAAATCCCTCGTCGCGCATCCGCAGCGCAGACTCAGCCCGGGCGGACGGCGGCAGGAGCATGCCGCACGAGGCGTAGACCGGCAGCCCGTCTGTCGACCCGCCGAAGAGCGTGGCGACCGGCAGCCCGGCAACCTGTCCGACGATGTCCCACAGGGCGACCTCCAGCGGCCAGTAGCGGCTCGCGTGGAAGTCGATCGTCTCGAGCACGCGGACGTGCCGGGCAATCGCCAGCGGATCCTGCCCGACGAACAGGTGCCGGAACGCCTCGAAGCCGTCCATCGTGTCGCCGGATCCGACGCCCACCACTCCGGCGTCCGTCTCCACGCGAACGATCGTGGCCGCGAAGCGGGTCCTTGGGACCGGATCCCAGGCGGCAGGGAACGCCGGTTCGAGCGGCAGCACGAGGCGGGTCAGCTCGATCCCGGTGATCTTCACGCCCGGAGTATCGCGCAATCGCCCCGACGAGATGCGAATCATCCTGAATTCGCGCGCGCCATTCGTTGACAGTCGGGAGGGGCGCCGCTACCGTTCGGGCACACCGCAGTCCGGCTGGAGGAGCTAATCCCGGAGCGCGGTGGCTCCGCGATCGATGCCCGCTTCTGGGCTCCTCGCAACAGATACACGCCGGAGGAATGACGCGATGGACTATTCCCGATTGGACCGTGTTCGCCGATCGACGACACCGCTCCAGCTCGACGTGGTCGAGGCGTTCGCCCGTGGCCGGCTGAGCCGCCGCGAATTCATCAAGCGCGGCACGGTCCTGGGCCTGTCGATGGGCTCGATCGGCGCGGTCATCGCCGCCTGTAGCAGCCCGGCTGCGAGCCCCAGTGGCGCCGCGCCCACCTCCGCGCCCTCGACTTCCGGCCCAACGGCCGCCCCGACGACCGCGCCGACGGCCGCCCCGGTCGCGGGTGGCAGTATCCGGGTCGCCCTCCAGCGCCCGGTGTCCATCGATCCGGTCGGCATGCAGGATCTTGGTGGCTACGGCATCACCGCCCAGTCGTTCGAGTTCCTGTGCACGCTGAACGCTGCCGGCTCCGACATTGCCCCGGGCCTCGCCGAGAAGTGGACGCCCAATGGGGACGGCACGGTCTGGACCTTCAACCTGCGCCAGGGCGTCACCTGGCACGACGGGTCACCGTTCTCGTCGGCCGATGTGGTGGCGACGATGGACCGCCTCGTGGCGGCCGGAAACTCCGGTCTCAAGGGCGTCCTCGATATCGGTGGCGCGGTCGCGACCGATGCGAATACCGTGACATTCACCCTGGTCGGTGGCAACGGCAACTTCCCGTACCTCGTCTCGGTCTTCAACGCCCAGACGCTCATCACCCCGGCGTCCTACGCGGCCGGCACGACGCTGGACGCAGCCCCCGCCGGAACCGGCGCCTGGAAGCTCGACACCTACAACCAGCAGACCGGCGCGACCTTCTCTCGCAACGACGCGTGGTGGGGCGGCCGGACGTCGCTGGACAGCACCGAGTTCATCTTCTTCGATGAGACCGGCCCGATGGTCACCGCTTACCAGGGCGACCAGGTCGACGCCATCGTCCAGTTCGACGTGCTGTCAGGCGCCGGTCTCTTTGATGACCCAAACTTCAGCATCATCGCGACGCAGGCGGCACTCCACCGCCAGATCTGGATGCGCACCGACACCGGGCAGTTCGCCGACAAGCGGGTCCGCCAGGCCCTCGCCTACACCTTTGACCGGCCGGCGCTTGTCCAGCAGCTGTTCAAGGGTCGGGCCGATGTGGCCAACGACCACGTCATCGCCTCGATCTACCCGTACTTCGATCCGTCCGTGCCGCAGCGTGTCCAGGATATCGACAAGGCCAAGGCGCTCCTGGCCGAGGCCGGCGTCAGCAACCTGACGGCCGTCCTGCACGTGGGCGAGCTCCTGGAAATCCCGGACCTCGCCGTCCTCCTCAAGAGCCAGGCCGCACAGGCCGGGATCAACCTCGAGGTGGCCGTCGAGAGCCTCAACACGTTCTACGGCGCGCAGTGGTGCCCGGGTGAGCCGGCGGAACCGCCGTGCTCCGGCGCCGCCGAGCTGGGCATCGTGGACTACGGCCATCGCGCCACGCCGGACGTCTACCTCAACGCCGCGCTCAAGACCAACGGCGTGTGGAATTCCTCGCAGTACTCGTCAGCAGCCTTCGATGCGGCGTTCACCGAGTTCCAGACCGCGGTCGGTGTCGACGCCCAGAAGACCGCCTGCGGCAAGATCGAAACGATCCTCAACGAGGACGTTCCGATCGGCGTGCCGTATTTCTACAACTACCTCGCCGGCAACTCCAACAGGTTCAACGGGGTCTACTCGAGCGCGCTCGGGCAGATGTTCTTCTCCGCGGCGTCTCAGGTCTGACGACACTTTGACGCCGCGTCGCATGAGGACGGTGGGCCGACCCATCGTCCTCACGACCGGATTCAGCTGAACCACGGCGCGAGGTAGCCGATGGCTCGTTTCATCGCGCGCAGGCTGCTCCTCTCGCTGATCACGCTGTGGCTCCTCGCCACGATCGTATTCATCATCGCCAACGTCCTGCCAAACGACGTCGGGCGGACGATCCTCGGGCCGTTCGCGCCCCAGGAAACCGTCGACGCCCTGAACGAGCGGCTCGGCACCAGCCGGCCGATCCTGACGCGCTACATCGACTCGATCACGGGGATCGTCACGCTCAACTTCGGCGACTCATTCGTGACCGGAAAGCCGGTCCTGCCTCAGCTGTTCGACTCGATCGGCCGATCGGCCAAGCTGGCCGGGCTTGCCCTCCTGATCACCATTCCCCTGAGCATCGCCGCCGGGCTATACGCCGCGCGACGGCGCGATCGGCCGGTGGACCGCGCCATCGTCCTGCTTGGCGTGACGTCGGCATCGATCCCGGAGTTCGTCACGGGCACCATCCTGGTCGTGGTCGTCGGCGTGCAACTGGACCTGCTGCCGGTCCTGGCCACGCCTCCACGCGATTCGGACGTTCCCACCCAGATCCGCTATCTCCTGATGCCGGCCATGGCCATGGCGATCGTCTATTTCGGATACATCGCGCGGATGACCCGGGCCGGGACGATCGAGGTCCTCCAGTCGGATTACACCCGCACGGCCTTGATGAAAGGGCTCACGACCGCGCAGACGATGCGCCGCCATGTCCTGCGCAACGCGCTGATCCCGACCGTGGCGGTCATCGCGGTGCAGATCGGCTACCTGTTCGGTGGCATCATCGCCGTCGAGAAGATCTTCAACTACAACGGGATGGGCCAGACGATGTTGTTCGCGGCCCAGCGCAAGGACATTCCGATGCTCACCGCAGGCGCGATCGTGATCGGCATCGTGTACATGGTCGCGACCCTGGTGGCTGACCTGATCATCGCCTGGATGAACCCGCGGATCCGCCTGGACGCCGAACGCTGATGGACCTGCAAGCCACGCCCGCAGCCCCGGCGCCGGACACGCCCAGCGCTGCCGCCCCAAGCTCAGAGCGGGCGCAGGCGCGTCGCGAAACGGTTCGAGTCCTGCTCAAGCGCCCGGCGTTCATCATCGGAAACGTCGTCATGATCGGCTGGATCATCACGGCCGTCCTTGGCGAGCGGATCACCCCGTACGACCCGTTCAATGCCTTTGATGTCGGTCATCTGCCGCCCGGTCCGGAGCACCTGATGGGCACGGACCGGCTCGGTCGGGATGTGTTCTCTAGGGTCATGGTTGGCTCGCGCGACGTGCTGATCGTGGCACCGTTGGCGGCCATCCTCGGCGTGGTCGCAGGGACCTTCCTCGGTCTGATCATGGGCTACTACCGCGGGATCGTTGACGACGTCCTCAGCCGGCTCGTGGAAGCCTTCCTGGCGCTGCCGGTCATCCTCGTTGCCCTGTTGACGCTCGTCGTCCTGGGTACCTCCGCGCCCGTGGTCGTCGGCGTCGTCGGGATCCTGTTCACGCCGATCGTCGCTCGGACCGTGCGCTCGGCGGTGCTCTCCGAGCGGCAACTCGACTACGTCACGGCCGCGAAACTCCGCGGCGAATCCGGCCTGTACATCCTTTCGAGGGAGATCTTTCCCAACGTCCTGGGACCCACCGTGGTGGAACTGACCGTGCGTTTTGGCTATGCGATCTTCACGGTGGCGACCCTGTCGTTCCTCGGCGTCGGGATCCAGCCACCATCGGCCGACTGGGGCCTGACGGTCAGCGATGAGTACACGAACATGATCGCCGGTGTCTGGTGGCCCACGCTCTTTCCGGCGTTGGCGATCGCCAGCTCGGTCGTGGCGGTCAACCTGATTGCGGACTCGCTGCAATCGGTCCTGAGCGAATGACGATCGAGACGGCCGCTTTCCCGCCACCGCCGGGCCCAGCCGCAGCCGCAGCCGCGTCCGCCGCGCTCCGGGTGGAGGACCTGTCGCTGGCCTACGTGGTCCGCGGGATCCGGCGGCCCGTCCTGCGCGGGGTCTCGTTCGAGGTTCGCCCCGGCGAGTCCTACGGCCTGGTCGGCGAGTCCGGATGCGGCAAATCCACCACCGCCTACGCCGCCGTCCGCTACCTGCCACGGAACGCGGTCATCACTGGTGGCCGGATCCTGGTGGCAGGTGACGACATCACGAAGATGACGGACGACGAGGTCCGCCGCTTCCGGATGCGTCACGCCTCGATGGTCTACCAGGACCCGGGCGCCGCCCTCAACCCGACGACCAAAGTCGGGCCCCAGGTCGCCGAGGCGTTCACCGTCCTTGGCCAGGGCAGGGAGGAAGCGGAGGCCAACGCGATCAAGGCGCTCCGTCGGGTCCAGATCGCCGACCCAGGGCGGGTCTACCAGCGCTATCCCCATCAGCTCTCGGGCGGGATGCAGCAGCGAGTGGTCATCGCCATCGCCCTCGCCTCGGACCCGAAGCTGCTCGTGCTCGATGAGCCGACGACCGGGCTGGATGCGACCGTGGAGGCCAGCGTCCTCGATCTCGTGCGTTCCCTCCAGGCCGAGACCAACGCCGCCGTCCTGCTCATCGCCCATAACCTGGGCGTCATCCGGACACTGTGCGATCGCGTCGGCGTCATGTACGCCGGCAAGATCGTCGAGGAGGGGAGTGCGGCGTCCCTGTTCGAGAACCCGCAACACCCGTACACCCTGGCGCTCCTGCGGTCGCTCCCCCGCCGTGGCGTTCGGAAGTCGGAACGGGCGCTCTCCACCATCCCCGGCAACCTGCCCCAGATCGGGACGGATCTCCCGACCTGCGTGTTTGTCGATCGCTGCCCGCTGGCGAGCGACCTGTGTCGAACCGTCGAGCCGCCGGTCGTGGAGATCGGCGCTGGGCGATGGACGCGCTGCCATCACCGCGATCGCCTCGGTGAGCTGGTCGAGCCGCCGCCATTCGTCGGCCAGGACGCCGTTCGCGGCGATCTCGCGCTGACGCTGTCGAGCGTCTCGAAGACATTCCACCAGGGCGGCCACGACGTGCCGGCACTGGTCAACATCAACCTGGGGCTGCACGACGGCGAGACGCTCGGGCTCGTCGGGGAGTCCGGCTCCGGCAAGTCGACTTTGGCAAAGACGATTCTCGGGATCGAGAGCCCGGACGCGGGCGGCCAGATCGAACTCGATGCGCATGCCCTTGCGTCGCGATCGGCGGGCCGCCCAACCGCCGACAAGCGATCGATCCAGATGGTCTTCCAGAACCCGGACTCGGCGCTCAACCGCGGGTGGTCGGCGCGCCAGATCCTGGCTCGCTCGGTCAGCAAGCTGACCGGGCTGAAGGGCCGGGCCGTCAACGATCGAGTCGACAGCCTGGCCGCAGATCTTCGACTGACCCAACGACATCTGGACCTCAAGCCGCGCCAGCTGTCGGGTGGCCTCAAGCAGCGCGTGGCCATCGCCCGCGCGTTCGCGGGCGATCCCAGGATCGTGGTCGCCGACGAGCCGACCAGCGCGCTCGACGTGTCGGTCCAGGCCGCGATCCTGAACCTGCTGTCCGAACTCCAGATCAAGAGCAAGACGAGTTACCTCCTGATCTCGCACGACCTTGGCGTCGTCCGCTACCTCGCCGACCGAATTGCCGT
Organism: uncultured Anaerolineaceae bacterium; assembly: GCA_964427285.1. Taxonomy (GTDB): domain Bacteria; phylum Chloroflexota; class Limnocylindria; order Limnocylindrales; family CSP1-4; genus SPCO01. The sequence continues at coordinate 46,795 of CAYRTS010000013.1, forward strand.
CCTGTACCTCGGTCGGATCATGGAGGTCGGCGAGTCGGAGACGGTCTTCAAGGGGCCGAACCACCCCTACACGGAGGCCCTGCTCTCGGCGGTCCCGAACGTCGACGGCGAGGACCGCCAGCGGATCCTGCTCCAAGGCGAGATCCCAAGCCCGGCCAATCCACCGACCGGCTGCGTCTTCAACACCCGCTGCCATCGTGCCATCGAGGATCTCTGCGAGGTAACCGAGCCGCCGCTCATCGAGGTCGAACCGGGCCACCAGATGAGCTGCCACATCCCGCTCGAGGAGCTGCGACAGCTCCAGAAACGCTGACGATCTGTTGCGGGGAGGGGCGCTGGGGCCCGCCGAACCTGGACGTCGGAGTATTGTGCCGGCGCCGTGGCGATCTAGGTCCAGGTCCAGGTCCAGGCCAGGATGGGCGACGCTCCGAAATCTGGTCGCATGAGCCGATCTGTTGCCGGCTGCGGTCCGGACAGGACGGGCCGCCAGTCGTCGACGCGCTCCCGGTAGCGGCGCTCAAACTCGGCCTTCTCGGCCGCAGTCAGCTCGGCGACGACCAGCAGGTTGAGGAGGTTGCGGTCGAGGTCGGCCGCCTCCCCGAAGAATTCGGCGTCGGTCAGGACGATGACCTCGTGCACCACGACTGTCTTCATCGCCCCGAGACCTCCTTGCGTGTGTTACGATATGATCGGTCCAAGGTAAGGTTGCGTAACTACAATAGCAGAGCATGAACTCGTAACGCAGCCACCGAGGAAGGAGGGAGGGCATCGTCACGACTGGAATAAGTGAACGGCTCGGAGCCGCCCGAGAGGCACGGCGTCTCTCACAGGACGTGGTCGCCGATCTGTTGGGGGTCAGCCGGGTGATGGTCTCCCATTGGGAGCATGGCCAGCGACGTCCGAGCGAGCAGACGCTTGAGCGACTCGCCGCCGTCTACGGCATGCCGCTATCCGTGCTCGTGGATCTGGACACACCGCTGCCCGGATCAATCACCACCCCGGGCGCCGATCTCGTTGCCCTGCTCTTTCGCGATGCCGAGAGCGGGATCGATGAGGCCGCGGAAGCCGGTCTTCGAGACTTCGTCCGGTTTCTCGATCAGTACGCGGATCTGCTTGACCAGCTCGAGCAGCCCAGTTTTCCGCTGCGCCAATCACCCTTCTCGATCCGCAAGGGATTCATCGGCCGCGACGACATCAGGCGCAAGGCCGAAGAGGTGCGCGACTGGCTGCGCCTTGGTCTCGGGCCCGTCGGCGACCTCACCGGTGTGCTCGACGACGCCGGGATCACGGTGTTTCGGACCGCGCTTGGTGCCGACCTCCAACGTGGAATATCCGGAGCGTTCCTGAATCACCCACGGCTTGGAATGTGTATTGCCGTGAACCTGCAGACAACGCCGGGCCGCCAGGTCTTCACGATCGCCCATGAGCTCGCCCACGCGCTCTACCACAGCCAGCGCGACAGCCAGGTCGTCAGCTACTGGGGCCGACAGGACGAGAAGGAACGCTTTGCCGACGCATGGGCCGGAGAGTTCCTCGTTCCCCAGGAGGGGCTCCGGCGTGCCGGCGAGAGCCTCGGCATCAAGAACGTCACGAGTGCGGATGAGGCCGTCCATCTGCAGCGGTTGTACGGGGTCTCCTACGGAACGATGCTCGTTCGCCTGCTTCAAGCGAAGCTCCTGAGTCCCGAGGCGTACGAGGAGCTCAAGGGGGCGCGGCCCGTCGCAATCGCCTCGGCACTCGGCTATGCCGTCCACCCGGAGGAATGGCGCCAGGATCCGGCGCGCTGGCGCCTCGAACGATTCCCCCGGCGCTTCATCCGCGCCCTGACGTTGGCGCTGCGGGACGGCCGGATGAGTCCGGCATCTGCCGCCGGCTTCACCGGCCTGACCGTTGATGAGATGGCGGAGCTGATGGCCCCACCGAGCGGCGACGGCGACGCGACCGCGGTACAGGAGCAGCGCGAGTTCGAGGGTGTCCGTAAACGCGCCGCCGCCTGAGCTGCCCGTCGTCTTTGACGCGGTCGTCGTCAACTACTTCCTGGCGGCGGGCGAGATCAGACTGCTCGCAGATCTCGGCGGGGGCTCACTCCTGATTCCGCGGGTGGTATTTGACCCGGACGAATCCGACGGCGGCCGCGAGGAGGCGATGAGTGAACTCCGACGCGGCCTGCACCTGCATCGCCGTCGTTGTGAGGACCCGGGGACGCCGGCTGAAGTTCGCGCTCGCTCGAAACAGGCGTTGCCCGAGTTCGAGCTGCTCCCTGGACTCGTCGAGAGCGGAGTCCTCGGGGTCGCCGATCTCCAGGACGATGAACTCCTCCTCTACGCTGAGTTGCGCGAGCCGGCACATGTGCGCCGTTTCGGGCTTCTCGTGGGTCTGGGCCCAGGCGAGGCGGCCATGTTGACCATATGCGTCAATCGACGGTGGCGTCCGGCGACCGACGACAACGACGCGATTCGGGTCGCAGGGCAACTACTGCCAGGATTGCGGCCGCTCCGCATTCGGGCACTGCTCAAACTGGCGGTTGAGCGAGGCAATATCGATCTACCGCGGGCCCGAACCATCCACAAGAAGATGCGCGAACTCGGGTTCTGGGACACGGGGAGGCTATAGAGCCAGCCTCGCTAGTCCTGGACGTCGGAGTCGGGGAAGCTGGCCTTGCGTTGGTCGATCCAGTCGCGGATCGCCTCGTGGATCCCCTCGTCGAGCGGCGGCTCCTCGTACTCGGCGAGGGTCTGCTTCCAGCGAGCGTTGGCCCGGACGGCGGCGTCGCGCGACCCTTCGGCCTCCCACTGCTCGAAGCTGTCGTTGTTCGATAGCTCGGAGCGCCAGAACGCGGTCTCGAAGTTGGCCAGCGTGTGCGGCGAGCCGAGGAAGTGCTGGCCCGGTCCGCTGTCGAGCATGGCCTGGAGCGCCAACCCGTTGTCGCTCAGGTCGACACCCGTGAGATAGGCCCCCGTCATCGACGCCTGATCGGCATCGAGGATGAACTTCTCGTAGCCGATGGCCAGCCCGCCTTCAAGCCACCCGGCCGTGTGGAGGTTGAAGTTGACCCCGGCCTGCATCGTGGCCATGAAGCTGATGGCGCTTTCGTAGGCGGCCTGGTAGTCGGGAATCTTGGACGCCGTGAAGTTGCCGCCGCTGCGGAACGGGACGCCGAGACGCCGGGCGAGCGCGGCCATCACGAACAGCACGAGCTGCGGCTCCGGCGTGCCAAAGGTCGGCGCACCCGATTGCATCGACATGGACGACGCGAACGAACCGAAGATCACGGGCGAGCCGGGTCGCACGATCTGGCAGAAGGCCATCCCCGCGAGCGCCTCCGCCAGGGTCTGCGTGGCGGCCGCGGCGACCGTCACCGGGGCCATGGCGCCACCGAGGATGAACGGGGTGACCAACACGATCTGGTTGTTCTCCGCGTACACCTTGGCCGAACCGAGCATGTTGTAGTCCCACGACATCGGCGAGTTGGCATTGGCCAGGCCCATGATCACGTGGTCTCGCCCCACGGCGGCTTCGCCAAACACGAGCTTGACCATGTCGACCGAGTCCTGCGCCCGGCCGGGGTGGGTCACGGAGCCCATGAACGCCTTGTCGGTGTAGCGAATGTGGCTGTAGACCATGTCGAGGTGACGCTTGTTGACGGGGAGATCGACCGGCTCGCACAGCGTGCCACCACCGTGATGGAGCGTGTGGTTCATGTAGGTCAGCTTCACGAAATTGCGGAAATCCTCGATCGTCGCGTAGCGCCGGCCGTCGTCGAGGTTGTGGATGAACGGCGAGCCGTAGGCCGGTGCGAGGACGACATATGGGTCGCCGATGACGACATCCCGTTTCGGGTTGCGGGCGCGCTGGGTGAACACCCGTGGAGCGGTTGCCTGGATGATCCGGCGGCACATCCCGCGCTCGAACCGGACACGCGTCCCGCTTGCGTCGACGTCGGCGCCGGCGCCCCGGAAGATCTCGACCGCTTCGGGGTAGTTGCCGATCTCGATCCCGACCTGTTCGAGCAGGATGTCGGCGTTGTGCTCGATCAGCTCGAGGCCCTCGACGGAGACGACTTCCACCGGTTCAAGGGTTCGGGTGAGATACGGCAGCGATTCCATCGCCCTCGCCAGGCGCTCCGTCTGGCGGGCTTCCCGGCCTCGTCTGACCGTGACGGTCATCGCGGTCTCCTTGCTTGTGTGTCGAGCGTCGAGGCACAGCATCGCATGCGGCTGGCCGTTCGGAAACTACAGGCGCAGCGCCTGTTCACGGCCCTCGTAGAAGGCCAAGCTGGCGCGCCTCGGCGCGACGCAATCGCCGACAAACGGGAACGGCGTCAACGCCGTCACCGGCGCGGGGCTCCAGCCCTCACTCCGGACGGCGCCGGGCGCTGAGCTTGGCTGAGCGACGGAGACGCCCTCGATGGAGCACGTAGCGGGCCACCACCCGGAGCGTCGAGAGCCCATACACCACGCTCCGCCGGAACCCGACGGAGGAGGCCTCCTCGAAGTAGCGCGTCGGCACCGCGATCTCGCCGATCCGGCCGGCCATCCGGGCCGCCACGACCTGCGCGATCAGTTCCTGGTCGAACACGAAGTCGTCGCTGTTGAGCTGATAGGGGACGGTCTCCAGCAACCGCCGGCTGTAGGCGCGCAGGCCGGTGTGGTACTCGGACAGGCGCAGGCCAAACGCCAGGTTCTCCAGCACGGTGAGGAAGCGGTTGCTGACGTACTTCCAGCGCGGCATGCCGCCCGCCAGAGGGTCACCCAGGAATCGGCTGCCCAGCATCAGGTCGCGCGAGCCGTCCGCGATCGGGGCGATCAGGGCGGGGATCCTGGTGGCGTCGTACTGGTAGTCCGGGTGGAGCATGACCACGATGTCGGCGCCGGCAGCCAGGGCGGCGTCGTAACACGTCTTCTGGTTCCCGCCGTAACCGCGGTTCTGCGAATGGATGATGACATCGAGGCCGAGCTGGCCGGCGATCTCGACCGTCCGGTCATGGGACACGTCGTCGACCAGGATGATCCTGTGCACGAGGTCGTGCGGGATGTCCGCATACGTTCGCTCAAGGGTCTGCGCGGCGTTGTAGGCGGGCATCACGATGACCACGATCGGGACCGATCCTGTCGCCGGCTGGCTCACCACCGCAACAGGGTACCGGAGCACTCGCGTCACAGGATCGTCACTCCGCCTGTGCGAGGATACCGCTCAGCATCAAGCCGCAACGGCGATCAAATCAGCCGCAACGGGGATCAGATTTCGATGTTCGAGCGACTCTTCGGGAACAACACCGCCGACCCAGCAGTGATGGACCGGATCCCGCCGGGCCAGTACAAGACGGAGAAGTTCCCGGTCCTCCATTACGGCTCGGTGCCGCGGACGGACCTGGCGACCTGGGACTTTCGCGTGTGGGGCGAGGTCGATTCGCCGTTCACCCTGACCTGGACGCAGTTCAAGGCGCTGCCGCGCAAGACCGTGCATACGGATATTCACTGCGTGACCCGCTGGAGCAAGCTCGACACGACCTGGGAGGGTGTCCCGATCCAGACGATCCTGGACGCGGCCGGTGTGCGATCCGGTGCGACCCACGTCGTGTCCCATGCCGAGCAGGGGTACACGGCCAACCTGCCCCTCTCGCTCCTCGACGACGACGATGTCCTGCTGGCCGACACGTTTGGCGGGGAGCCGCTGGAGCTTGAACATGGGTACCCGCTGCGGCTGCTCGTGCCAAAGCGTTACTTCTGGAAGAGCAGCAAGTGGATCCGCGGCCTGGAGTTCCTGGACCACGACCAGCTCGGCTTCTGGGAGCGCTACGGCTACCACAATGACGCCGATCCCTGGAAGGAAGAACGCTTCAGCGAATAGCCAGTCGGCCTCAGCTTCGGCGCGGTCCGTCCTCGCCGCCGAGCCGACCTATTCCGGAGGCGCTTCCTCGGTGGGCATCTTGAGGCGGTTCGTGAACGCCTTGCCGTTCACCTTGCCCGGTCCGATCTGACGGGGGAAGTTCGGCGAGTACTGGTCCTCCTGGTCGACCTGGCCGCCCTTGCCGTTCCAGGCTTTGTCGTCCTCATCGAAACTCTTGACGGAAGCGGGCCAGTCCACGTAGCGGCGGACGAGTTGTGCCGCATCCGCCGACTTGTAAACCTTTCCCTTCCCGTACTGGTAGCTCATGAGGATCCGGTCGAGCATCGGCTGCATCTTGTCGGCGTACAGATCCCGGGATTTGGCGACATGCAGCCGCTCGTGCCGATCCAGGCCGGCGGCGGCCTTGTCCGTGACGTACCAGCCGTTGCCCTGGTCGCCGGCGTCGCTCGAGACGTAATCCCGCTTCACGGTGACCGTACCGGTGCCATCCCTGACCCAGGCGTCGGCGTTCGCGAACGCGCCGCCCCAGCTGGTTTCGATCTCCGGACTGACCAGCTCGGCACTCCCTGACTCCTGGTTCCCGTGCGGACCGGCACCGGCACCGCCGCCCCACGCGGCCTTGCCGGTCCTGCCGCCGCCGATGAAAATGCGCGGCCGAAGGTCCTCGGTGCCGGGGTCGATGTCGCCACCCTCGCGGCCGAGGCCCTGCTCCTCAGCCTCGCCGAAGGCGATGGTGTTGCGGCGCCCCCGGTCGACGAAGGCTCCGGCCAGCGGCGGTGCGCCCGACGGCGTGCCGAACCCGGCCACGGGTTGACCACCCCCACCGATCGCCACCTGCTCCTCGGAGAGCGACATGGCCTCACCTTCCGCCCGTTTCTCGTTACGCTGCGTCTTCGTGGGTGACGCGCCCTCGGCAAGAACCGGTACGTCGCCGAGGAGGTCGGCGGGTGCCGGTGCCGGTTGGAGCGGCGGGGCCGTCTGCTCGCGCTCTTCCGGCTGCGGCGGAGCCGCCACCGGAGCAGCCGGAGGCCCGGACCGCCGGAGGAGCTGCACGACGGCCGCGTTGCCTGCGGTTCTCTGGAGGCCGATGAGCGCCATGACCCCCAGACCGCCTCCCCCGGCCGCCGCGGACACATCCTGACCGGCGCTCCGTGCTCGGGCCCGGTCGCCGTCCGCGTCCCGTTGGGTCGCGTCCCTCGCCGTCGCGTAGGCGCTGGTCATATCGAGACTCGAAAGTCCATCGTGAAACCATGCTGGCGACTGCCGCCAGCCCCGTCAACGACCGCCGCAGGATCTGCCCGAACAGGCAGTCTCGGTCCGGCCGGCCGCAGGTCCAGCTCCGTCCCGCCGGCCGCCTGGCCGCAGGTCCAGCCTCAGTCCGGCCGGCCGCAGGTCCGGGACCGTGTCGGGCCGGCCGCAGGTCCAGGCTCAGTCCGGCCGGCCGCAGGCGCAGCCCCAGGAATTGGGGCTCGGTCAGTCAGGCCCGGTGAGTCCGGGGCGCCTGGGGCGTTGCGGCGATTCCAGCAGGGCTGGCGTAAGCGACCGATGACCTGCCGATGCCATCGGTTGTTCCAGCGCTACTGGGATCCCTGGCGGGTCCGGACCAGAATCAGTCGAACACTCCAGCCCGGTTGCGGAAATCGACGCGTGCGTGTCCCGTAGACCAGCCCGGTTGGAATCCACGAAATGGATTCATGCTCAGCCTCAGCCTCTGGGGTCAGCTACGGCGCGACCCTTCGCTCATTGCCTGATCGGGGACACTCAGCCGCAGGCGCAGTCCCAGGAGCAGGATCTCTCGATCGAGGAGCGTGACCAGTTCCTCCAGCCGCTGGACCGTCGTGGATGCCTCGAGGAGTCGCTGGCGACGCGGGAGTTCGACCTCGATGATCCCCGACAGCAGATACGACAGCACGGTCGGATCATCCGGGATGCCGAGGCTGGCGACGGCTAGCCGGTCAACGGCGGCCGACGTTTCGGATGGCTCGGTCGCGGCGGGGGCCTCGCGTGCGTCGGGGATCGTAGCGCTGCCGGTCATGTCCGGCGACAGCGCGTCCTCGGTGTCCTCGGTGTCGGCGTCCTCGGTGTCGGCGTCTTCGGTGTCGGTGTCCTGGGTGTCGGGGCGGTCGAGTTCGATCTGGATGTCCAGGGCGTCGCCCGATTCGCCTTCGCGAGTCCGCATCAATTCGAGGTAGCGCACAAACTTCCGGATGGCCGTGGCGGCCAGGCGTTCCGCCCGGAGCTCATCGCCGACATCGTCCTCCAGCGGGGTGACCTCGGCCACGATGTAGGGCGCCCGCGACAGGTCAAGCGTGCGGATGGCGAACCGTCCGGTGGCGGCCGCCAGGAGGTCGTAGCGGCCATCCGGGTAGCGGCCGGCTTTGCGGATCTCCACTAGCGCCCCGACGCCGGCCAGGGCGAGTCGGCCACCTGCGCCAACCTCCCTGCCGTCGCGGATCAGGACGATCCCAAATGGAGTGCCCGTCTCCAGGCAGTGGCGAGTCATCGCCCGGTAGCGCTCCTCAAAGATGTGGAGCGGAACCACGATGCCGGGACACAGGACGGTGTGAAGGGGAAAGAGCGGAATCTCCATCGAAACAGCGCGTTCGCTCTCCCTGCCTGGCCGGAACAGCGGCGGGCGGACTGGCCCGGACGATACCGCTGCACACAACCTTGGCACAACCGCACAGCCCAGCTTCATGGGTCTTGGGTCCGGGCGCGCCCGCCCAATGGTATGGCGTCCCGGGTGACATGGGTAGAGCCGCCGGCGGGCCGGCGGCTCACGATCTGTTGGGTATTCCGCTCCGGTGCCCTTTACCAGCGCGCCTGTATCAGTGGGAGCAGCCCTTCGGAGCGCCCCCATCGTCGGCAGTCCGGAAGCTTGAGCCACACCCGCAGGCTGAGACGGCATTCGGGTTGTTGACCGTGAAGCCGGCGCCCATCAGCGTGTCGACGTAATCGATCTGGGCACCTTTGAGCAGGTCGACGCTCTGGCCGTCCACGTACACCTTGATCCCGCTCGCGAACAGGACTCGATCTTCAGGGGTCGGCGCGTCTTCGAGCATCATCCCGTACCGAAACCCGGAACAGCCGCCCGAGTACACATAGACTCGCAGACCGATCTCCGGGTTCGTCTCTTCCTTGGTCAGCTCCTGCAGCTTGATGACCGCGGCGTCGGTGAGGGAAACGACCGTCGGCTGCTGGTCGATCATCTGGCTGGAACCTCCGGGAGAACTTGGGGTGTGCGTGGCTGGGCCGGTCCGCCCGGTTACGCGCATCGTACGGGTGCCGACGGGTTTCGACAAGCATGCGAGCGGAAACTCTCGTACGGTCCCTCGTGGCGGATGGTCTTGCGGCGCCCAGGCGCCAGATTCAGGTCAGGGAGGCGGCGTCGGTCAGGAGGCGGCGCGGGGGCCCGGCGGCGCGGGGGCCCGGCGGCGCGGGGGCCCGGCGGCG
>CAYRTS010000014.1:0-1872 GCA_964427285.1 uncultured Anaerolineaceae bacterium
GCTACGTCGCGGTCGACGATGTCGGCAACAAGATCAACCCGATGATCGTCGATGGGCAGCTCCACGGCGGTATCGTCCAGGGCGTCGGCCAGGCCCTCTGGGAAGGCGCGATCTATAGCGACGATGGTCAGTTGCTGACCGGTTCGATGCTCGACTATGCGCTGCCGCGAGCGTCGTGGCTGCCGAATCTCGAGCTGGACGAGACGGTGACGCCGTCACCGGTCAACCCGCTCGGCGTCAAGGGCGTCGGTGAGGCAGGCGCAATCGCCAGCACCGCCGCCGTCGCCAACGCCGTCATCGATGCGCTCAGTCCACTCGGTATTCGACATCTCGACATGCCCTACACCCCGCAGACCGTGTGGCGGGCGATCCAGGGTTCGAAGGGAGGCCAGGCGTGATCCCGGCAGCGTTCGCCTATCAACGACCGGCCAGCCTCGATGAGGCGCTCCGGGTCATCGCATCCGACGCCGGGGCCAAGGTCCTGGCCGGCGGCCAGAGCCTTCTGCCGCTCATGAAGCTCCGGCTGGCAGCCGCAGATACCCTCGTCGACATCGGTCGTCTCACGGAGTTGCAGGGCGTCAAGGCGACGCCCGATGGTGGCTTCGAGATGGGTGCCCTGACCACGTACACCCAGGCCCTCGATGCGACGGCCCTGGGTTTTGCCAGGGATTGCCTGTCGGGGATCGGTGACGTCCAGGTGCGCAATCGAGGCACCATCGGCGGCGCCATCGCGCATGCCGATCCGGCGTCGGATGGGCCGGCCCTGGCGCTCGCGCTCGACTACTCGGTCGTGCTCCGATCGACTCGCGGGGAGCGCATCGTCCCGCTGGACGGGTTCCTCCAGGGCCCGTTCCAGACCGGGATTGCCGCGGACGAGATCCTCGTGGCGTTGCGGCGAGGTCCGCTGCCGGCGGGTGCCGCCGGCGCCTACAAGAAGCTGGAGCAGCCGGCGTCGGGTTACGCCATCGTGGGCGTCTGCGCCGTCATCGCATCCACGGGCGGGTCCATCACCCACGCCCGGGTCGCGCTGACCGGCGTAGGCGAAGTGGCCTACCGCGCCAAGGCCGTGGAGGCGGCGCTGCTGGGAAGTGACGGGTCGCCGGCGGCGGCCGCCAAGGCGGCGTCCTACGCGATCGAAGGGCAGACCGTCAACAGCGACATCCACGCGGATCGGGCATACCGCAGCCAGATGGCCGTGGTCTACACCCGCCGCGCCATCGAGGCCGCACTCGGGCGGTCTGCCTGACCGTCGCTTCGGTCTGAGCGAGTGCGCGTCGAACGGGTCACGCCCGGCCGACGCGCACCTTCGCGTCTCGAGGGCGCCGTCCTCGCCCGCGACCTGTCGATCGGTGGCCGGCGCTGGTCAAAGGGTCGGCGGTTGTCGGCGGACGATCTGGGGATCCTGGGTGCCGCGGATCCGGGCGAACCGGTCACGGTGCTCGTCATCGAGCCGGGCGAACTTCACGAGGACGATGCGGCCGTCCGGCTTGCCCGCGCGGTGGCGGGGCCGAACCTCGACGTCCGTGGGCCCAACCAGAGCCGTCTGGACCTGGTGGCCGCTGTTCCGGGGGTCGTCAACATCCGCGTGGCTGAGCTGGAACGGCTCAACCGGCTCGATCCACTCGAGGTCTTCACCGTCTTCGACGGCCAGGTCGTGGAACGGGGCGATCTGGTCGCGAGTGTCAAGGTCGCGCCGCACATTGTCGATGCGGCGGTGGTTGATGCCGGGGAGCGCATCACGGGCTTTGGCGGCCAGCCGATCGTCTGGGTCGCCCCGTTTCTCGCGTGGCGCGTGGCCGTGGTGGTCAAGGAGTCGGTCCGGGGGATCGCCCGGGCGCGCTTCGAAGAATCGGTGCGGGCCAAGGTGGAGGG
>CAYRTS010000014.1:1972-4471 GCA_964427285.1 uncultured Anaerolineaceae bacterium
TACTCCAAGGCCACCGCGGCGGACCTGCTGCTGCCCCGGCTGCTCAGCGGCGAACCGGCCTCGGAGAACACGGTTGCCAAGCTCGGCTACGGCGGCATCCTGACCCGCTCGCAGCGCTTCCGCTTTCCGCCGTACGCTCGCGAACTGGACGCCCCGGACGGGTGACCCGGGATCACGTGGCCTCCGCAAGACCTCGCCACGGGACGACGGCGGAGCAGCGCCCTGGCGCCTCGTCCGCGCCGAGGCCCGCATTCTCCGGCAGGTACTCTTGGGCAGAACCGGAGACAGGTTCGCTCGATGAAGAGGTGGAGTATGGCATCGTCAGACATCGCGGCCGCGATCGGCGGCGCGCGCACGTACCTGACGGCGAACCCGGCAGAGGCGAGCTATCGGGACGGAGCCGCGACCGCGGTCATCGAGGATGGCCTGCGCGTCCGGGTCGATGGCCCGGACGGCGCGACGGTCACCACCGACATGGTCAAAGGGATCGGCGGGGGAGGATCGGCGCCGTCACCGGCATGGTTGTTTCGGGCGGGCTACGCAGCATGCGTAGCGACACTCATCACCATGCGCGCCGCGGAGAGCGAGCTGGAACTGCCCGGTCTCGAGGTCGTGGTCGACAGCGAATCGAACGACTTCGGTATCCTGGGCATTGACCCGTCCGTGCCGGCCGGGCCGTTGAGCATGCGCATCGCGGTCCGTGTCGCGGCCGGGAGAGCCCCGAACGCGCTCATTCGCGAGGTCATCGACTGGGGAATCGCCCATTGTCCCGTCGACGATGCCGTGCGTCGAGGAGTCCCGGTCGAGGTCACGATCGACCTCGGCTGAGCCGTCAGGTCGGTTCGTCGCGCCGGACGGTTCGGACCCGATCGATAGCCCGGTCGAATGCGGCCACGATGCCGACACCCGTCGTCTCGGCGCTCGCGACCAGGTAGGCGTCGGCGAAATCGAGCCGATCGACCTCGTACAGCTCGATCGTCCGCGACAACAGCGTCTCGTCGACCACCCGAATGGCCGGGAATCCAATGATCGCCCGCAGCGCGGCCGCGACCTCTGGTCGACCGACTTCGTAGAAGGATTCGAGCACGTACGCGACTTCCGCGAGGATGAGATCTGGCAGAAGCAGGTCGTCGGCGGCGGCCAGATAGCGGGTGGCTCGTGCCGCCTGTGCCGGGGGATCGCCCGTCAGGTGGCGGACCAGGATGTTCGTCTCGACGAATGCGGTCACCGAGCGCGGGTTGCCCTGGCGCGCCGCGTCTCGCGGAGTACTTGCGTCCAGGCCGTGCCGCGTTTGTCGGCCGGAACGCTGACCGACCCGGTGAGCGCCATCAATTCGGGGCTCTTGGCCAGTACGGCTCGATCGCCGACCACCTGGAAATGGACTCGATCGCCCTCACCCAGCGCAAGGGCGCGGCGCACTGCGCTCGGGATCGTGATCTGGCCCTTGGAACTCAACCGGGACGACGCTTCCATCGGGCGCTACTCCTTACATGTATGGAGATATAAGAATACCGTCGAAGCAGGCGCCCGGCGTAGCGGCCTTCCGTGTACAGTCCGTCGAATGACCGACCGCCCGACCTTGCAGGACCGCGATCTCCGCCCCGTCGGCACCCGTTCGATCGAGGCGCTCCAGGAAGACTTCCGTGGCCGCGACTACATCACGGACCGATCGCTGGCCACGGCCGTCTTTCTCGCGTTGGAGCTTGGGCGCCCGCTCCTGCTCGAAGGTGAGGCCGGCGTCGGCAAGACGGAGCTGGCCAAGGTCCTCGCCGCCTCACTCGGGGCGAAGCTGATCCGGCTCCAGTGCTACGAGGGCCTGGACGTCAACACCGCCGTCTACGAGTGGAACTACCCACGCCAGATGCTGGAGATCCGGCTGCTGGAGGCTCGCGGCGAGGCGGACCGTGCGACCGCGCACGACATCTTCGGCCACGACTTCCTGATCCGCCGGCCGCTCCTCCAGGCGCTCGAAGCCACCGATGGCGTCGCCCCGGTCCTGCTGATCGACGAGATCGACCGCGCCGACGAGGAGTTCGAGGCCTACCTGCTCGAGATCCTGTCCGACTTCCAGGTCACAGTGCCGGAGATCGGCACGATCAAGGCGACCCTGCCGCCGCGGGTCATCCTGACCTCAAACCGGACCCGCGAGGTGCACGACGCGCTCAAGCGGCGCTGCCTCTATCACTGGATCGACTATCCGACGGCGCAGAAGGAGTACGAGATCGTGCTCGCCAAGGTGCCCGAGGCGCCCGAGCGCCTGGCCCGCGAGGTGGTCACCTTTGTCCATCGCCTGCGCGAGGCGGACCTGACCAAGGTCCCGGGGATCGCCGAGACGCTGGACTGGGCGGCGGCGCTCCTCTCGCTGGGCGCCCGCGAGCTTGCTCCGGAGCTGGTCGATGAGACGCTCGGCGTCGTCCTCAAGTACGAAGAGGACATCCGCCAAATCCGCGGCGAGGGCACCCGGCGCTACCTGTCCGAGGCCGCCGCCGGCGGCTGAGC
>CAYRTS010000014.1:4571-35356 GCA_964427285.1 uncultured Anaerolineaceae bacterium
GAGATCGAAGCGGGAACACCTGACCTGTTGCGACGCGCCGCCGAACTGGCGATCGCCTATCGGGCGTCGTTGCCCAGTCGCCGCGTGGGTGCACAGCCTGGCCTCACCGCCAAGGCGCTGCGGGACACGCTCGGCGGCCCGGTCCCGGAGCACGGTGAGGATCCGCTTGCCGTCATCGAGGCGATGGCGCGAGATATCGAGCCCGGTCTGGTCGCCATGGGGTCGCCGCGCTACTTCGGGTTCGTGATTGGCGGCTCCGTGCCAGCGGCCCTCGCAGCGGACTGGTTGACTTCGGCCTGGGAGCAGAACGTCAGCCTGTTCCTCGGGACCCCCGCGGCGTCGGTCGTCGAGGAGATCACCGCGGAATGGCTGATCGACCTGCTCGGACTGCCGGTCGGATCATCGGTGGGCTTCACGACCGGCGCCACCGTGGCGCATTTCACAGCCATGGCAGCCGCTCGCCATGCGGTCCTGCGCGGAGTTGGTTGGGATGTCGAAGAGGATGGGCTGATCGGCGCGCCGACGGTCCATGTGATCGTCGGCGAGGACGTGCACACCTCGATGCTCAAGGCGCTCCGGCTGGCCGGACTGGGTCGCGGTCGGGCGATCCGCGTCGCCAGCGACGACGAGGGGCGGATGCACCCGACGGAGCTGGCGCGCGTCCTTGGCGCACTGCCGGATGGCCCGACGATCGTGTGCGCGCAGGCCGGTGAGGTCAACACGGGCGCGTTCGATCCATTGGATGCGATCGCGGATGTCGTTTCGACCCGACCGGGCACGTGGCTGCACATCGACGGGGCGTTCGGCCTGTGGGTGGCGGCGACCCGTTCGATGCGGGAATACCTGCGCGGGCATGATCGCGCCGACTCCTGGACCACCGACTGTCACAAATGGCTGAATGTGCCGTACGACTCCGGCCTCGTGTTCGTTCGCGACGTGTCCGCGCATCGGGCCGCGACCGGCGTGGCGGCGGCGTACCTTCCCCCTGCGCCAGGCGCCGAGCGTGACCCGTTCGACTACGTGCCGGAACTCAGTCGTCGGGCCCGGGGGTTCGCCGTCTATGCCGCCCTCCGCTCACTCGGCCGCGATGGCATCGCGGAGCTCGTCGAGCGAGACTGCCGGGTCGCACGGCGGATGGCGGATGCACTGGCTCGCATCGCGGGAGCGATCGTCCTCAATCAGGTGGTGCTCAACCAGGTTCTTGTTCGATTCGATGATGACGACGCGATCACCCGCGAGGTCGCTGCCCGACTCCAGGACGAGGGGACCGCCTGGCTCGCCGGGACCACCTACCACGGTCGCGTCGCCCTCCGGATCTCCGTCTCGAACTGGGCCACGACCGAAGACGACGGAGACCGGACGGTCGCGGCGATGGCGGCCTGTCTCGAGGACGCCAGGGCCGCTCGACTTCCTGGTGACCGGCGGTAGGCCTAGCCGGAAGTCCAGGCTGGCGGCCCCTCAGCTCCACAGTCGCCCGGCTACCCCGCCAGTCGCGGCGTTGGCGGAGCAACCCCACCCGCGTCCGTCACCCGAGGTGACCAGGCTCGACGACCGCGTCCTCGACAACGTCACCGTCCCGCGGTCCCGCGTCTTGCGAGCCCATTGTTCAGGACGATATCCTGCCGCTCGATTGCGTGCATCCGTCTGGTTGCACGGATGCAACCACCATGCTAGCATCCCTCCGTGAAGACCCTCCATGTCCGCGGAGTTCCGGGCGATGTCTACGAGGCGTTGGCCGATCGCGCTCGCGAGCGGCAGACGTCGATCACGGCTGAAACGATCCGACTCCTCCGGCGGGCGCTTTCGCTCGATCGGCCCGGCCAGGCTGCGCTTCTCGATGCCATTCGCCTCGAGCGCCAGCCGCTTCCCCCTGGATCGCCGACATCCGCCGAGATCATCCGGGACGACCGTCAGCGCTGATGGCCGCGACGTTCGTCGTCGATGCTTCGGTTGTCGTCGAGTTCCTGGTGCCAGGACGGTGGGCAGCGGCTGCAAACAGGTTCATGAGTGGTCTGGCGTGGCCGATGCCGCTGGAGTTGTTTGCCCCCGACCTGATCCACCTCGAAGTCGGCAACGCCCTACGGAAGCTGACGCTGAGCGGCGCCCTCCCCGCCACGGTCACGGGCCGCCTGGTGGCGCGCATGCCGGACCTGGCGATCGCGACCGTGGGAGCACGGGCGCTCGTGGGTGAAGCGTGGTCCCTGCATCGACAGATGACCGTCTATGACGCGAGCTATGCGGTGCTCGCGCGCCAGCTCGCCTGCCCACTCGTAACTACGGACGAGCGGCTCGCCCGAGCCTGTGCGACCGCTGACATCGCCGCGTACGAGATTGACGATCCGACGCTCGGGGCAATCCTTTCCGTGTTCGAGAGCGCCGCGCCGTAAGTCTTGACCGCGAGAGGTGCCCTGCGATTCCCGTCGGGAATGTCCCCCTGTACTCGGGCGGTGACGTTCCTCAATGGGTCGCCTCTGGAACGCTGGGCGACCCATTGAACCGACGGACCGGCGGGGACGGATCGGAGCCGGCCGAGATGGGGCGCTCGTCGGTCGGCTGACTCGCCGGGCGGACCAATTGACCGGAGACATCGCGGTAGAGGACCGCAATCCCCGCGTCGCCGGTCGGATGGCGCGCCCAGCGTTCCGGGGCCGGTGCCGCGCCCAGCGTGCCGGGGCCGGTGCCGCGCCCAGCGTTCCGCGGCCAGTGCCGCGGTGGACTGGTTGGGGCTGATGCGGAGAGCGCTCCGGCTCCGGCGCCGGCCGCGAAGGGCCAAGCCCGACTTGTGGCACAGTCATGCCATGCAAGCGGCCGATGATCGAGCGATCGTAAGAGCCCCGTGGGGGCCGGAGGTTGATGGGCGGCGGCTGCTCGGGGAGGCGGTCGGGTTCGGGCGGTCGCTGCGGGCGGCGCGGCTGTCGATCGATCTTGGTGCGGCGGTTGACTTTGCACGCGCGTTGACGCTGGTCGACATGGGCGATCGCGAGCAGGTGCGCGCGGCTGGCGCAGCGATCTTCGTGCGGCGGCGCGACGATCGGCCCACGTACGACGCAGCATTCGATGCCTGGTGGCGGAAGCGCGCGTCGAGCCGAGCGCCTGGTGCGGGGCCGACGACCATGCGCCGTGAAGACGAAGCAGCCCCTGAACAAGCGCCTGGGGCCGCGCCTCCCGAGGCTGGATCAGGGGCGACGGAGATGCGCCCCGAGGACCGCGGCACGCCGATCCCGGCGGAGTCGAATGATGACGCCGAGGATGAGTCCGAAATCGAGGGTGTCGTCATCTCGCCCGACGCCTACTCGAAGGGAGAGGTGCTGCGGCATCGCGAGTTCGACCGGATGACCCCGGCGGAGCTGCGCGAGGCGGAGCGGCTGGTGGATGCCCTGGTGCCGAAGCTGGAACGGCGGCGCACCCGTCGATACGAGCTCCACTCACACGGCCGCCGGCTGGCGCCGCGGGCGATGTTCCGGCGCAACCTGGGGACCGGCGGCCAGTTGCTGACCTGGGTCTGGCGGCGCCAGATCAAGGAGCCCCGCTCCCTGGTCGTGTTGTGCGACATTTCCGGTTCCATGGAGCGCCATTCCAGGTTGCTGCTGCGCTTCATCCAGGCGTTGTCGGCGGCCTCGGAGGTCCGAACCGAGTCATTTGTCTTTGGCACGCGCCTCACCCGCGTGACCCGCCTGCTGCGTGATCGTGATCGGGACAGGGCCCTCGCGCGTGTCGCCGACTCGGTAAACGACTGGGCCGGCGGGACACGCATCGGCGACTCATTCCGGACGTTCAATCAGAAATGGGCGCGCCGTTCGCTGCGGACCTCCGGGGTGGTCATCGTGGTCTCCGACGGCTGGGATCGTGGCGATCCGGCGCTGGTGGCCACCGAGACGGCCCGCCTCCGCCGAAACTGCCATCGCCTGGTCTGGCTCAATCCGCTGGCGGGGACGCCGGGGTATCAGCCGCTGGCCGGCGGGATGCGCGCAGCCCATCCCTACATTGACGACTTCCTCCCGGCCGGCACGGTCGCCAGCCTGGAACGGCTCGGCGAGATCCTCGGCGGGGTCCGTGCGACTGACACGCGACGTGGCAGCGAGGCGGCCGCGCACGCGGCCCTGCCGTGGGCTGGCCGGGCAGGATCGCCCGCCGTTGTCGGGCTCCCGCCCGTCGTCGGTGGCGACGCAATTCATCCATCCGCGCCAAGGCCGTTGCGATGAAGGAACTGCTCGACACGCTGGCGGCCTGGCGGGCCGAAGATGTTGGCGTCGGGCGCGCGGTCGTGGTCCGCACCTTCGGTTCCGCGCCGCGACCCGAGGGTGCCGTCCTGATCTACGCGGATGACGGGCGGATCGCCGGGTCCGTCAGCGGTGGTTGCGTGGAGGGTGCGGCAGCGGAGGAGATCGAGCGCGCGCGGGCGACCGGCCACGCCCGGGTGATCCGTTATGGGATCAGCGACGAGCAGGCGTGGGACGTCGGCCTCGCTTGCGGCGGCACGATCGATGTCCTGGTGGAGCCGTCGGTCCCATCGGCGGCGGTCGCCGCGGCCGTGGCATCGCTTGGTACCGGTGGCCATGGTTCGGCGGTCGTCACGCCACTCCCCGCGGACTCGCCGCCCCCCGGGTTCGGTAAGCACACGCCGGGTACGGGCGCCCCCCCTGAGCCGGAGCTGGTGGTCCACGACGACGGGCGTCTAGACGGCACGCTCGGCGACCCCGCGCTCGACCGACAGCTCATCGAGGCCGCCCGCGATGCGCTTCAACGCGGGCTTTCCCGGACGGTCGAGCTCGGCGGTCGCTCGTTGTTTGTCGAGGTCTATCCCGTTCGACCGCGGCTGGTCGTGGTCGGAGCGGTCGAGGTCGCGCGCTCGCTCGTCCGGCTGGCGAAGGAGCTCGGGTTCGAGACGGTGGTGATCGATGGTCGCGCCTCGTTCGCCACGGCGGAGCGATTCCCCGATGTGGATCGCTTGATCGTCGGCTGGCCCGACGAAGTGGCCGACGAGATCGGGCTGGGCCCCAATGACGCCGTCGCCGTCCTGACCCACGATGTCAAGTTCGATGAGCCGGCGATCGTCGAGGCGCTTCGCCGCGGCTGCCGCTACGTGGGTGCCGTCGGGTCGCGCAAGACCCAGGGGGATCGGAGGGGGCGGCTGCTCGACGCGGGCGTGACGGCCGAGGAACTGGCCGAGCTACGGGGACCGGTCGGGCTGGACCTGGGCGGGCGTGCCCCCTCGGAGACGGCGCTCGCGATCCTGGCGGAGATCGTCGCCCAGCGGTATGGCGGCTCGGGCGTGCCAATGCGGGAGCGCGCGATCTCGTAGATCCAGCCGGGTAGAAGCAGGGTGGCTGGAACGGGACTGGTCAGATCCCGGCAGCCGGATCGTCGGCTGATGGATCGGCGGGCAGGGTCGCGGCCCCGCTCAGCACCCCTCCGACGATGGTCAGGGCCGCCCCGACGGAGTAGGCCAGCAAACCGAGAAAGTCGAACGGGTCCAGCTCCAGCTCCGTCTGCCCCAGCAAGGTCAGGTCCCCCCAGTGAGCGACGGCGAGGATCGCCCCGAAGACGGCGATCGCGGCCCCGACCCAGGCGACCGGAATGGGCGACGGGATCCGTGGCGCCTCAACGACGGTCAACGCCGCAATCGCAAGCACCGCGACCGGCAACGCCGCCTGGGCCAGGGTCCAGAAGCTGAACGATACGTTCAAGGCCCAGCCAACAATGACCAGCGCAAACCCTGCGACCGCAGTCATCACGCCCCGGTCGCCGCTCCTGATCGCGGCAAGAGGGTCCGCGCCTCGCTGGATCACCGATCGGACGAGCGCCCCAGCCGCGCCAACCAGCGCGACGGCGATGGCCAGCCCAATGATCCCGCCGGAGCCGCCCAGGTCATCGATGTCGAACAGGATCTCGACCAGCTTGAGGAGGGCCAGGCTGACCAGCACGAGGCCGGCGCCCAGCTCGATCGTTGACAGTGGAACTGGCAGGCTCCGGGCGGCCGGCGTCCCTCCAACCCAGGCCGTCGCACCCGTGACGAGGCTCGCCACGATGACGATCATGACGAATTGCGCCGAGTCCCAGACACCAAAGGGCAGCCCCAGCAAGGTGAGGAGGAGGGCGCCCGCCGACGCGGCCGCGAGCATCTGCGCGGACCGATCCAGCTTCAACCAAGCGGCCCGAAGATCGGCGGACAGCGCCGCGGCGACGGCTGCCGGGGCGTTGGGGGCCGCGGCGACATGGGCGGCATCGGGCGCGGGGGCCCGGTCAAACATGTCGGCGGCAGCCGGCGCGCGAGTCGCGCCTTGCGGATGAGCGGGATCGGCCGTGTCCCCGGAGACCGGATCGATCGGATCGATCCCTTCCGGCGAGTAACCGGGGTTCGTCCGATCGCGTTCGTCGTGCAACCTGTGTGCCTCCGTCCTGCGTGAACGCTCGATCGGGTCGACGACCGTGATCAGGTCGGTTGCCGAAGGCTACTCCGGCGCCCGGTTGATGGGAAGATGCGGCGATGCCAGATCGTGTCGGGGCGGTGGTGCTTGCGGCCGGTGCCGGGTCCCGCTTTGGGGGCGGCAAGCTGCTCGCGTCGCTGCACGGTCGCCCGATCCTGCAGCACGTGCTGGACCGACTCGCAGCGGCGGAAATCAGTCGGATCATCGTGGTGCTTGGGCACGAGGCGGAGGCGATCGAGGGCGCGATCGGATGGCGAAGCGAGTGTCGGGTCCGCAATCCAGACCCGTCCCGTGGGCTATCGAGTTCGCTTGCGGTCGGGATCGAGGCGCTGGACCCGGACCTCGAGGCGGCGTTGATCGTCCTCGGTGACCAGCCCCAGCTCGCCGCCGAGGCCATCCGGGCGCTGTTGGCCGCCGCACCCCACCCTGACCATCCCATTGTCGTGCCGGTTTACGCCTTGGATCGGGGACGCAATCCGGTGCTGCTTCGTCGACCGGCGTTTGCGCTGCTGGCCCGGACCAGCGGTGACCGCGGCCTTGGTCCGCTGATCGAGGCGCATCCCGAGCTCGTGCAGGAGGTCCCGGTGCCGGACGTGCCGGACAACCCCGATATTGACAACCGTGCGGATCTCGTCCGGATGCTGGAGATGGCCTGGACCGCGCGCGTCCGTGCGAACGAGCACCAGGTCGACCGGTTCCGCGAGGTCCCCGACGGTACGGATTTCTACGCCCCGGTCAGCGGCCTGTTCCGGGCGGACCCCACCAGGACCGATGAGCCGGCCCTGGCCATCCTGCTGGACCTCATCCGGCCGGGCGAGACGTGGCTGGACATCGGCGCAGGCGCCGGTCGTTATGCCCTGCCTATTGCGCGGGCGCTGGCGCCGTCGGGCGGCGCGGTGATCGCGGTCGACGCGTCGGCGGGGATGCTTGCCGGTCTGCGCGAGATCGCCAGTGAGCATGCCATCGCCAACGTGCGAGTGATCGAGGGGCGCTGGCCACCTCCGATTGACGAGGCTGCGGCGTTTGCGGCCGACGTGGCTCTGATAGCCCATGTCGGGTACGACGTCGCCGAGATCGGGGCGTTCGTCCGCGCGATGGAGGCAAGCGTGCGGCGGCTGTGCGTGGCGGTGCTCATGGAGCGGCAACCCTCGTCGATCGCGGACGTGTGCTGGCCCTCGGTCTGGGGCGAGGAGCGAATGTCCCTGCCAGCCCTGCCGGAGCTTCTTGAGCTGCTGCGGGCGAAGGGGCGAGCGCCGGTCGTCCTCCACCTGCAGCGCGAGCCGCGACGGTTCGGGTCACGCAAGGAGATCGAGGACTACCTCCGCCGACAGCTGTGGGTCCGGGCGGGCAGCGCCGCCGATGCCCGGTTCCTTGCCGCGCTGGAATCGTTCGTCGTCGAAGACCTCGACGGCAAGGTTGGTCTGCGCGACCAGCGGCCGCTCCCGATCGGGATCGTGACCTGGGAGCCGGGGCGTCCCGAGTGACCGATGAGCGCGCGGGCGAAATCGACGAGACCGCCACGCGAGCCCGCCATCTGACTACTGCGGCGGCAGGTTCTCGTTGACGTGGGAAGGACCCGGGGCGGATACTGACCCGCAACAGTTCCCCAGCCCCCGGATCCCGATCGTGCGCTAGAGGAAGCGCCTGATCGACGGACCGGTGTCGTCGCCAGCAGTTCTGCGCCCGTCTCCGGGCCGGACGGGCTACACGTCACCCCGCATGCGCGGGAGGAGGGTCAAGGCGCGATGATTCCAGCGCAGCTCGATTACGTCCGTCCGGGCAACCTGGACGAGACATTGCAGATCCTCAAGGATCGGGAGGGCGACGCCAAGCTGCTGGCCGGCGGCTACAGCCTGATCCCGCTCATCAAGCTCCGTCTCGCGCAACCGGCCCTGCTCGTGGACCTTCGCGACGTGACTGGTCTGGACGGCATCGTCGAAACCGACGACCAGGTCGTCATCGGCGCCAAGGCGACCCACCGCCAGATTCACGAGCGCGCCGTGGCGTCCAACTACATGCTCCTGGCGGACGTCAGTGCCGTCATCGGCGATCCGCAGGTCCGCAACTGGGGCACGATCGGCGGGTCCATCGCGCATGCGGATCCGGCATCAGATTGGCCCGCCGCCCTGATCGCGGCGAGCGCCACGATCATCTGCCGGAGCCAGGCCGGCGAGCGAGCCATCTCGGCGCGGGAATTCTTTCTGGATACGTTTACGACCGCACTCAAGCCAACCGAGGTCGTCACCCAGATCCGGCTCGTGCGTCGACCCAGGGGTGCCGCGGGCGCCTATGAAAAGCTCGAACGCAAGGTCGGCGACTTCGCGACCGTCGGTGTGGCCGCCGTCGTCTGGCTCGGCGCCGAGGGTCGAATCGCGCGTGCCGGCATCGGCCTCACGGGCGTCGCGGAGACGCCGTTCGCGGCCACGGACGCCGAGGCGATCCTCGCCGGGAACGCTCCGTCGGAGGAGCTGTTCCGCCGAGCGGGCAACGCCGCGGGCGCCCAGAGCCGGCCCGGCGGCGACGTCCGCGGTCCCGTTGAGTACAAGCGGGCAATGGCTGCGGAGATGACCGTCAGGGCACTCCGTCGCGCCACCGAACGCGCTCTCGCGTACGTGTAGGAGGCAGCACCACGATGACTACCCAGCACATCACGGTCACGGTCAACGGGGAGGCGCACGAGGCGGACGTCGAGCCCCGCCTCCTCCTCGTTCACCTCCTGCGCGACAACCTCGGGCTCACTGGGACGCACGTAGGTTGCGACACGAGCAACTGCGGCGCCTGCACCATTCACATCGATGGCGAGAGCGCCAAGTCGTGCACGATGCTCGCGGTTCAGGCCGACGGTCGCGAAATCAAGACGATCGAGGGGATGGCCAGCGGTGCCACCCTCCACCCGCTCCAGCAGGCCTTTTGGGATCAGCACGGGCTCCAGTGCGGCTTCTGTACCCCCGGGATGATCATGCAGTCCGCGTCGCTGCTCAAGGAAAACCCGGCGCCCTCGGAGGCGGAGATCCGGGTGGGCATCAGCGGCAACCTGTGTCGCTGCACCGGTTACGTGAACATCGTCAAGGCCATTCAGCAGGCGGCCGGCGAGATGGCCGCCGTCGCCGAGAGCCCGACCGGTTCGCCGGTCGCGGCCGGTTGAGCGGGGAGTGACGAGATGACAACGGAGACGGAGCCCCGCACCAGCGCCGCCATCGGTGGCATGGGTCATTCGGTCAAGCGCAAGGAAGACCCGCGGTTCATCCGTGGCCAGGGCGAGTACATCGAAGACGTCAACCTGCCAGGGCAGCTGTGGCTCGACATCGTCCGGAGTCCGTACGCCCACGCCAGGATCAAGTCGATCGACGCCTCCGAGGCCCTGAAGATCCCGGGGGTCGCCGCCGTCGTCACCGGCAAGGACCTGGAGGGATACAAGCTCCACTGGATGCCGACCCTGGCGGGCGACATGCAGATGGTGCTCCCCGTGGACACCGTCATGTACCAGTCGCAGGAGGTCGCGGCGGTCATTGCCACCTCCCGCTATGCCGCCGCCGACGGTGTCGCCGCTGTCCTCGTTGACTACGAGCCACTGCCGGTCATCGTGGATCCGCACAAGTCCCTGGAAGCGGGCGCGTTCGTGCTGCGCCCCGACCGCGGCCCGGACAAGCAGACCAACCACATCTGGCATTGGGAATCTGGCGACCGGGCTGCCGCGGACGCGGCGATCGCCGCTGGCGAAGTCGTCATCAAGGAAGACATCTATATCCCGCGCATCCATGTCGCCTCGATCGAGACGTGCGGCTGCGTCGCAGATTGGAATCCCGTCCGCCAGCAGCTCACGCTCCACATGACGTCGCAGGCACCCCACGCGATCCGGACGGTGCTGGCACTCGTCGCCGGGGGCGCCGGTCTGCCCATCTACGAGCACAACATCCGCGTCATCACGCATGACATCGGTGGCGGGTTCGGGGGAAAGGTACCGGTCTACCCGGGGTACGTCCTGGCTGTCGCCGCCTCGTTCCTCACCGGCAAGCCCGTCAAATGGATCGAGGATCGGTCCGAGAACCTGCAGGCGGACTCGTTCGCCCGCGACTACCACATCCACGCGGAGATGTCGGCGACCAGGGAAGGCAAGATCACCGGGCTCAAGGTCAAGACCATCGCCGACCACGGCTACACCGACGCCGCCGCCGATCCGTCCAAGTTCCCGGCCGGCCTGTTCAACGTCATCACCGGCTCGTACGACTTCCCCGACGCGTTCGTCGAGGTCGACGGGGTCTATACCAACAAGCCGCCTGGCGGCGTCGCCTACCGCTGCTCGTTCCGGGTGACCGAGGCCGTCCACGCCATCGAGCGGATGGTCGACATCCTCGCCCACGACATCGGCAAGGACCCGGCCCAGCTCCGGATGGAGAACTTCATCCAGCCCGAGCAGTTCCCGTACAAGACCCCGACCGGCTGGTCGTATGACTCGGGGAATTACCCGGCGGCCCTCCAGAAGGCCATGGACATGATCGACTACGCCGGGCTCCGGCGCGAGCAGGCAGAGAAACGCGAACGCGGCGAGCTGATGGGCATCGGCATCTGCAGCTTTACCGAGATCGTCGGGGCTGGGCCGTCGCACGACTTCGACATTCTTGGGCTCAAGATGAACGACGGCGTCTTCATCCGGGTCCACCCGACCGGCAAGGTGCACGCGCAGATCTCATCGCAGACCCAGGGCCAGGGCCACGAAACCACCTATGCCCAGATCATCGCCGAGGAGCTCGGCTTCCCGGTGCAGGACATCAAGATCGAGTACGGCGACACCGATAAAGCGCCCTACGGCCTGGGAACGTACGGCTCCCGCTCGACGCCAACGTCGGGCGCCGCCGCCTCGATGGCGTCGCGCAAGATCCAGGCCAAGGCCCGGACGCTCGCCGCCCACCTGCTCGAAGCGTCCGAAGAAGACCTCGACTGGGAGCCGGGCAAGTTCAGCGTCAAGGGGTCACCGGACCGGTTCAAGACGATCCAGGAGATCGCCTTCGCGGCCTACACCAACTTCCCGCAGGGGATGGAGATGGGTCTTGAGGCGGTCGACTACTACGATCCGCCCAATCTGACCTTCCCGTTCGGCAGCTATATCTGCGTCATCGACATCGACAAGGGGACCGGACGCGTCAACGTGCGTCGGTTCGTCGCCATCGACGACTGCGGCAACATCATCAACCCGATGATCGTCGACGGACAGATCCACGGGGGGCTCAACATGGGCCTCGCCCCGGCGCTCTACGAAGAGATCACCTACGACGAGCTCGGCAACAACCTGGCCGGGACGTTCATGGATTATTTGGTGCCCACCGCGGTGGAAAGCCCCGCCTGGGAGACCGGCAAGACCACCACGCCTTCGCCACACCATCCGATCGGCGCCAAGGGCGTCGGGGAGTCGGCGACGGTCGGCGCCCCGCCGGCCATCGCCAATGCTGTCGTCGATGCCCTGTGGCACCTCGGTGTCCGCAACATCGACATCCCGATCACGCCCCAGAAGGTCTGGGCGATCCTCCACGAGAAGGGAATCTCGTAGTCGTCATGGCCTCGCGATCGGTCTTCGCGCGGGCCGCTGAGCTGGACGCGGCGGGTCGGCCGTTCGCGATCGCCACAGTTGTGGCGGTACGTCGGCCGACCTCGGCGCGCCCCGGGGCGTCCGGCATCGTCCACCCGGACGGCACCATCGAGGGCTGGGTCGGCGGCAGCTGCGCCCAGCCCGTCGTCGTCCGCGAGGCGCTCCGGGCGCTCGGTGACGGGCAGCCGCGCCTCCTTCGCCTGTCCAGGGACGCTCCCACCGAGGGCCGGCGCGGCGATGGCGTTGTCGAACTGGTCATGACCTGCCATTCGGGGGGCACGCTGGAGATCTACGTGGAACCACATCTGCCTGCGCCGGTCCTGTGGGTGGCCGGCACGACCCCCATCGCGGGCGCCCTGGTCGAGCTGGGTTCGGCGGCGGGTTGGCGGGTCTCTGTCTTCGATCCGATCGTGGACGCTACGGCGTTTGCGGCGGCCGAGCGAGTGATCGCGAGCGCCGACATCCGCAAGACGGACCCGGAGGCCAACCCCGCCGTGGTCATTGCCACCCAGGGCGTCTGGGACGAGGAGGCGCTGGTTGCCGCCCTCGGCCGTAACGCTGCGTACGTGGGTCTCGTCGCCTCGCCGACACGTGCGGCGGTCGTGCGCGCCTGGCTTCGGGATGAGGGCGGTGTCCCGGACGAGCGGCTCGCCGCGCTGCGTGCTCCGGCGGGCCTGAACCTGGGCGCCGAGACGCCCGAGGAGATCGCGATCTCAATCCTGGCCGAGCTGGTCCAGGTCCGTCGCGGGACGGCAGCCTTCGTGGCCTCGCCCGGACCGGCGACCCTGGCCGGTGGTGGTCCGTCAACATCGATCGAACCCGTGGTCGACGACATCGTGCTCCTGGATCCGGTCTGCGGCATGACCGTCGATCGAGCACACGCCCGCCATCTCGCAGAGCACGACGGCGTGGTGTACGCGTTCTGTTCGATGGGCTGCCGGACCAGCTTCATCGCCGAACCGGGCGCGTATCTCACCCTGTCGGTATCCTCGCCCGACTGACGCGACCTCGACAATCCTGGCTGGAGGCCATCCCGTGCACTTTGAAGGTTCGGTTCCGATCCGCGCGTCGCGTGAACGCGTCTGGGCGTTTGTCATCGATCCGGACCAGGTGGGCCAGTGCGGCCCGGGGGTTGAAACGATCGAAGTGATCGATCCGACCCACTTCAAGGCGACGGCCAAAGTGGGGATCGGCTTCATCAGCGCCCGGTTCGTGGTCAATATGGAGTTTGCCGAGCAGCAGCCACCCGATCGCGCCCTGATCAAGGCCCACGGCCAGGCGCCCGGCAGCGCCGTGGATGCCACCGCGGAGATGCGCCTGTCCGATGGACCGGACGGCTCGACGGTCATGGACTGGACCGCTGAGGTCAGCATCGCCGGGACGCTGGCCAGCGTCGGGGCGCGCCTGATCGAAGGAACGGCCAACAAGATGATCGGCCAGACCTTCGACTGCATGCGGACCAAGCTTGAGGCGTGACCTATTCGATCGTCGCCCGGGACCCGGAGACGGGTGACTTTGGGGTCGCCGTCCAGTCGAAGTTCCTGGCGGTTGGCGCGGTCGTTCCGTGGGCTAGAGCCGGGGTGGGGGCGATCGCCACGCAGGCGTTTGCCAACGTCGCGTATGGGCCGGACGGGCTCGCGCTCCTGGCGGGCGGGTCGGGGGCAGCGGAAGCGCTCGCGCAGCTGGTCGAGGCGGACGACTTTCGCGAGGACCGCCAGCTCGGAATCGTCGACGCCCGCGGCAACTCGGGCACGCACACCGGCAGCGCCTGCTTCGCGTGGGCCGGCGGCCGGCTGGGTCTCGGCTTCGCGGCCCAGGGCAACATTGTCGCCAGCGAGGCCGTTGTCGACGGACTGGCCGACACGTTTCTGGCGGGTGGTCGAGCGTTCCCGGAATTGCTGGTTGCGTGCCTGACTGCGGCAGATGCCGAAGGTGGCGATCGCCGCGGCCGCGAGTCGGCGGCGCTGTTGGTCGTTCGCGAGGCCGGCGGTTTCGGCGGTGGGAGTGACCGATGGATCGACCTGAGGGTCGACGCCCATGATGATCCGATCAGCGAGTTGGGTCGGCTGCTCGGTCTCCATCGCCTCTACCTGGACCCCCCTGCGCCGGCTGACCTGAATCCGCTCGACGAAACGACGGCGACCGAAATCCGGTCGATCCTGGAATCGCTGGGCGGTGGCCCAGGTGGCCGCTTCGAGAATTTCTACGTCCGCATGCCTGGTGCTGCCCCCGCGGACGAGCCGCCGCGCGAGTTCGCGGGCGAACCCGGACCGTTTCCCCGGAACTGGGATGACCGGTGGCAGCGAGCGCTCGATGATTGGCTCGACGTCGCGAATCTGGAGGGACGGACGGCGGCTCCAGGCTGGATCGACCCGGGCGTCCTGGCGGTCCTGCGCTCGCGGCGAGCTGGGTAGGTGGAGCGACTCAGCCGGGTCATTGGCCCGCTGTCGACCAACGTCCATCTCCTCGCGGATGCCCGTACCCGCGAGGCGATCGCGATCGATACCGCGATCCCGTCACTGGCCTGGATCGCCGATGAGCTCGCCGCGCGAGACTGGACGCTCAAGCTGATCGTCTCGACCCACGGTCACTGGGATCACACCGGCGACAACGCTGCCGTGGCTGCCCATACGGGTGCCGACATCGCGGTCCATCCGCTTGACCGCGAGCGCCTCGAGCGACCGACCCCGCTCTACGCGCCGTTTGAGATTCCGCCGTGTGTCCCCGCGGTTGAGCTGGCGGAGGGCGGCGTCGTCGTCCTCGGCGAGATCCGATTGCGCGTCCTCCACACTCCCGGTCACACGGAGGGGTCGGTCTGTCTGCTGGCCGAGGACGATGGTCTGCTGTACAGCGGCGACACGCTCTTTGCCGGCGGCTGGGGCCGGGTGGACCTGCCCGGGGGTGACCCCGATGCCATGGTCGAGTCGATTGCGCGGCTCGCCGGTCTCGAGGACCGACTTGCGGTCTTTCCGGGCCACGGCAAGGCAACCACGATCCGCGGCGAGCGGCCGTGGATGGAGCTGGTCCGCGACGGTCGGCGCCTGTTCGCCTGAGCCCGAAACGCGGTGCGGCGCGATCACCTCGCCGGCGGCAGCGACTTGCGAAATGAGGTTGCCCCCGAGACCTGCCGGAAGCCGCACGACTCGTAAAGGGCCAGGGCTTCGTGCGGGTTGGTCAGGTCGACGCCGAGCGATGCCGTCGTGAGTCCGCGGTCGCGCAGGAGGACCAGGCTCCGGGCGATCAGGGCCCGCGCCAGACCGCGGCGCCGCCACGGTCGCCGGGTGAAGATGGAATCGAGCCAGCCGGTGCGCAGGCCGTCAGGGTCCGTGTGGACCCCGTTGAGGACGGCACCGGCAACGTCGCTCCCGTCAAAGGCGACGATCCACAGCTCGGGATCGACGTCGGGATCCTCGACGAACTGGGCGAACTTCTCATCTGAGCCTTCCGACCAGCCGAAATGATCGCGGAATGCCTCGACATCAGCGTCGAACACCTGGCGCATCGACGCCAGGTCGCGCGTGATCGGTCGAATTTCGAACCCGTCCGGCAGGGCGACCTCCGGGATGGCGTCGAGGTCCGCTCGTTGCATCGAGGCGAACCGCCGAACCGAAACGTAGCCAGCACGCTCGAGGAGAGCCTGGCCGCCGCGGTCGCCGTCGAAGACAAACGTCGTAAGGGCGCGGACGCGGCCCGTGGCTTCTCCTGCGGCGGTGTGCTCGGCTGCGATCTCGGCACGGCGACGCTCGGTCCAGGCCAGCAGCAGGGTCCCGATGCCGCGCCGAC
Source organism: uncultured Anaerolineaceae bacterium (assembly GCA_964427285.1). GTDB lineage: Bacteria > Chloroflexota > Limnocylindria > Limnocylindrales > CSP1-4 > SPCO01. Next base: position 20,367 of record CAYRTS010000014.1, read on the forward strand.
GCCAGGCCGGGTCGACCACCCCGACGCCCTCGTACCAGCGCCCGCCGTCATTGGAGTCGTTCCATTCGACTCGGGCGTAGCCAACCACGGCGCCACCGACCCGCGCGATCACGAAGTCCCGCGCCGGATCGCACCGCTCCAGGTGCCGGTAGGACGAGGTCATGCCCTCGAGGCTATCGCGCTCGTGCTCTCCGTCGGCGACGCGGGCCCTGTCGGCCACCGCCCACAGCGTCGGGAGGTCCGCGTCGAGATCGACGCCTGGACGGAGATCGATCCCGTCGACCCGGGGCAAACTGGCCCCATCGAGGATCAATCTGGCCGTCGTCGCTTCGCTGGTCGTCACCGCCGGCCGTCCCGCCCGTACTTGGCGTCCATGTGTTTCGTCACGGACTTGCCGATCGCCTTCCACTTCCGTCGGTCCTCGGCCCGGGCAAGCGCGTTCACCCTTCGGTCGTGATGGGCAGTCTCCCGAACCAGCTTCTTCCAGCTCTCATGGCGGTCGGCGGCGAGGCTCCCGTCAAGCAAGGCGGCGGCGATGGCGCAGCCCGGCTCGCCGTTGTGGCTGCAGTTGCCGAATCGGCAGCGGCTGACGATCGCGTCGATGTCTCCAAATGAATGCTCGAGGCCCTCGCCGTCCCACACGGACAATTCGCGGATCCCGGGCGTGTCCAGGACCAGCCCGCCGCTCGGCAGCAGGTGCAGCTGGCGGCGAGTGGTGGTGTGTCGCCCCCGCCCGTCGTCGTCGCGGATCGCCCGGACCAGGGCACGCTCCTCGCCGGCCAGTCGATTGAGGAGGGTGGACTTGCCCACGCCAGATGAACCCACGAACGCGGCCGTTCGGCCGACGCCGATTCGCCGCTCGACCTCGTCAACCCCGCGCCCGTCAAAGGAGCTGACGACAAGCACCGCTGCCCCGGCCGCGACGGCGGCCACCGCGACGAGCGCCGCCTCAGGATCGCCGCCGAGGTCTGCCTTCGACAGGAGGACGACGGGCTCCGCGCCACTTTCCCAGGCTGCGGCGACGTACCGTTCCAGGCGACGCAGGTTGAGGTCGTGATTGAGTGAGGCGACCACGAAGACCACGTCAAGGTTGGCTCCGACGACCTGGGCATGGGTGCGCTTGCCGGCCGCCTGGCGGAGGAGGGCCGTCCGGCGCGGCAGGACCGCGTGGATGACCGCCTCTCGGGTTGCCGTGACCTCCAGGGCGACCCAGTCGCCCACCGCCGGGAAGGCGGCCGGATTGTCGTCGGACTCGAATCGGAAGCGACCGCTGACCGCAGCTCGCCCCTGGCCTCCGGCGGCGACGACTTCGTACGAGCCACGATCCTCGGCCACGACCCGGGCCGGCTCCCGCCCAAGCGCCGCGTGCGGAGCATGGGCGGCCTCCAGTTCCTCGCTCCAGCCGAAGGCCACGAGCGAAACTGGTAATGGCGTCGGCGTCTCGTCCATGTCGCCCACCTCAGCCGACTCGTTTGAGCTTGCCGGTGCGCTTGGCGTAGCGCTCCGCGCGCCCAAAGGCCCACAGACCGAACGGGATGAGCACCGCCCCCATCACCATGAGCGGCCAGGCATCGGCGACGAGCGCGCTCACAGGCACCCCATCGATCAGGCCGGCGCGCACGCCGCGGAGCACATAGGTGGCTGGCGACAGGTGCGAAAGCACCTGCATCCAATCGGGCAGGATCTCGATCGAATAGTAGACGCCGCTGACGAGCAGCAGGCAGGACTGGAGCACAAAGGTCATCTGGGCGCCGCGCTCAACGTAGAGCAGGGGCAGGATTGCGGCGATCATGCCGATCCCGACAAAGCTGAACGAGCCGAGGAGCATGAACGCGAGGGCGGTGACCGGATCGGCATTGGACAGGTCGATCTGCGGGAAGAACAGGATCAAGGCGACAAAGATGACGAACGTATGGACCAGGCCATACACCATGGCGTACAGGACGGAGCCCAGGAGCTGGGACCAGCGCTGGATCGGCGCCATCATCGTGTATTCGAGGGTGCCCTCCCAGCGCTCCACGGTGATGGTCTCGGCGATCCAGCTGAACACCACGGATAGGTAGTTCCAGAAGATCGCCCCGACCATCAGGGTCAGCAGCAGCGTCGGGCTGCCCTGGTCGGCACCGATGAGCGAGATCGACAGCGCGCCCGCGACGGAATAGACCAGGAAGGCGACTTCCCAGCCCCAATACCGGCGGGTCAGAAAGAAATTGCGCTCGATGAAGGCGTATGAGGCCTTGAGCTCATGGGCGACGATGGTCACGAGAGTGATCTCCTGGTGGGGGGAGTCGGCCCGGCCCCTTAACGGGACCGAACCGACTCGAGTGACGGTTCCGCGGCCAGTCGCGCGCCGATCTGGATGATCCGGCGCCCGATCGCAAGGCGGATCGACGGGGCGGGCTGGCGGGCGCGGCGCAGGAGTTGGGCGGTCGCGAGCTCTCGCTCGATCCGCTCCTCCGCCAGCCGGGCCAGCAGCTCAGGGGCAAACAACATCGATATCACCTCCTTTCAGCCATCGGACTCGGCGTCTTCCTCGTCGACGTCGTCGTCGAGGGAGCGGCCGGTGTAGGTCATGAACACGTCTTCGAGGGTCGCGGCGCGGCCCAGGCGGTTCGCGGTGAGAGCCCTGAGGCCCTCGGGCGTGTCCTCCGCGACGACCCGGCCGTCGTTGAGGATCGTGATCCGGCCGCACAGGCGTTCTGCCTCGGCCAGGTCGTGGGTGGTCAGGACGATGGTTGCGTCATGTGTCGTCCGCAGTTCCTCGATAAAGGTCTGGACGTCCAGCTTTGAGCGTGGGTCGAGCCCCGTGGTCGGTTCGTCGAGGAGCAGCAGGGTCGGGCTGGTCAGCAGGGCTCGCGCGATCGAGACTTTCTGCTGCATCCCTCGACTCATCTGCTCGATTGGACGGCCGACCCGCTTGGCGGAAATGCCGAGTCGCTCGAGGATCACCAGGGCCTCGCGCTTCGCCGTTCCACCGTCCAGCCCGTAGAGCCGGGCGGCGAAGAGCAGGTTCTCCATCGGGCTGAGCTTCTTGAAGAAGGCAGCGTCCACGCTGACCCGGTTGATCAGTCGCTTGACCGCCATCTCGTCGCGCTCGATGTCGTGGCCAAAGACCTCGACCCGGCCCTCATCGAGGGTCAGGAGCCCACAGATCAGGCGGATCAACGTCGACTTGCCCGAGCCATTGGCGCCCAGGATCCCGTGGATGTCGCCGCGCTCCAGGCGCATCGACACGTGCGAGATCGCGGTCACCGGCGTCCGCTTCCGTCCGACGACGAACCGCTTGCTGACGTCCTCGATCAGGAGGGCGGGGACGGCGGCGACGGCCGGGACGGCGGCGACGGCCGGGACGGCTGAGACGACGGGCACGGCTGAGACGACGGGCACGGCGGCGAGATCGGCGGCGGGCGATCGGCCGGGTGATCCGTTCTTCAGTTCGGGGATCACGGTTGCGGTCACTGGATGCTCCAGGGTTGGGCGATGGGCGGAGGGGTCCGGAAATAGCTAGAGCCGCGGGTCCAGCTCGACGGGTTGTCGTCGGTGGGCCTCGCGGCTCTGGTGGCCCGGCCTGCCGGTGGGGCAGGGAAGGGCATCAAAAAAGCCGGGGGCCCGATCTGGCCCACGGCTCGTGGCTGGTCCGGAAGGCGGTCCTGCCGCCTGCGGCTAGCTCGAAATGGGCGCAGATCTCCCGTGCGCGACGGCACCAGTGGGTGCGAGGCGCAGCCGGAGGATCGTCTTCGCCATCATCGGAGCCGCCTCCTTCCAGTACATCTGCGCACGCGACTTGCGAGCCGGGCGGGAGCTTAGTCGCGCCACGGAGCAGTTGTCAAATCGAATCGGAATCAATGTCGAATCGGAATCACGTCGCGTTGCGGACCCTCGACGACTGGCGGCGGACCGGCGACACCGTGAGCACAGGCACACGACCGGCGGCGCCCGCCGCGGCGATCAGGGCGAGGACATCGTTGCGATCGTCAGTCAGGACCGCTGAACCGGGCACAGCAAGCGCCTCAAGGACGACGATCGTGTCCGTCTCGCTGATTGCCGCGATCCCGCTGTCGCGCTCGGCCTTACGGCGGAGCGGGGTGACCTCGTGGCTCACGGCCGGCTCCAGGGGCAGCTCCCTCTTGATCGCCTTGAGCACCTGGAAAATCCGCTGGGGGTTCTGGCTTCCCGCCAGCGCCTCCATGACGACGCTTGTCGGGATTACGGCAAGGAAGCCTCGATCCGCCGCGACCTTCAACTGTTCGAACGCTCGCGCGTCTCCGTGCTCGAGGGCGATTAGTGCTCCGGTGTCGAGCACGAGGCGAGGCGTCACGCTCGCCCGCTGATCTCCGCCCACTCATCAGCGACTTCGCGACGAATCGCGGCCGAGACCGGCCCGTGCTCCACCACATAGTCGACGTACAGTCGGTTGATCCGACGCGCCTGAAGGTACTGCTCGACTGCCTCGTTCACCAATCGCGAGAAGCCGCGTTTGCCGGCGACCTCATCGGCCTCGACTGCGACATCCTCGGCGAACCCGACCGAGCGCTTTACAACCGCCATGTCCATCTCCATTCCTACTAAGGGTAGGAATTCTACGGAAAGGGCGATCGGTGTCAAGTCGAGCCGTCCTGTGGCTGGCCGGGCGCCCGTGCCTCCTCGATGAGGCTCCGGGTCGCGGTTTCCAGGGTCTCCCGATTGCCGGCGGGCGTCGAGTTCCTGAAATCCAGCCCACGCACCCGGAATGACGCGCACCATCACCACTTCGGATCACCACCCTGGTCGCACAGGCTCGCGAGGTCGGCGAAACGATCCGAAGTGAGCGGGCGTAGGTTGAGGGTCAAGGGCTCGGACATCGGCCATGATGCTTCCCAGCGGACGGGGGGTCCGGTCGCCGGCCGCGCCGGCCCGGAAACCTGCGACCGCGTGCTGGCGTCAGTCGGCCAACGTTTGAGGCAGTCGGAGGAAGGCATTCGATGCGTCGGCAGTTCTGGCGGTGGATGATCCTGGTGGCCGTGGTTGCGATCGTGGCCGCATGCAGTCGCGCGGCGGGGCCGTCGCCGGAGACGCCTGCGCCGAGCGGCACCGCCAACCCAGCTGCCACCGCCAGCCCAACTGACCCAGGCGCCCCGGTTCGCGAAGCCTACCGACTCCGGGCGACGCTGACCCAGCCGATCCCGCCACTCTCCCGGTTCAACTGGCTACCGGTACTTGCGATCACCGGCGATCTGCAGGTGGTCACCGCCGGCCCGATGATTGCCATCTACCCGGGCTCGCTTCTTCCCAATCTCCAGGCTCGACCACTCAGCCAGGGCGGGTTTGACAGGATCGTCCAACAGGCTCGGGACCTTGGCCTGCTGACCGGGAGCGGTGACTTCACGCCGCCGGATCTGGCGCCAGGCGCGGCGCTCGGTCGGGTCCAGATCGTCGTTGACAGCGTGCTGCACGAGTTGATCGGTGATCCGTCGCGGGTGATCGTGTGCATCACCACGCCGTGCGTCCCGGCCGCCGGAACGCCTGAGGCCTTTGGCACGTTCTGGCAGGTCCTGGCTGACCTGAGCTGGCTCGAGGGCGACCTGGGCCCCGAAACCCCCTACCTCGCGACGTCGTTCGCGATCCTCGTCGGCGTCGAGCCGGCAGAAGAGCCTGGGATCGGGCCGCAGGTCGTCACGTGGCCGCTCGCAACACCCCTCGAGGCGTTTGGCGAGCCCGTCGGCAACGACGCGATGCCGCGCTGCGGAACCGTCACTGATGCCGACGCTGTCACGCTCGGCCCGGCGCTGGCAGCGGCCACCGAACTGACGCGCTGGGTGGACGCGGGCGCGGCACCGGAAACGGGAATCGTGATCCAGGTTCGTCCGATGCTGCCTGGTGAGGATGTCTGCCTGGACCTGTTCGGCCCGGCGGGGTGACGGTGCCGGAACGGCGCTCGATCGTCGAACTCATTCGAACCGGGTCGCTCGATGCGCAACTGGCGGCGACCGTCTGGCTGCTGCTCGAGTCAAGGGTCCCGTTGGTCGTGGCGGGGGCTCCCGCAGGTGTCGGCAAGTCAACCCTGCTGGGCGCCCTGCTGGCGTTCGTCCCGGACGCCATTCGGGTCGTTGAACTGCGCGGTAAGGCCGAGGATTTCGGCTGGCTGTCCCAGGCGTCCGAACTCGGCTGGCCGGGGGTCGCCAGGGGTACGGCCGGCAGCACGCTTGTTCGGCCGGACAACACGGTCCTGCTGGTCGATGAGCTGTCGGACCGGTCGGCAGCGGACACCTGGGGGGCCGCGGCGCGGATCGTCGTGCGCGCGGCGGTCATCGGGTACGGTCTCACCGCGACCATGTCCGGTGACTCGCTCGACGACGTCTTCGAGGCTCTGCGCCGGCCCGCGGTGGACGTGACGGATGACGAGCTGTCCCGCCTCGGCGTCGTGCTGGTCCTTCGTCGGCTCGATGGTGGTCGACGTCGGATCGTCGCGGCGCATTGGGTTCGCCCGGTCGCCCGCGATACGCACGGCCACCTTCAGCGCCTTGGGCCGGCGGTTCTCACGATCTGGAACGCGACGACCGACACGTTCGAACACTTTGGCTGGGGGGTCACGCCTGAACTCGCCATGCGCGTCGGCCGGAGGGCGGGCGATTTCGAGATCGAGATCGAACGGCGCCGCGACTTGCTCAATGCGCTGGTGCGGTCCGGCACCACCGCGCCCGATGAAGTCCGGGCGGCGCTCCTGGGATACCGCCCCGCGGATTGACGCTCCGGGAGACGAGCGGTAGGCTCGGCTCCCAGCCCGACCCCGCATCCGGAGCGCCCCGTGGATGATGTGACCGATCCTTCCGCCGAACCTGTCGCGCGGGTTCGCACGCTCGGTGAGCTTCGCGCGACCGGCTGGCGGTCACGATCCGTCAAAGACGAGCTCCGGGCCAATCTGCTCGTACGCATGGCCGCGGGCGGCGCGTTCCTGCCCGGGATCGTCGGCTTTGAAGACTCGGTCGTGCCGGCCATCGAGAACGCGATCCTGGCTGGCCACGATCTTGTCTTTCTCGGGGAGCGCGGGCAGGCGAAAACGCGGATGGCCCGGATGCTCGTCGAGCTGCTGGACCCGTGGCTGCCGGTGGTCGAAGGCGGAGAGCTGAATGACGACCCGTTCGCGCCGGTCAGCCCGGCGGGGCGCGCCATCGTCGCGGAACTGGGCGACGCTACGCCCGTCGCGTGGCTCGCGCGCCACCGCCGCTACGCCGAGAAGCTCGCAACGCCGGACATCACGATCGCGGACCTGATCGGCGAAGTCGATCCGATCAAGGTGGCCGAAGGCCGCTACCTGTCGGACGTGCTGACGCTCCATTACGGGCTGATCCCGCGGGCCAACCGGGGGATCGTGGCGATCAACGAGCTGCCGGACCTGGCCGAACGGATCCAGGTGGGCCTGCTCAACATTCTCGAGGAGCGCGACGTTCAGATCCGTGGCTTCGTCGTGCGTCTGCCCCTGGACCTGTTCGTCGTGGCGTCCGCGAACCCGGAGGACTACACGTCTCGGGGCCGGATCATCACCCCGCTCAAGGACCGCCTTGGCTCGCAGATCCGGACGCACTATCCGCGCACGCTTGATCAAGAGATAGCGATCGTCCGCCAGGAGAAGCACCGGTTTGCGCCGGAGGTCGGCGAGCCGACCGTTGTCGTGCCCGGGTTCATGGAGGAACTGGTCGCCGAGCTGACCCACCTCGCGCGACGGTCGGCCGACATCAGCCAGCGGTCCGGTGTCAGCGTCCGCGTCTCGATCGCGAATTTGGAGGTGCTGGAGGCGGCGGCGCTCAAGCGGGCGGTCCGGCTGGGTGAACCGGTCGGGGCGCCCCGGGTCTCGGACCTTGGGGCCGTCATTGCCTCGACGGTCGGCAAGGTCGAGGTCGAAGCGGTGGGCGACGAGGCGCCCGAGGAGCGGATCGTCGAGCGGCTCATCACCAAGGCGCTCCATGCCATCTTCAGCCGGCGCGTCTCGGTCAATGAGCTGGAGGGCGTGATCGAGGCGTTTGAGGACGGTTTCACCATGGAGACCGGCGATCGGACGGCGGCGCGCGAGTACGTGGGCTGGATGCACGAGGTTCCCGGACTGGCGGTCGCGGTTCGTAGACTCGGCGCGTTCGACGTGACCGATGGCGCCGAGGAGCCCGCGGTCGTGGCTTCGGCGGTCGAGTTTCTCCTGGAGGGGCTGCACCTGGCGCGACGGCTCAACAAGGACCGCATCCCGGGCGGCACGGTCTACCACCGATGACATCGTCCGGGTTCTTTGGGCTCCGTGGCCGCGAACCTGTGACGCCGACTGCTGACCCCTGGACAACGAAATCTCGGTTGTCTGGTCCCGCAACCCAGGGTGTTGACCCGTGGACAACGAAGTCTCGGTCACCTGCTCCCGCGGCCCCAGGTGTTGACCCATGGGCAACGAAATCTTGGTCGTTTGGTCCCGAAGCCCCCGGCGTTGACCCGCGGGCAACGAAATCGGCAGCAGCGCCGAGAAAGAGGCGTACGAGCGGCGGACCAGCCTCGTTTTCGGTCGCGGCGTTGACCTGGGGACAATCGCGAGGCGCCAACGGATGCGATCCACTGGGGCGGCGAGGCGATTCAGTCGAAATCGTTGACCGCAGGTCAACACCGAGCATTCCCGCTTACGACCGCCTCCGATCTGGGTCGGTTGCAGTCGAAGTCGTTGACTGCGGGCCAACAGGATTGGCCGTTCCGTCTACCGAGCCCGCAGCCCGCCTCGGAGATGGGTCACCGGAAGCACGGGCGATCAGGTGACGGCGTACTCCCCGGATCCACGCGACCTCCCCGAACCCAGGCGTGCTTCGGCCAAGGCCGGGCGACCGCGCGTCCCCGGCGCACCTGGGTCCTTCGACAGCTCAACCGGGCGGGACCGGGACCGCGACCGCGAAGACGGCGTAAACGGCCCCGCGGCACGCGCGCGGTACACGCGCTGGGATGGCACGCAGCGTTTGGCCGATCTCGAGGCGGGCGAGATCATGGATGCCCTCACGGATGATGTGATGGCCGAGGGCGACCTGGCCGAGGCCCTGCGGCGACTGATGGAACGTGGCTGGCGGACCGGCGACGCATCGCGCGGCGACATGACCGGCATCCGTGACCTGCTGGAGCGACTCGAGCGCCGCCGGCAGGAATTGCTGGATCGGTACCAGCTGAGCGACGTCCTGGCCGATATCCGGCGGGAGCTCGAAGCCATCGTCGACGAAGAGCGGGCCGGCGTCCGGCGTCGGCTGGACGAGGCCAGCCAGGGTGGGCCGCGGGGTGAAGGCGCGCCGCCCGTGGACTCGGCCGCCCAGGCCGATCGCGCGGACGATGCCGACCAGACAGCCCTCCGCGCGATGCTTCGAAACGTGGCGGCGCGGCGGCTCGATCAACTCGATGCCCTGCCGCCCGACGTCGGCGAGCGGATCCGGGGTCTCCAGGCCTACGACTTCCTTGAACCTGGCGCACGCGAGCGGTTCGATGCCCTGGTGAAGCGTCTCGGCCAGCAGGTCCTGGATCAGTTCGCAGCTGGCATGTCCGATGCCATCCGGCCAATGTCACCAGACGACCTCGCCGCGAACCGCGAGATGGTGCGCGATCTCAATCAGCTGCTCCGCGAACGGATCGGCGGCGCCGAGCCGGATGCCTCGCCATTCCTCGCCAAACACGGCCGGTTCTTCCCGGGTGCCAGCACCTTCGACGACATCCTGGAGCAGCTCTCCCAGCGGATGGCCGCCATGCAATCGCTGCTGCGATCGCTGCGTCCGGAGCAGCGCGCCGAGTTGCAATCGATGATGGAGGCACTCCTCCGTGACGATCGATTGATGGTCGACCTTGCGCAGCTTGCCTCCAACCTGAATCTGCTCCTGCCCGGGGGCCTCGGCGACCGGGTGCAGTTCGGCGGTGACGAGCCACTGGGGCTGGGCGGTGCGCTCGCCCAGATTGCCCGAATCGATGCCCTGGACCGCCTCGGAGGCGCCCTCTCCGATGTCGACACGCCCGGGGACATCGCCGGCATCGACCGTGACGACGTCCGCGACCTGCTGGGCGACGACGCGGTCCGCGAGCTAGACGCGTTGGAGGGCCTGGCCGAGCGCCTTGAGCTGGCCGGCTATCTGACCCGCCAGGGTGAGCGGCTGGAGCTGACCCCGCGGGGTCACCGACGGATCGGGCAGAAGGTGCTCGATGAGCTGTTTACCCGGCTCAAACGCGACGCGTTCGGGGGTCATCGACTCGAACGGGCAGGAGCGGGCGGGGAGCGGGACGAGGCCACCAAGCCCTACGAATTCGGCGATCCGTTCCACCTCGATCTGCGCGGTACGTTGTTCAACGCGCTGGGTCGTGACGAGAACGCCCCGACGGCCCGTGGGCCCGGCGCGCCCGTCCGGCTCCGACCCGCCGACTTCGACGTGTTCCGGACCGAAGCCTTGACGCAAACCTCGACGGTGCTGCTGGTCGACATGAGCCGGTCCATGCTGTTGCGCGACTGCTTTCTCGCGGCGAAGAAGGTGGCGGTGGCACTCGAGACCCTGATCCGTACGCAGTACCCGCGCGACCATCTCGCAGTGATCGGGTTCGCCTACTACGCCCGCGAGATCCCGCCTGGCGCCCTTGCCGGGCTGAGCCTCAATGGCTACGAGTACGGTACGAACCTGCAGCACGGCCTCCTCCTGGCCCGCCGCTTGCTTGCCCGTCACCCGGCCAGCAACAAGGAAATCGTGGTGATCACCGACGGCGAACCCACCGCCCATTTCGAGGACGGCCAGGTCGAATTCAACTACCCGCCCACGCGCCGGACGATCAGGGAGACGCTGCGCGAGGTGCAGCGCTGCACGAAGGAGCGCATTACCATCAATGCCTTCATGTTGGAACGATCCCGGGCGCTGGCGGAATTCGTGGCACAGATGACGCGCCTAAATCGTGGTCGGGCGTTCTATGCCACTCCCGAGCGCCTCGGTGAATACGTGTTGGTCGACTTCGTCAGCCGCCGGACGAAGCGGGTGTCGTAGACTCGGTCGAATCGCGATCCGGAGGAGAGGGGCAAGGATGGACTTCAGCGCGCTGTTCCCGTGGATCCTGTTTGCGCATGTGTTCGGGGCGATCCTTGCGTTTGGGCCAGGCTACACGTTCATGATCATCGGGGCCATGGGACGGCTGGAGCCGCAGCACGCGAATTTTGGCGTCCGCACGACCATGGCGATCTCGAAGAAGATCGTCTATCCGTTGGCGATCTTCCAGGGGGTCACCGGTGTGCTGTTGATCGTGGCCAGCAGGATCGACTTTGGAAGCGCGATCTGGCTGCAGATCAGCATCGCGTTGTACGCGATCGCCCTGACCTATTCGCTCAGCATTCAGCAGTCAGCTGTCAATCGCCTCATCGACGTGACCTCCACGCCGCCGCCCGCGGGCGCGCCTCCCGGTCCGCCCCCCGGGCTGCGGGAAGCCGCCCGCAAGGTCCAGCTAGGCGGCATGCTCCTGGGCGTGCTCGTGGCGGCCATCGTGCTCCTGATGGTGCTCAAGCCGACGTTCTGAGGCGGCAACCTGAGGCGGCAACCTGCGGCGGCAACCTGCGGCGGCAACCTGCGGCGGCAACCTGCGGCGGCCTGCGGACCTGACGCGGCAACCTGAGGCGGCAACCTGCGGCGGCCTGCGGACGTGGTCGTTTACCATTGCGGCGACCCTCTGAGGAACCCATATGCCGAACGTCGAAACCTCGCCACGCGATCTCCTGGGCGCGATCCGGGCGAGCGCCCATCTCGATGGTGACCGTCTGGTGATCGATGACGAAGACGCCTTCCGGGCGGGCGCCATTCGCGACCTGGCCTGGACGGCGGCGTTTTCGACCGACGAGGTCACCACGGCCGCGGCCCAGTGGCTGGTCTGGGAGGCGAGCCAGGTGCTGGGCGCGCGCTCGGCGAGCATCCAGGGCCTGTATGACGCGCGGGCCAGGGGCGAGGTCCACGGGTTCACCGTGCCGGCGATCAACATTCGTGCGCAGACATTTGACATGGCCCGAATCGTGTTCGAGGCCGCGGCAGCGGCAGACGTCGGCGCGGTCATCCTCGAGCTTGCGCGAAGTGAGCAGACGTATACGTTCCAGCGCCCGATCGATTACGCCACCTCCGTGTTGGCCGGGGCGATCGCGGCGGGCTGGCAGCGGCCGGTCTTCATCCAGGGCGACCACTACCAGTTCAATGCGAAGAAGTATGCGGCTGACCCCGAAGCCATGACCGAGGAGATCCGGCGGGCCTGCCGCCTGGCCATCGATGCCGGCTATCGCAACATCGACATCGATTCGTCGACCCTGGTCGACCTGTCCAGGCCGAACGTTGACGAGGAGCAGCGCGAGAACTACACGCGAGCGGCGGAGCTGACCGCGCTCATCCGTTCGCTTGAAGCGGATGGGGTCACCGTCAGCGTCGGAGGTGAGATCGGCGAGGTCGGAACGCAGAACTCAACCGTCGCGGAGCTGCGCGCCTATCTCGATGGGTTTGGGCGAGAACTCGCCGCCAGGGCCCCGGGCGCCAGGGGGATCTCCAAGGTCAGCGTCCAGACCGGGACCTCCCATGGCGGCATCCCGCTGCCCGATGGGGGCGTGGCGGAGGTCAAGCTCGACTTCGAGGTGCTGCGCGAGCTTGGCGTGGTCGCCCGCGAATACGGTCTAGCCGGAGCCGTCCAGCACGGCGCCTCAACGCTGCCGGACGCCTTGTTCCACCGCTTCCCCGCGGTGGAGACCGCCGAGATCCACCTTGCCACCGGCTTCCAGAACGCCCTGTACGAGCACCCCGCCTTCCCGCCCGCACTCCACCAGGAGATCGATGCGTGGTGCTTCGACAACGCGGCCGACGAGCGCAAGAGTGGCCAGACGGACCAGCAGTTTGTCTACACCACTCGCAAGAAGACGATCGGCCCGTTCAAGCGCCAACTCTGGGACCTCGAATCGAAGGACGAGATCCTGGCCGCCCAGCGACGCAAGATCTCGTACCTGTTTACCGAGCTCGGGGTAAACGACTCGCGCGCGATGGTCGATCGCCATGTGCAGCCGGTCGAGACCCACCGGACGATCCCGGACGCGCTTCGCCAGGCGGGCACGACCCGCTAGACACGCCGGGCGGCGACGACCCGCTAGACACGCTGGGGGGCGGGCACGACCCGCCCGGGTCCGCGCGCGGATTTCCTCGTTGACGGGCGATGCTGCGGTGCTATCCTCCCGCGCAGGTTCGCTGCCGGCTTGAGGGAGTCCGGTGCGGATTGTGCCCAACATCCTCGCGTCACTCCCCAGAGGGCAGATGCGCACCGGCTGGTGCGACGGTAGGAGGAGGAGAACCCGTGGCGGGACCAGGTAGTGCTCAGGACATTTCCGCGCGCGACGACGCGCAGCTGCGTTCACTTGGGATCAAACCGGAGCTCAGACGGACGCTCGGCTTCCTGTCGAACTTCGCCATTGCGTTCAGCTTCATCAGCGTCTCGACCGGCTCGTTCGGCAACTTCGGCGTGGGTCTCGGGCTCGGTGGCCCCGCGTTCTTCTGGTCGTGGCCCATCGTGATCGCCGGCCAGACGCTGGTGGCGCTCGTGTTCGCGGAACTGGCCAGCCACTTCCCGGTCGCCGGTTCCATCTACCAGTGGTCCAAGCGTCTCTCGAACCGGACCCTGGGCTGGTTCACGGGCTGGTTCTACTTCTGGGCGCAGGTGGTCACGGTCACCGCCGTCGCGGTCATCGTCGCGTTCGTCCTGGATGGGATCATCGGACCGGTCGGCGACGTGAGCTTCCTTGATTCTCCGGATCCAACTGGCATCACGACGATGTTCACGTTCGTGTCGCTCACGACCCTCGTCATCACCACCCTGGTCAACGCGTTTGGCGTCCGGCTGCTCAGCATCCTGAACAACATCGGCGTGGCGACCGAGATCCTCGGGATGTTCGTGTTCGCGCTGATCCTGCTGTTCTTCGCCAACCACCAGTCGCCATCGATCCTGTTCGACACCGGGGGTGCGGAGGCCGGGACCAACGGCAACTACTTCCCGGCATTCACGCTCGGCATGTTCATGGCGCTGTTCATCGTGTACGGCTTCGATACTGCCGGAACCTTCGGCGAGGAGACGATCGATGCCAGCCGGCAGGCGCCCCGCGGCGTCCTCTCCTCGATCTGGATCTCGGGTGCCGTCGGAGCGGTCTTCCTCCTCGGAGTGATCCTCGCGCTGCCGAGTGTTCCGGATGCGATGGCCGAGGGCCAGGCCGGTGGGTTCCCGATCGCGACGACGATCACGACCGTCCTCCCCACGGAACTCTTCGCCGGGATCACGGTGGGCGAGCTCTATCTCTTCGTGATCCTCGCCTCGGTCCTGGTGTGCACGCTGGCCATCCAGGGCGCCGCCGCGCGGATGATGTTCTCGATGAGCCGCGACCGGCACCTGCCCCTTGGCTCGATCTGGGGTCAGGTCAATAGCAGGTTCAAGACGCCCGCGAACGCCGCGATCGGGGTCGGCGTCCTGGCGGCGCTTCCGATCCTGGTTGTCGGGCCGCTGGGCGGGTTCTTCATGTCGATCGCCGCGACCGGGTTGATCTATCTCAGCTACTTCCTGTGCAACCTTGGCGTGCTCATGGCGCGCCGCAAGGGCTGGCCGCACAAGCGGGCCTGGTTCAACCTCGGGAAGTGGGGCATGCTCGTCAACGTCCTGGCCCTGGTCTGGGGCGGGCTGATGCTCATCAACTTCAGCCTGTGGCAGGACACGGCGCTCTTCGGTGACTTTGGTGGGGACGGGCGCGGGTTCACCAACCCAGGCTTCGGCATCTTCTTCACGCCGTTTGGAAACACCATCGAAGGCCTGCCGAATTGGCCGATGTTCGAGGTCATCGTCGCAACGATCCTGATCACGGGTGCGCTGTACTACGCCGTGTCGGTTCGTGGTCGACCCCACGACGTCGAGTCGGCCGACGCGGTCACCGGCGAGGCCATGATCGGATAGCCGGTTGCGGCTCGGCCGAATTCCGCCTCGGCCGA
>CAYRTS010000014.1:35456-40333 GCA_964427285.1 uncultured Anaerolineaceae bacterium
CGGAGCGCTGGGTGATCCGGCTGGCCGGCAACGACACGCACCTGCTGGGGATCAGCCGCGAGGTGGAACACGCGGCAACCGTTGCCGCGGCCGGGATCGGGGTGGGTCCGGAGGTGACCGCCTTCATCCGACCGGAGGGGTACCTCGTGACCCGGTTCATCGTGGGCTCGCCGGTATCGGATGCGGCCGTGCATCGGCCGGAGACGCTTCGGCGCGTCGCGGATTCGCTCCGTCGGATTCACGATGGGCCGGCGATCCCCGGGCTCTTCGTGCCGCTGCGGATCTGCGACGCCTACCGGGCTCTGGCCTTGGCCAGGGGCGTGCCCATCCCACCCGAATATGAGCTGGCGGCCGCCATCGGGCGGCGGATCGAGATGGCCTTCCTGGCCGATCCGCTCGAGCTGCGGCCCTGTCACAACGACCTGCTCAACGCCAACTTCATCGATGACGGAGCGCGGATCCGGATCATCGACTGGGAGTACGCCGGGATGGGCGACCCGTTTTTCGATCTGGGCAACTTCAGCATCAACCACGAACTGACGGAGGCGGAGGATCGGATTCTCCTGGCCGGCTACGACGGAGAGGTGCGGCCGGCCCGGCTCGCCCGCCTCACCCTGATGCGTGTCGTGTCGGACTTCCGCGAGGCGATGTGGGGCGTGCTCCAGCAGGGCGTCAGCTCGCTCGATGTCGATTTCGTCGCCTATGCGGCCCACAGTTTCGATCGATTGCTCGCCAACGCTGCCGAGCCGCGCTTTGAGCGGGCGCTGGGGGAACTCACCGGGCGGTGATTGCCCTGGGAGTCGGCGGCCGACGGCGATCCAAAGGCGCTGCCCGCCACCACGGCACCGCTGACGGGCGGGCCGTGCGCCTACCAGGCGCACAGTGTCGACATTCGAGCGTGGCCGACCAAGGGAACCTGCAGTTTCTGTGCGACCTGTCGACCGTTCACGCTCAAATGACCGGGAAGTGCGCCCCGGAGGCGCGGCGTGCAGGCGGTCCGGCGTCTAAGGGCACAGGGTGCCGCCTGATGTGCCCTGACACGACGGCCCGTCTCGTTGCCCTGATATGACGGCCCGTCTCGTTGCCCTGACACGACGAGGCGGCGGGCCATATCGTTGCGGACCATGAGTGATGAACAAGCGCGGGTCGTGGTCATCGGCGGCGGGATCACCGGCTGCTGCGTGGCGTACCACCTGGCACTTGCCGGCTGGACGGACGTCCTGCTGATCGAGAAGGCGCAGCTGACGGCCGGCTCTACCTGCCAGGCGGCCGGTCTCGTGACCGCGTTCAACCCGTCATCGACGATGATGCAGTTCCGCCGCTACAGCATCGAGCTCTATCGCAGTCTCGCTGCATTCGAGACGGTCGGCAGCCTCCGCTTCGCCTCCAGCCGGGCTCAGTTGCTCGAACTGGAGCGGACGGCCAGCCGGGCTCGCGGGAGCGGGCTCGACGCGGGTGTCATCGGCGCCACGGAGGCCCGCCGCCTGATGCCGGCCATCTCACCCGATGACCTGTATGGGGCGGTCCACCTCGCCGGCGACGGCTATCTCGATCCGCACGGCGCCACCCACGCGGTGGCCGACGCGGCCAGGGCCCTTGGGGTCCGGATCAGGACCGGTGTCCGGGTGACCGGCTTCGAGCTGTCCGCGCGCCGCGAGGTCACCGCCGTCCTGACCGAGACCGGCCGGATCGCCACGGAGATCGTCGTCAACGCGGCCGGGATCTGGGCACCGCAAGTCGCGGCCATGGTCGGCGCGTTCATCCCTTCCACCCCGGTCGATCACCAGCACATCGCCCTCAAGGCCGTCCCGGGCGCAGAGCTGCCGCGAGAGATGCCCTGCTTCCGCGATCCCGACAACCTGGTCTACGGGAAGGCCGAGCACGGCGGGATGGTGTTTGGCGGCTACGAGACCGACCCAGTCTCCCGGTGGGAGGACGGCGTGCCGTGGGAGCATGCCGCGCGCTCGCTCCCCGCCGACTACGAACGGTTCGCCCCGCTCATGGCCGGTGCCATCCGGCGCTTCCCGTTTCTGGCCGACGCCGAGGCGATTCGGCTGGTCTGTCACCCGGATGCGATGACCCCCGACGCGAACCCGCTCCTGGGGCCGCTCTCTGGTGTGCGCGGCTTCTGGGTGGCCGCCGGCCTGTCGCTCAACGGCTTTGGGGGTGGGGGAGGGATCGGTCGGGCGCTGGCCGGCTGGATCACCGCCGGCGACCCCGGCGTCGACATCGGCCCGTACCGCGCCTGGCGTTTCGCTGATGTTTACCGCGATCCGCGGTTCAGCGCGGGTCTGGCCCGTGAGACGTACTCGGATTACTACCGGCTTCGATATCCGTATGACTCCGACCTCGCAGGCCGACCCCGACGGCTTTCCGCCTTGCACGGGCGGCTCCAGGAGTCCGGCGCTGTCTTCGGGACCAAGGCGGGCTGGGAACGGGCCGACCATTTCGAGCCGGGGCGACCGTGGCGGCGGGCCGGGCGCGATCAGGCCGACTATGGCTGGGTTCGGCCCCCGTGGCTGGACCGGGTGATCGAGGAGGCCCGAGCGGTTCGTGAGCGGGCCGGCGTGATCGACCTGAGTTCGTTCGGCAAGATCGGGGTTGAGGGGCCGGGCGCGCTGGGCCTTCTCCAGCGAGTCGCCGCGAACGACATCGACAGGCCCGTGGGCAGCCTGATCTACACCCAGTTCTGCGACGAGCGCGGCGGGATGGTCGCGGACGTCACGGTAGCGCGCCTCGCGGATGATCGATTCCGGGTCGTGACCGGGGCTGGATATGTGGCATCGGACTTGGCCTGGCTTCGGACGCACGCGGCCGACGCCGATGACGGTGATGAACGCGCCGTCCGCATTCGTGACGACAGCGGAGACTTCGCCACCATCGGGCTGTGGGGCCCGCGCGCCCGCGACGTCCTGGGTGCCACGACGGACGACGATGTCAGCAATGCCGGGATCCCGCTCAGGCAGGCGCGTGAGATTGCGGTCGGCGGAGCACGAGTCCTGGCAGGCCGGATCAGCTATGCGGGCGAGCTCGGCTGGGAGCTGACCGTCGCGGCGGAGTCCGCCGTCGTGGTCTGGGACCGGCTGCGGGCGGGCGGCCAGGAAGTCGGCGCCGTCCCGGAGCCGTTCGGCTATCGCGCGCTGGAAGGGCTTCGACTCGAAAAGGGCTACCGCTACTTCGGGACGGACCTGACCATGCTTGACACTCCCTTTGAGGCTGGCCTGGGTGCGTTCGTCAGGCTCGACAAGGGGGCATTCATCGGTCGCGATGCGCTGCGTGCCGCCCGCGATGCCGGCCCCGACGCCCCGGGACGACGGCTCAGAACCGTCATCGTCGGCGGCCCCGGGTACGTGCCCGTCTACGGGGGCGAAGCGGTCCGCCTCAATGGGGCCGTAATCGGGCGCCTGCGCAGCGCCGGCTACGGGGCGACGGTGTCAAGGACGATCGGCACCGCCTACTGTCCGGCCGAACTCGCTCATGGCACGATCCTGGAGGTCGATGCCTTTGCGGAGCGCGTCCCGGCCGTGATCGTGGCCGACGCCCTGGTCGATCCTGCCGGCGACCGAATCCGCGCCTGAGCGACGGGGTTGTGCCGCCAGGGATGCGTGGTCCGGTCGGGGTCTGGCGCGAAAGTCGCGAGTCTGGCGCGGAAGCTGGGCGCCGGGCTCAGCCTACGCCCTGACGGCCAGGAGCCAGCCCTCGAGATCCGATCCGTCGAGCGCGTCAGACGCTCGTGCCCAGCGCTCCTCAGCCCAGCCCCAGAAGTCGTAGTCGATCGATGAGATGCGCGCCTGAATGGCGGCCCAGAGCGTCCAACCTACGTCGGACATGATCATCTGGAGGCGCATCCGGGCGAGCATCGCGGGGGTCGCCGCGTCGAAATAGGCGGTGCACAGTTCGCGAATCTGGGCGTCGTCGAAACCCAGTTCCTGGCACGTGTTCCCCAACTCGAACGTGGGGTCGCCGTTCCCGCTGTACTCGTAGTCGACGATCCAGAGGCGCTCGCCGTCATCGAGGTAGTTTTCGGCGAGCAGGTCGTTGTGGCAGGGGACGGTCGGCAAGGGGTTGACGGCCAGGGCCGCCTCAAGACGCGGGAGCTGTCGCAGGTGCTCGCGATAGCCGGTCGGCACCGGGATCTCGCGCTGATCGACCAGGGCGAGGTAGCGCTCCGAGAGGCGAAACATGTCGAAGTCGTCACGAAACCGGGGACCTGCATGGAGCTGTCGGAGCGTGGCCCCGATCCGGCTCGGCATCCCTGGTTCGTTCAGGGTCGCATTGGACATGGTTCGGGCGAGCCGCCATTCGAGGACGAAGACATCCCATTCCGGCAGAGCGTGGAGGACCCGCGGCGAGACGCCTGCCGCCGCGGCGGCCCGCGTGTTGTGGAGTTCATTTCCGCGATCCACGGCGAGCAGCTCAGTGGTCGCGCCCGGGATTCGGACGAAGTGGGCCGTGCCGTCAACCTCGACGCGGTAGTTCGCGTTCGTGAGGCCGGCGGGGATGAGCTCGGCCGTGACGGCCCGGCCCGCCCAATCCGGGATCGCGGCGATCACCTGCTCGATGGACGGGGTCACGCGAGATGCGGCCTCATGGCAAGAGGGTATCGCAGCGTGTCGGCGGGCACCGCCAGTCACCCGAGGGTTTGCCAAAGCCGCCTGGGTCGCCCGGACCGGCTTGACCACGGGCCGCAAGGAGACGCTGTTGTCCGTGGCAGAACAAACCACGCAAAATCGCCGTCGCTGCGCGGCAGGGGCGCGCGCTCGAACCCGGCGACGGATTCGGACGCACGGCGAGGTCCGAATAGTGGCCGATTGCGACCCGTAACGGGCCTCAGGGTGGCGCGATATCGAGCTGTGTCCGATCGTGATCGCTCGCCA
>CAYRTS010000014.1:40433-55555 GCA_964427285.1 uncultured Anaerolineaceae bacterium
CCAAACGGCCACTGCCACCCATCCAGTGGGCCTCGCCGAACTCGATGACGACGGCGACGCTTGTGTTGATCAGATCGGCCAGAAGCTCGGAGGCGTCCGCGGCCGTTCGAGCCGAAAGGACGATCCCGGCTCGGGGTCTCTAGCCTACGTGGTCCTATCGCTGTGCCGCGCGCTCCGGACCGTTCGCACGGGCATGCCTGGCTCGAAACAGGAGGCGGCGGCCTGGACCCGGGAAATGATGCCCGAATGGGCCTGGCTCATCGACTCGGCGCTCCGCGGTCGCATGTCACGAGGGACGAACGGTTTCGGCGACGAGCGGACGCGCGCCGCCGCCCAGATATTCATCTGGCTTCTGGGCGACGAGATCACGGGCTCCAGGTCAGCTGAGGTGTCCGCGGCGACCTTGGCGGCGGCCGCAACCTGGCGCTGACTCGATGATCACGGTCATGGTCAGATCATCGGCTCATCGAGCTGAGCATGGCCTTCAGGCTGACGGCTGGGTTCGCCAGCAGGTCGGGGTCGGGCGTCGCACGGCGGGCGATCAGCATCTCGGCCAGCCGGATGTCCTTCGCGACGGCCTCGCCCTGGCCGAAGCCGCTCGCAGCTGCCAGCGTCCCGTCGGCGCCGAGCCCGAAGCGCAGATCTACTCCGTCGTCGCGAGGACGGACAACCTCCGTCTGACCGGCATCGGGAAGGCCTGCGATCCGGATCGTGAGGTCGTACTGGTCGGACCAGAACGATGGCACCGCATCGTACGTTTCGTTCGCCCCCGCGATGTTGCGCGCAGCGGCGTTGCCTTGATCCAGGGCATTGCGCCAGGCTTCGAGCCGGATGCGCCGGTCGCCATAGATCGGGTGCGGGAACGAGCAGCAATCTCCCGCTGCGAAGATATCCGGGTCGGATGTCGTGAGACGACCGTCCACCTTCACACCATTGTCGATCTCCAGGGTCGCGGCTTCGGCAAGGGTCGTCTCCGGTACCGCGCCGACGGCGGCGACCACGACATCGCAGTCGATGTCGGCCCTGCCATCCAACACGATGCGCGACCCTTCGCCGGCTTGCTCGATCCGCACGACGCCCGCGCCGAAAATCAACGTCACCCCGGCGCCTTCGTGTCGAGCCGCTACCAGATCGGCGATCCTGGGGGGCACGACGCGGCCCATCAAGTGGGTGGACAGCTCCACCACGGAGACGGCACAATCGCGCGCCGAGAGGCTCGCGGCCAGCTCCGACCCGATGAAGCCGCCACCGATGATCCCGATTCGGGCGCCGGGCCGCACCCGGTCGCGCAGGACGAGAGCATCCGAGAAACGGCGCAGGTAAAGCACCCGGTCGCCGCCCGGGATCAGAAGCCTCCGGGCGCGGGCGCCGGTGGCGATCAGAAGACGGGCATACCGGATGCGGCGGCCGTCGGCCAGGATCACCTCGTGGGCTTCGCGGTCGATCCCGGTCGCCCGGACGCCGCTCAGGAAGTCGATCCCCGCTTCGGCAAGTTGAGCGATATCACAGATCGTCGCAGGCGCCGGCGTCTCCGCGTCGGTGATCGCCTTCTTCGAGAGCGGCGGCCGGTCATAGGGCGCCTCCGGCTCCTCGCCGATCAAGGCGATCGGACCGGCCCACCCGATCTCTCGCAGCGCCATCGCGGCGCGCGCACCACATTGGCCTGCACCCACAATGACCGTGGGCTCAGACATCGACAACGGCGGTCTCAGTCGATCCCGGTTATGTCGATCTCGATGAAGACGGAGCCGTCCTGAACCTTGACCGGATAGGTCTGGAGGTCGACGATCACCGGCGCCCCCATTGCTTTCCCTGTCCGGTAGTCGAACCGTCCGTTGTGCTTGGGGCACTCGATCATGTGGTCCATCACGACGCCCCCAGCGAGCTGTGTGTTCTCGTGAGTGCAACGGCCGTCGCTGGCAAAGTACGTGTCCTCCGGCGAACGGTAGACCGCGAATGCGCGACCATCATGCTCGAAGAGGATGACGTCCTCCAGCTCGACATCGCCGGCCGCGCAGGCCCGGATCCAGGTGCTCATCGACCTCGTTCCGCCGCTTCGCCGAGTCGTCCAGCCGATCCCGCCGGCATTTCCATGGCCGCCACTTCGCCGACCGCGCCGCGCTGCGGGTGGGGCCGAGCGCTGGGCGGTAGTTGCTGCCACACGAAATACGTCGGGTCCACCAGCTGACGCAGAATCGTTGGGATGATCTCCCTGTACGCACCCAGTAGCCCGCGGTAGGGGGCGGGAATGTCGTAGCCGATCTCCCCGCGCAGTTCTGGGAGCCTGTGATAGGGCACCATCGGGAACATGTGATGCTCCACGTGGTAGTTCATGTTCGAGTAGATGAACCGAAACACCCGGTTGAAATCGATGGTCCGGCTGTTCAGTCGGTGATCAAGGACGTCCTCGCCAAGGCCTGAATGCTGGGTAAGGCTGAACAGGATGGCGAGCCAACATCCGTACAGGCGCGGCAGGCCGACATACATCGCTGGCAGGATCGACCCGGTGCCGATGCAGGCGGCCAGCGTGGCGCCGTACACGACGAGCGAGATCCGCGCGGTGCGCGCGACCTTGTAGCGCTCCGCCTCGGGTACATACGTGCGCTCGTCGGGCGTCAGCCGGCCGGACGCGTGAAGGAACAGGTGAAAGAAGGCCACCGGCACGTCAACGATCCCGAACAGGTTCAGCACGATCTTCGCCAACCGCGGCGGGCGCATCGCCTGGATCTCGGGGTCCATGCCCACGATCAACGTGTCGGTGTGGTGTCTGAAATGGCTCCAGCGCCAGATGGTCGGATCTCGCATCATCATGAACGACCCAATCTGGTAGACGACGTCGTTCAGCGAGCGGGTCTTGAACGCCGTGCCGTGCCCGCACTCGTGCCAACGCGAATCCGCCGCCGAGCCGTACAGGACGCCGTAGGCCAGGAAGAATGGGACCGCCAGCCAGCTCCCCCA
Source organism: uncultured Anaerolineaceae bacterium (assembly GCA_964427285.1). GTDB lineage: Bacteria > Chloroflexota > Limnocylindria > Limnocylindrales > CSP1-4 > SPCO01. The sequence continues at coordinate 43,392 of CAYRTS010000014.1, forward strand.
CAAGATGCCGCCGAGCACCCCGAAGACAGCCATGCCGCCGAGCCAGATGGCCGTGTCGCGAATCGCCGGTTGATCGGCGCGCTTCGTGAGCTCCTTCATTCGCGCGCGCGGGACGTCGGAGCTGTACCACTCCGCGCCGGCCAGGCCCTTGTCGACCGCTAGCTCGGCCTCGGGGCCGACGAGGCTGTAGTCGCGACCGCTAGCGCGTCTGAACAGGAATGCCACACCCGAACCCTCCTGAGCTTCCCGCCCGGCTCACGACCATCGGCCGATGGGTACGCCGACCAGCCGCCGGCGCAGCGCCACCTGCGCAACGCTGGTCCCTCCGAAGCGTGCCACACAAGGTGGGCTTCAAGCAAGCGCACCGCCAAGTTGGCGTACACGAGGTGACCTCCGGCTTGCGCGCCTCGTCGTGCGGCACCGTCGTCACGGACGTATCTGGACGCCATCAGCGCGAATCTGTCGAACGAAGCAGCACCGCTGCACCCGCTACCCTGACGGTTGCACCCTTGCAGCAGGAGTCACACGGACGATGGTGGAGCACGCCCGGGCGGTGATCATCGGTGGCGGCGTCGGCGGGACGTCCATCGCCTATCACCTGGCAGAACGCGGCTGGACGGACATCATCCTGGTGGATCGCGCCGAGCTCACCAGCGGCTCGACCTTCCATTCCGCCGGCCTTGTTGGCCAGCTGCGCAGCTCCGTGACCCTCACGAAAATGATGATGTACGGCGCCGACCTGTACCGGCGCCTGAAGGCGGAGACTGGCGCGGATCCGTCGTGGCATGAGGTGGGATCGCTGCGGCTGGCGTCCAGCAAGGCCCGGATGGAGGAGCTCGAACGCCAGGCTGGCTGGGCCAAGACCTTCGGACTGCCGCTCGACCTGATCACCGCGAAGGAGGCGCAGGACCGGTTCCCGCTGATGTCTACCGACGGCGTCCTGGGTGCGGTCTGGTTGCCGACGGACGGCTGGCTGGACCCGACCGGCCTCGCGCTCGCGTTGGCGGCGGGGGCCCGTGCTCGCGGCGTCGGGATCCGCACCCAGACTCGCGTTGTGGAGATCGGCGAGGAGCGCGGCCGGGTCACCGGCGTGACGGTTGAGCACAAGGGCGAGCGCCACGAGATCCGCGCCGAGGTGGTCGTCAACGCAGGCGGCATGTTCGCGCCGGAGATCGGGCGGATGGTCGGCGTCAACGTCCCGATCATTCCCATGGCCCACGAGTACGTCTTCACCGAGCCGATCGAGGGCGTGCATGCCGGCCTCCCCCAGCTGCGCGACCCGGACAACCTGGTCTACTTCCGCGAGGAGGTCGGTGGGTTGTGCATGGGCGGCTACGAGCGGACGCCCGCCCCATGGTCGCTCGATGGGATCCCGGCCGACTTCAACGGGAAACTGCTCGCCCCCGACTGGCCGCGTTTCGCCGAGATCATGGACGGCGCGGTCCGGCGGGTGCCGGCGATCGGTGATGCCGGGATCAACCGGATGATCAACGGCCCGGAGGGGTTCACGCCGGACAATGAGTTCATCCTCGGCGAGAGCGAGGTGCGTGGCTTCTGGGTGGCGGCCGGCTTCTCCGCCCACGGGATCGCCGGTGCCGGTGGGATCGGGCGCCAGGTCGCGAGCTGGATCGTCGACGGCCAGCCGGAGCTCGATCTCTGGAAGATGGATATCCGCCGGTTCGGGGCGGCCTATCGATCGCCCACCTACACGCTGGCCCGCGCGGTCGAGAACTACGCGACCTACTACGACATTCACTACCCGAACGAGGAACGCCGGGCCGGCCGCCCGCTGCGAACCTCACCGACCTACGACATCCTGGCGGGGCTCGGTGCCGCGTTTGGCGAGAAGTCCGGCTGGGAACGCCCGAACTGGTTCGAGTCGAACGCTGCCGCGGGTGACGAAAGCCTCAGGCCGAGGGGCTGGGCGGGGATGCACTGGTCACCGGCGATCGGCGCGGAGGCACTGGCCACCAGGCGGACGGCCGGGCTGTTTGACGAGACCTCGTTCGCGAAGCTCCAGGTGGCGGGGCTGGGCGCGACGGCGTTCCTTGGTCGCATGTGCGCCAACGAGATCGATCGCCCGGTCGGTTCGATCGTCTACACCCAGCTGCTCGATCGACGCGGCGGGATCCAGGCGGACCTGACGGTCACGCGCCTGGCCGACGACCTGTACCTGCTCGTCACGGGCACGGCGGTGGGCAACCACGATGCCGCCTGGCTCCGCCAGCATCTGCCGGATGATGGTTCGGTGACCCTCCGTGACGTGACTGCCAGCCGGGTCTGCTTCGGGCTGTGGGGGCCGCGGGCGCGCGACATCCTCGCGTCCGTCACGCGGGACGACATCTCCGACTCCGGCTTCCCGTACCTGACGGCGCAAGAGATCACCGTCGGCTCCGTGCCGGTCCTCGCACTGCGCGTGACCTACGTGGGCGAGCTCGGCTGGGAGCTGTACGCGCCCACCGAGTACGGCCGTGTGCTGTGGACCACGCTGTGGGACGCTGGCGCACCGCATGGGATGGTCGCCGCCGGTTACCGGGCGATCGATGCGCTCCGCCTGGAAAAGGGCTATCGAGTCTGGTCGAGCGACATCACGCCCGATGAGACGCCGTATGACGCCGGTCTCGGGTTCGCCGTGGCGCTCGACAAGGGGATCGACTTCCTCGGCCGCGAGGCGCTGGTCGCCGCGAAGGCCGCGGGTCCACGCAAGCGGCTGCGTTGCCTCGTCCTCGACGATCCGCGCTCCGTCTGTCTCGGTAACGAGCCGGTCCGGGTCGGCGGCGACGCTGGCGAGATTGTCGGCCGGGTGACCTCGGGCGGCTACGGCTTCGCCGTGGAGCGCTCGATCGCCTATGCCTACCTCCCGCCCGACCGTGCGGCGATCGGAACCCGCGGCCACGTGGAGGTCTTCGGGGATTGGATCGGGTTCCAGGTTGCGCGCGAGCCGCTGTGGGACCCGGGAAGCGGGAGGATTCGCGCATGACGCCGCATGCCACCGAAGCGGAACTCGAGGCCTGGCTGGCGTTCGCCAAGGCTTGCTGCGACGAGGCGGACGAGCTGGCGCTGCGCCATTTCCGGCGCGACATGGTGATCGAAACCAAGCCGGATCGGACCTTTGTGACGGAAGCCGATCAGGCCATTGAACGCCGAATCCGTGACCGTATCGCGGCCGAGTATCCCGATCACGGGATCGTCGGTGAGGAGTTCGGTGCCGAGGCCGGCGCCGGGCGAATCCGCTGGTTCATCGATCCGATCGACGGCACGCACAATTTCATGCGCGGGATCCCGCTGTTTGGCACGCTGCTTGGGCTCGAAGTTGACGGTGAACTCCAGGTCGGGGTGATGAGTGCGCCGGCGCTCGGTGGTCGCTGGTTCGCCCGACGGGGTGGGGGAGCCTGGGCGACCGTGGCGGTCGGCCCGGATGCGGGGCAGCGGCGGCGGATCGGCGTTTCGAGGGTGACGGCGCTCGCCGACGCCCATCTGCTCTACGGATCGCCCCGGGAGATCGAGGAGAGCGGTGTCGCGCCCGGGTTCGCTGCATTGGTCGGCGACGTCTGGCGCGATCGCGGATTTGGCGATTTCTGGGGCTACGCGCTGGTCGCGGAAGGGGCCGCGGAGGCCATGGTCGAGGTCGGCCCCAAGAGCTGGGACCTGGCCGCCCCGCTCGTCATCGTCGAGGAGGCCGGGGGTCGGCTGACCGATCTACGCGGGGAACGGACGATTCACTCCGGCACCGTTCTAGCGACCAACGGGCCGCTCCACGCCGAGGTGCTCGCGCGTCTGCGAGGCTGAGCTGACATCAGCCACCAAGTGATCCGCCTTGGCCGGATTCCGTTGCTGGCCTCACGCCTCGGCGGCGGCCAGGCTTGCTTCGAGGATCTCCAGTGCCTGGTCCACCTCGGCGGCGGTCGTGACGAGTGGCGGGATGATCCGGCTGACGTTCCCGTATGAGCCGGCCGACAGGACGATCAGCTTCCGGTCCAAAGCGCCGGCGATGACCCGCTTCGCCAGGTCCGCGTCCGGTGCGCGCCCATCGCCCGCCCCCGGTTTCACGAACTCCATGGCGACCATGCAGCCGAGGCCGCGGACATCACCGATGGCGGGATGGTCCGCCTGGAGTTCCCGGAGGCCGCCGGCAAGCTGTGCGCCGCGCGCCCGGGCGTTGGCGATCAGGTCCTCGTCCTCGATCACGTCAAGGGTCGCCAGCGCGGCCGCGCACGAGACGACGTTGCCGCCGTAGGTACCGCCATGGGTCCCCGGTTGCCAGGCGGCCATCAATTCCGAGCGCGCCACGATCCCGGACAGCGGCATGCCCGAGGCGATCCCCTTGGCGATGACCAGGATGTCCGGCTCCACGTCCCAGTGCTGGACCGCGAACATCTCCCCGGTTCGCCCGAAGCCCGTCTGCACCTCGTCCGCGATCAGCAGGATCTTGTGCTCGCGGGTGATCTCGCGAAGACGGGGCAGGAACCCGGGCGGCGGGACGACATAGCCACCTTCCCCCTGGACCGGTTCCACGATGATCGCGGCCACGCGGTTCGGGTAGATGACCTGGTGGAAGAGGAGGTCCAGTTCGGCTTCCCAGTCGCAGGAACAATTGGCATCCGGCGCGTGTGAGCCGCCCGCCGCCCGGTAGCAGTACGGGAACTTGGTGTGGTAGACGCTTCCGGGCAGAGGCTCGAAGGCGGCCCGGTAGACGTCCTTCGCGGTCGTGAGGGCCATCGTCTGGGCGGTCCGGCCGTGGAAGCCGCCGCGGAAGCTGATGATGACCGGCCGCCCGGTCGCGACCCGGGCCAGCTTGACGGCCGCTTCAACCGCCTCCGCACCCGAGTTGGACAGGAAGGCGCCCCACGGACCGCCGGGGAGCAACCCGGCAAGTCGCTCGTAGAGCCGCAGGCCGGGCTCGTGGAAGACGATGTTCTGCTGGCCGTGGAGGAGTTTCGCAGCCTGGGCCTGGATGGCCGCGACCACCCGCGGGTGGGCGTGGCCGGTGTTCGTCACGCCGATCCCCGATGAGTAGTCCAGAAACCGCTCCCCGTCCCGGGTGATCAGCCACGAACCCTCGCCGCGGTCCACGTCCAGGTTGGTGATCCGGCCCCAGACCGGGGGCACCACGGAGTGGTCTGGTAGGAGACCGGCAGAGGTGGGGGCCCGCGCGTCACGATCCAGGGTGGTCATGGCGTCATCACTCCTCGATGCTCGCGGGTTTCGGCATGGCCGTCTGCCAGCGCTTCAACGCGGGCGTTTGTTCGCAGATGGTACTCAAGCGGCGGGTGAGTGATCGGCGCTGGCTGGTGCAGCTCGACCATAGGCGAATCCGGCGGAGGGCGCTAGGATATCGACGCCTCCGCTGACAGAACCCAGCCCTTGTGCCGCCACTCAAGAGGACGCCACCGCCCATGATCGCCCTCACCCATGACGCTGTCATCGACGCCATGCGGACCGTCCAGGAACCCGAGCTCGGGCGCGACCTGATTACCCTCGATATGGTCAAGAACGTCGAGATCAATGGCTCGTCCCTGAGCATGACGATCGAGCTGACGACGCCGGCCTGCCCGCTCAAGGACGAAATTGAACGGACCTCCCGGGCAGCGCTCAGCGCGATCGGTGTCACGAGTGTCCAGATCGCGTGGGGCGCGATGGTCCGGCGTGCGCAGCCGCGTCAGGCTGAGCAGCTCGTGCCGGGGGTCAAGAACATCATCGCCGTCGCCTCGGGCAAGGGCGGTGTTGGCAAGAGCACGGTCAGCGTCAACCTGGCCGTCGCGCTGGCCCAGGCGGGTGCCACGGTCGGGTTGCTCGACGGCGACATCACCGGCCCAAACATCCCGCTGATGATGGGTCTTGAGGGTCAGCCCAAGGCGAGCGCTAATAACAAGATCACCCCGCTCGAGCGCTACGGCGTCAAGACCATCTCGATCCAGTTCTTCGTGCCGGAGGGCCAGCCGATCGTGTGGCGCGGGCCGCTGATTGGTGGGGCGATCCAGCAGTTCCTCCGCGATGTCGACTGGGGCGACCTGGATTACCTCGTGATTGACCTGCCGCCCGGCACCTCTGACGCTCAGCTGACGCTGGCCCAGGCCGTGCCGATCTCCGGCGCGGTGCTCGTGACCACGCCACAGGAAGTGTCCCTCGCCGACGTCGGCAAGGCGCTCGCGATGTTCCAGCGGCTCAGCGTGCCGGTCATTGGGCTCGTCGAGAACATGACTGCCTTCGCGTGCCCGCATTGCGGCGAACACACCGAGATCTTTGGACGGGGCGGCGGCGAACGGTTCGCGAGCGCGCACGGGCTGGACTACCTCGGTGGCGTGCCGCTCGATGTCACTGTCCGCCAGGGAGGCGATGTCGGGGTTCCGGCGGTCGCCCAGCGAGAGCCAGGTCCGGCGGCAAAGGCCCTCACCGCGATCGCGCAGGGGGTGGCGGCCCGAATGAGTGTCCGCGCGGCCCAGAATGTCGGTCAGCCGGTCCTGACGATCTCCTGATCCGGGGGTCCGCTGAACGCCCCCGGCTGACCGGCCGACACGATCACCGTCAGCCCCGGGACCGCCGGGCGGATCCAGTCGCCAGCAGGGGCGCACATCGCCTCGAGTTCGCCCCTGCGAGCCGGCGGGTAATGGACCAGCAGCGCCGATCGCACGCGGGCACGGGTGGCCATGTCGATGGCTTCCTCAGCGGTCAGGTGGCCGCGCTCCGCGTCGTCGTGGGCCGAATCTCGGAGCGCCGCCTCGATCAGCAGAAGATCGGCGCCGGTGACGAAGTCGACCACGCTGTCGCTTGGACCAGTGTCGCCCGTATAGGCCAGCCTCGCGCCATCGGGTGCGTCGACCGTGAGGCTCCAGGCCGGGACGTAGTGGCGACCGCGACTGAAGTGGATGACCAGGGGCCCGATCACCATGGGCTCGTCAGGGTCGTACTCGTCGATCGCATAGGCGTCGTCGAAGAACCCGACCCGCTCGGAAATCCCGGTTGCCAGGGCGTCAAGGCGCATCCGGCCGCCAGGCGGGAGGTGGACTCGCAGGGGATCGGCGGCCCTCTCGCCCCACGGGTAGAGATATCGCAGGCCGACCAGGTCGAGGGAATGGTCCGCGTGCATGTGGCCGATGACGACGGCGCTGAGCTTGTGCGGATCAAGCCGGTCCTGGAGGGACCGAATGACACCCTGGCCCGCATCGAGCAGCACGGCGGTGTCACCCCACTCGACGAGATAGCCGGCCGCGGCCGATTCGGGGTGGGGGACCGCGGTGCTGTTGCCGAGCACGGTCAGGCGCAACCGGGCTTGCGGGTCAGTCATGGCCGACATGCTACGGCCTGTGGGCCGTGCAGTGGTGCTCATGGGCGACGCATTTCCTGTCAGGCATCGGACAGTCAGGCGCGCGGGGTCGCAGCGCGAAGCTTCTCGAGGACGAAGGCCGCGACGGCCAGTGCTGAACGCAACCGGCCGAGCGGTCCCGTGAGGAACACGATCCGGCTGACCGTGTCGTCGCCGTCCGGGGTGGAGACGGCGATCGAAACGGACGTGTCGCCAGAGCGCGGACGTGCCCGCACGGCGACGCCAACGTCGGCGCCACCGAGCTCCCGGGCGCGCCGGGCAAAGGCAAGGAGGTCGTCCGGCGAGTCGGCCGCGATCGCGGCCGGGTCAGCAGCGGCGCCAGATCCGTGCTCAGGCTCGATGGCGGATGCAGCCGGTGCCAACCAAGAGATGGTTTCGCTGGAGCGGAACCACTCCTCGTCGCCCAGGAGCGCAGCCAGGCTTCCGCCCGTTCCGACTTCGGAGGTGGCGATCGTCCAGCCGAGTTCGTCCAGCCGATGTCCGATCGCCTCGCTCCAGGTCGTCTCGCCGGTGGCCCAGACATGCTGGCCAACCAGGCCAAGGACCGCAGCCGCGGCCCCTTCCACGAGCTCCCCGGCCGTGTGGGGTGGGGCGTCCGTCGCAGAGATCCGGATGTCCACCGCCTCCGCCCGAGCGTACGTGGCGACGATGGGGTTCGCCGCCCGCAGCAGGACTTCGCCGAGCTCGTGGGCCAGTTGTGACTCGCCAATCCCGGCCAGTCGATAGGTGCGTGCCACGACGTTGGCGCCGAGGCCCCTGACCTCGAGTCGCGGTTGCGCTTCGTTGGCCCACATCGGGCGCATTTCGCGGGGCGGCCCGGGCAGCGCCACGATCGCCCGGCCATCCGGGCGGGTCACGAGCCAGCCCGGAGCGGTGCCGTTCGGGTTGGGCAGCGTTGTGGCCGACGGGATCAGCCAGGCCTGTTTGAGGTTGAGTTCCGGGAATGGCATGCCCCGCCGACTCCAGATCTCGCGGAGCCAGGCCTCGAGCTCGGGATCGACAGCGGGTGTCTCGCCGCACGCCGCCGCGATGGCCTCCCTGGTGAGATCGTCCGGGGTGGGACCCAGGCCGCCGGTCGAGATCAGCAGGTCAGCCCTCGTGAGACCCGTCCGGAATGCCTCGGTGACCGCGCCGAGGTCGTCCGGAAGCGCGGTCAGCCGCATCACGCGTACCCCGTGCGCGGTCAGGGCGCGGGCCAGTTCTCCGGCATTCGTGTCGCGGGTGTCGCCGACGGTCAGCTCGGAGCCGATGCTCAGCAGCTCGGCGGTCAGGATGTGACGGGGCTGGCTCGATGACATGGGTGGCAGGGTAGCGCGCCCGGGACGCGGGCGCGGGAGCAAGGCGTTGACGAGGCTCGGACGGCCCGGCCGTGACGTGGCACGACATCGCGGCGGTTCCGTCGGTCGAACCGTCCGAATTGCGCTGCTATCATCGAACCACCTTGCGCCCGTCCCGGCGCCCAGTTCACAGCCGGAGTGCAACCCCTGGACGATCCGACGACCACCCCCCCACCCGCTGATCCGCATCGCTCGGAAGGGTCGGCGCCGGGTCTCCGCGCCCAGATCATGGCCGTGCGCGACGCCGTTGTGGCGTTGATCGGGGCCCACATCGAGCTGGCCAGGACCGAGCTGACCGAGATCGCCGGCGAGGTCGGTCGCATCGCGGCGCTGGCGGCGCTTGCGCTCATCCTGCTCATGCTCGCCGGTCTGCTCGGGATCATCGGAGGCGCCCTGTTCCTCGGGGAATGGCTGTTCGGGTCGCTTGGCTGGGGTGTTCTGCACGGCATCCTGGCGTTCGGCGGGATCGCGGTGGCGGCCGGCCTGCTGGCGGCGGGTGTCCCAGGTGGCCGGATCGGCCGGTCGCTGCTGGGTGGCGTGCTTATGGCGATCGTCGTGGGCGTGGTGTTCGGCCTCGAGTGGTCAAATCGGCTGTTTGCGGCGGTCGGCGAATCGATGCGCTTGAACATCAGCCCCGATGTCCGACCGCTCGTCGTCGGGGTGCTGATCGGGGCGCTGCTCGGCGTGCTCGTCGGGTTCGCCGCGGCCACGCGCGCCGGAACCGCGAGCGCCAGGATGGCCGCCATCGTCGGGCTCCTCGTGGTCGGAGCCCTGGTCGGTGCCTTCAGCTCGATCACGTTCGGGGCGCAGGCGGGCGCCGGCGTCGGCGTCGCGGTCGGCTGGCTGACCTGGATCTGCCTGATGGGCGCCGACGCCGCCCGCAATGCGATCAATGTCAACGGGTTCAAGGAACGCTTTTACCCGTCCCAGACCATCGAAACCGGCAAGGAGACCATTGAGTGGCTTCAGAAACGGATGCCGCCCGGGTTCGGGTCCTAGCAGCGCGGGACGCCCTCGGCGCGGAAATCGACGCCCTGAAGGGTTCGGTTCGGGCCGCCGTCGACATCCCGGCCCGGGTTCGGCGCAGTCCGGCGAGGGCGGCCGGCGTAGCGGGTGGCGCCGCCTTCCTCGTGCTCGGCGGCCCGAAGCGTTTGTTCCGGGCGGCTCGGCGGGCGGTGTTTGGCGCGCCCGCCCCACTGCCAGAGCGGATGCTGCCCGACGAGATCGAGAAGACCCTGCGCGACCTTGGCGACGATGGCGACAAGGTCCGAGGGGCCCTGGAGCGCGACTTCGCTGCCTACACGCGGGGGGCCGCGAAGGAACGTCGAGCGGCGAGCCTGGCGACGGCAGTCGCCCGTCCGCTCATGACTCGCGGGCTCAAGGCCGCTGCCGAATGGTTCCTGCGGGCCGACGGCGAGGGCTTCCAGGCACGGCTTTCCGAGGTCCTCCGCCGCGCTGAGTCTGCGGGCAAGCCCGGCGAGCGGCGGTCCGGCGATGACCCAAACGTGAACGGCATCTGACCCCGGATCGGTGCGCGCCCGACCACCTCGGATCCGATCGATGCCCGCGCGGTCCTTCTCCGACCCGCGCCGGTGCTCCACCTGCTCGATGCTCCTGTGAAGCGCGGAGTTGCGACAGCCGAGCGTAGCCGGGCGCCGGATTCTGCAGAATCTGCGCGAAGTCGACCCCCATCACGAGGGATCTGTTGCAAAACTGCGCCTGACAGGCGCACCCGGTGGCGCCTGGGTCGTGAATCGGCGCCCCGGTGAGAACCCGCCCCAACTCCGGCGTGCGAGCCGTCACGCTAGACTCCCGGTACGGGCGAGTGGCGGAATGGCAGACGCGCCGGCCTTAGGAGCCGGTGCCGCGTAAGCGGCGTGGAGGTTCGACCCCTCTCTCGCCTACCAGGGTTCGGGCCCGCGTCAGAAGACCGGGCCTCCGGACCAACGCGCCGCGCGCGACGGCCGGCGCACCAACTCCGCCCTATACTTCGTCCGCCATGCAAGTCACCACCACACCCGCCCCCAGGTCCACGGTCGTGCTCGAAGTCGAGCTGCCGGCCGAGCGCCTCACCCGTGCCGTCGATGAAGCCGTCCGCCACCTCTCGCGGCGGACCCGCGTCCCGGGCTTTCGTCCCGGAAAGGCCCCGCGGCCGGTCCTGGAGCGCCACCTTGGCCCGGGAGCCGTTCTCGAGGATGCCGTCGATCACCTCGTCCAGGACTCCTACCGCAAGGCTCTCGCTGAGCAGGACCTGCTTCCGCTGACCAACGCCGACGTCGAGGTCATCCAGGCCGAAGAAGGCAAGCCGCTCCTGTTCAAGGCGACCGTCCAGGTCAGGCCCGACGTCAAGCTCGGGGACTACCAGCAGTTCAACTTCCGGCCCGAGATCGAGCAGATTGACGACGCTCGCATCGACAAGGTGCTTGACGAGCTCAGAGACCAGAACGCTACCCTGGGCCCGGTCGAGGATCGTGGCGCCAGGGAGGGCGACTACGCCGTCATCTCGTTCACCGGAACCCGCGACGGCGAACCCTTCGAGGGCGGTCGCTCTGAGCGGATGCCGATCATCCTGGGCCAGGAACGCCTGATCCCGGGGTTCGAGGCCAACTTGATGGGCGTCGAGGTCGGCGGCACAACCGACTTCGACATCACCTTCCCCGAGGACTACCCAGAGGCGGCACTCGCAGGGAAGCCCGCTCATTTCACGGTCGAGGTCAAGGAGCTTCGGGAGAAGGTGCTCCCCGAGCTCGACGACGACTTCATTGCGACCCTGGGCGCCTTCGAGGATCTTGCGGAGCTGCGATCCGACATCAAGGTGCGCCTCGAGCGCAATGCCCTCGATCGCGCCCGGCACGCATTTGCCGATCGAATCATCGAGTACGCCGTCGCCAATTCGACCGTGGACCTGCCGGACATCCTGGTCGACCAGGAGGTCGAGGTCGTCCACGATGAGTTCCGCGGCTCGCTCGCGCGCCAGGGAATCAACCAGGAGGCCTACCTGAAGGCCGTCAACAAGACAGAAGCGGAGCTCCACACGGAGTTCCGACCGGGCGCCGAGAAGCGGGTCCGCACCCTGCTTGTCCTGTCGAAGGTGGCTGAGGTCGAGGGTCTGACGATCCCTGACACGGACGTCGAGGCCGAGATCGGCCGCGGCCGCGAGCGGTACGCCGAGGATCCAAAACTGTTGGCCTACTTCGATTCGGAGCGCGGTCGCTCATACATTCGCAGTAGCCTCCGGCGCAGTCGGATCGTGGAACAGCTGATCGATGGATGGCTGGTTGCCCACCCGGAGCATCCGGCGTTGCCGCACATCGAGGATGCACCGGCGACACCCATCGAAGGCGGCGAAGCTGCCGCGCAAGCATCCGTCGCGGTCATTTGACCGCGAGCCCGGTGGCGCAGTCAGGGAGACCCAGCATGCTCGTCCCCATGGTCATTGAGTCCTCCAGTCGGGGGGAGCGCGCCTATGACATCTACTCGCGCCTGCTCAAGGAGCGGATCAT
>CAYRTS010000015.1:0-52496 GCA_964427285.1 uncultured Anaerolineaceae bacterium
GGATGGAGCTCATGTGGTTCTTGACGGTCTGCTCGCTGATCGATAGCGCGTAGGCCACCTGCTTGTTGGTCATGCCCTGCGCGATGTTGTCGAGGATCTCCACTTCACGCGGCGACAGCGGAGCGAAGATCGGGGCCGCCTCCTTGCCGTAGACCGCTAGTTCCCGAAACTCCTTGAGGACCCGGGATGCGACCGCGGGCTTCGAGAACACCTTGTCATTGATGAGGTACTCGCCCGCGACGACTCGCCGGATGATGGTGACCAGGTCGCCCGGCGCCACGTCCTTGAGGATGAACGCTGCCGCGCCCGCCTTGATGGCGTCGAACAGGGCGTCCTCGTCCTCCGTCTGGGCGAGCACGATGATTCCAGTGGAGGGCAGCTCACGCTTGATCCGCGACGTCGTCTCGATGCCGCCGGGCGCCGGCAGGGAGAGATCCATCAGGATGATGTCGGGCGAGGTCTCCAGGGCGCGATCGATGGCGCTCCGTGAGTCCTCAGCTTCGGCGACGACCTCCAAGTCCGGTTCCTGGCCAAGGATGTTGGCGATCCCGACGCGGAACAGGGCGTGGTCATCGACGATCAGAATCCTGGTGGGTTCGTCGAGCCGGTGGTCTGCCCCGCCCCGACGACGATCTGGCCCGCTGTAATCCATGGCACTCATCTGCTCTCCTCAGCTCCCATCGCGGGTTCGGTCGGGGATCGACAGCCGGACGACGGTGCCGCCCTTCGGCCCTGATCGTACGTCCAATTCCGCGCCGATCAACTCCGCACGCTCTCGCATGAATTGCAGCCCGAGATTTCTGCCGTCACGAGCGGCCACGGCAGCGGGGTCGAATCCTTGCCCATCATCGCGGACTTCGAGGACCCATGCCGCATGATCTGAGCGCGTGACAACGGCGACCGTGGCAGCATTGCCATGTTTGCGAACATTCTGAAGGGCTTCCTGCGCGACACGAAGCACGACCATACGCTGACCGTCACTCAACGATCCGCTCCCGGCGGCGAGGTCAATCGTGGCTGACAACCCCAGGGTGGCCTCGAGTTGACGGACCGCTGCCCCGATGGCGTCGCTGAGCTCGGCCTCATCAACGGCCGGAGGGCGGAGCTGGGTCATGAACGCCCGCACGTCCTCGAGTTGTCGTTGCAACTGATCCCGCAGGACCCTGATCTCGGCACGGGCGAGGCCAGGGTCGGCGTCGAGGATCTTCTCGATGTACTCCACCTCGAAGATGGCGTTACTCAGTCCCTGCGCCAGACCATCGTGGATCTCCCTGGCCAAGCTCGATCGCTCCGCCTCAAGGGCCTCGAGGATCCGCGACCCCACGCCGTCAGCATCGGAACCAGCGCCCGCAAGTTTCATCGAATTCGGAGTATAGGGGTCGTCCTTCATGGGCAGGCAATCCGGTAGACGCGAACGTCGGCAAGTGGATCCGGCCCATCGGGCGGACCTGGGCCAAGGTCGAGTCGGTGAAAACAGTCGGCGCCTTCGACCCCGCTGTCAAGGACGCCTGGCCAGTGGCCGTGCTCGGCGCCAACGGCGATCAGCAGGCGGGCGCCGAATGTCTGCGCAAGATCAACCACGTCGCCTGGGGTTTCATCGGGCAGCGCGAGGGCGGAGACGCGCTGGGTTTCGGCCAGCCAGATCGGGAAGTTGGTGATGACCGGCCCCGCTTGCTGATCGAGGGGTTCCCCGATCAAGGCCATCCGTCGGCTCAGTTCCGCGTACCTCTCGGCGGTCTCCCGCGAACCGTCGCCGAAAGACGGAAGGAGGACGACCGAGAAGAGGACCGACCCGACCACGCCAAGGGTTGCCCCGAGCCACGCCACGGGTCGTGTCCAGCCGCGGTAGACGCCGAGTCGGGCGATCACCGCGTCGAGCGCGGAGAGGGCGGCGATCACCAGCAGGACATGGGCCACACCCGCGGCGTGCAGGAATGTTCCCCATGTTGTCGCGACCGGGAAGGCCAGGCCGGTCACCAGGAAGGTGATCGCCGCGACGACGACCACGGGGCGGAGGGCCTGGCCGGGGGCTAGCCGGGCCCACGACAGGAGCCCGATGGCCGACAACGGCAGGCCTGGCAGCAGCAGGACATTGAACAGGTTGTGCGAGACGCCCTCGACCCGCATTTCCAGCAATCGTGCCGGACCCGCGGCGAGATAGCGGCCGAGGGTTGGGGGATCCTTCCAGGCGAAGATGTCAAAGCCGGTCACGCTCAGCGCGTTGGCCGCGGCCTGGCCGGGCAGTGGGCTCCCAAAGACGATCCAGCCCCGGATCATCCAGGGCGCGAATACAAGGAGGGCGACGAAGCCTGCGACGGCGACCCCACGGACCCGCGCAGCCCGATCCAGACCCGGAATTCGCATGGCGACGATCGCCCAGGCGAGGCCTACCCAGATGGCCTCATTTCGAGTCAGCGCGGCCAGCCCGATCAGGCACCCAAGGCCGATGACACGGAGATCCCCCACCCGCAGGGCACGATGATCGCGGGCGATCCGGCTCATGAGCAGGCACGCGGCGAGGGCCAGGGCGGCAAACGGCATCGTCGAATCCGGCAACGCGCTGTGCAGGATCAGCGGGAGGTAGGCGGCACAGGTCAGGCCAGTTCCGAGCGCGAGCGTCCGCGCGCGACCGAGCGGAAGGCCGCGTTCAACGGCAACGTCCGCGGCCAGCCTCCAGGCCAGCACGGGTACCAGGGAGCCAACGACCACCGACGCCACCTGGGCGGACGCGAACGTCGCCCCGAACAGCGCCATTGGAATGGCGGCCAGGAAGGTCGGCAGGGGGAGCCAGACCTCGAACGCCGGCCTGGGGAAGATGAGGGGCGGAGTCTGGAAGCTCCACAGCGCGTCGGAGACCAGGCCGCGACCTTCGAGCAGGTTGCGCGCCACGCCAACGTAGTAGGCCGTGTCCTCCGGCTTGGGGAAGACGATCTGGGCCGCGAAGATCGCGCGAACCAGAAGCGCGACGATGAAGATCAGGCCGGTCGATAGCCAGGCTTCCCTGCGGCTCATCGGCGCGATGCCGAGGCGGGCGGCGGTGCATTGGCGGTCGCAGCGCATCGGGTGTCGGTCGAGGAGAAGCACACTGGATACAGGGCGAGGGACGGTGGACCGCCTTCGGCTGCCGGGATGGTGAGCGCAGCCGGTCCGATCCAGGCGGGTCGCGCATCGTCCACCAGGACGGGCTCGAGGGCCTCCACGATCCCGGAACGCTCCAGGACAAGCCAGCGGATGTCATACGCCTGCGCCACGGCCTCGATCGTCTCGATTGGATCGTCCGGTGACACGACGCCTGGGTGGCCGGTGAAGTATTTGAAGCCAGCGGCGTCGATCGTCATGAGGCGGTCCGTTGGCGGAACCCCGAGGCGCTCGAGCTCTGCGGCCAGGGTGAGCCGGGCGGACCGATCCCCACCCCAGGTGTTGTGGGCGGTGGGCGCGTACAGAAACGCCGTTGCGACGACGAAGCCGACGACCGCCCAGCTGAAGATCGGAATGGCCACCCCTGGTTGCCAGGCGGGGCGACGACTGGCGATGGCCACGACCATCGCCGCGACACCTTCGAGCGCCAGGATGTACGCGTGGGGTGCCATCCCGACGGCGGAATGGATGAACGCGCCACCGGGAACGTGCAGCGGGAAGATCAGCGTCGCGCCCGCGAACATGATCGCGACATACAGGAACCACGGCCCGAAGTCCCTCGCGTGCCGGCGACGCCACGCGCCCCAGGCCATGAACGGGACCAGCACGACGGACGCGATGATGACCGCGAAATTGGCGATGGCGGCGACGAACCCGAAGACCCTACTATTAAGGATCGCACCTGGCCCCTGGGCCAGGAACGCGGCGAGCGAGGTGTCGGCGGTCAGGCTGTTCCATTGCCGATACGAGGTCAGCCACAGGGCCGAACCGCTCGATGCCGTCGGCGAGATCGAGCCGAATTCGCTCAATTGGCGAGCCCACCACGGGCCCACGACGAGGAGGTACAGGGCGAAGCAGCCGATGGCAGCCCAGATCGGGAGGGCGGGCGGCCTGCGCCCACGCCAGGCCCGAAGGCGGTCGACGACGAAGACGAGGCCGATCGCACCCCCAAGCAGGAACGCATCGTTTCGGGCGATCGAGGCGACACCGACCAGCAGGCCGGCCAGGACGTAGGCTCGCCGATCACCGCGAAGTCCACGGGCGGCCAGCCACAGGGTGGCCGCGACCAGGGGTTGGAAGATGGCGAAGTTCTCCGGCTGGGCCATGAACACGGTCCCGGCCGCCGGGATCGCCCCAAGGACCCCGGCCCCGAGCTGGACCGTTCTCGACGCCCCAACGTCCCGGGCGATCAGGAAGGTCAGCGGTGCCGCCAGGGAGCCGATCAGGACCATCGGGAGCGCCGAGGCGATCGCCGTTGGCCCGAGCAGCGCGACAAACGGCGCCTGGACGAACGACGCCAGCGGAAGCCAATGGGCGTTCGACGGGATAGGCAGCACGGCCGGGTCCGGGATCCTGCTGCCCACCTCCGCGAAGATCCAGACGAAGTCGATGCTCAGACCCTGGCCCGCGGCGAGCGCCCGAGCGACATCAACGTAATAGAAGGAATCGGGGTAGCCCGGGTCCGGGTATTGGACCATGAAGAGCCCACGGACCGCGAACGCGAGCCCGTACAGCAGCAGTGGGGTACGCAAGACGGCCGCAGCGTAGCATCGGGCGCTTCTCCGCCGACTGGTACCCATGGCCTAGCCGGCCCCGCTTATCCCGGCGAGCCGTCAGCGCCCTATCGTGACCGGCGCGAGACCAGCACCGGTGAGGTCCGCGTCGTACGCGAACGCGCGTCCGATCCCGTGGCGCGCGGCGAAGGCGATGGTCACGCGGTCCACCAGGCTCGTGCCGCCGCCGAGCCGACGGTGATCCGCCAGGGACCCATCGTGCAGCGGCCGATCGACCATTTCCACGCGGATCGCCGGCACCAGATCGTCTACCAATGCAATGACAGCGGCCGGACCGAGGCGCGACCGCACGAGCGCCACGCTCTCGACCACCACGTAGGCGTGGGTCACGAGATCCTCGTCGTCCGGATCCGCCCAGAAGGCGACCGCCGAGGCGTGATGGGCATCGCGCCTGTCGAGCAGCGCGAAGAGGGCACTGGTGTCCACGATGACGCTCACCACGGAGCCTCGCCCAGGAGCTCGTCATGGCGTTCGGAGATGTCGCTCCGGCCAGAGTCGAAGGCACCGAGCCAGGGGGCAGATCGACGACGCGCCGCCCGGCGAGCCTCCAGCTCGTCTGGATACGTGGCGTCCACGGCCTCCCGCACAAGGGCCCCCACGCTCACGTGCCGGCGCGCAGCCTCGCGGCCGAGCCGCGCATGTTGGGAATCGGTCAGGCCGATCGGAATGCGACGCACCTGCGAACGGTACCACATTGGCTCACTCTGATATCAGTATTGGTCAGCGGTGTTCGGGCCGGATCGTACCCACGCTCGATCACCTCGCCCTTACCAGCCCGCTTCGTCGACTATCTCTGGCCGCGGTTTGGCATGGCCGGGAGCCGAATACCGGCCCGCAGATCCGACATGGCCGCCTTGAACGTGCGCCCGTTTCGGGCCAGCCAGGCAAATACCGGGACCAGCAGGAGCGGCCATTCCTGTAGCGAATAGAGTGGGCCGCCGCGACCATCCACCGGGTTGGTCCGCGCGTCCAGGAGGACCTGGGGATACCGGAGCGTGTCGGTCAGGAACGGGATCGACAGCACGACGAGCAGGACGAGGCAGAGCCACCAGCGGCGGTCGCGAATGCCGATGAGGGTGAACGGGATGACGGTCGGCTTCACGAGGATCAGGGCGGACGGCCAGCGGAACCTGGTCCCGAGGGCGACCGCGGCCGCAGCCCAGCTGACCGGGTTCCCGAAGATGAACTTGGCGGGCGTTACCGGCCAGGCCAGACAGATCGCGATGAGCAGCCAGCCCCAGGTGGCCGGCCGATATCGCACGACGCTCGCGACCAGGATCGCGGCCGGGATCCCGACCCACAGGTACGGGCCGAGGAGCCGGAACGGAACCAGCAGATAGAGCAGGACCGGCGGGTAGAGCACATCGCCGAGCTCAATGGCGTACGGCCCGTGGAGCTGGCGATCCTGGTACCAGGATCCGTCCCGCAGCCAGCGGTCGACCGCGTCCATGTAGATCCCGTAATCGACCGCGAACGACCGCTCCAGCCAGCTCGACTGGAGGATGGGGACGGACAGCCAGGCCAATGCGGTGATCGTGAGCAGGCTACCGGTAGCGACGAGCAGGAGAATCCTCAAGGCGCGCACGGCCGGCAGCGTACCAACGGGATGCATCGCGCGTGGCGCTCGCAGACGACGCTAGGATGACGCCGTGATGACCCCGGCCCTTCGCTGGACCATCGTGGTCGCCGTGGAAGCGCTGCTCATCCTGCTGATGCTGCCGTTCGGCTTCGTCTTCACCACTTCGCTCCCGATCCACCAGCTGCAGATGGTTCTGTCGGCTGCGGTCGGCGGGATCGGTTGGCTCGCAGTCCTTCGTCGGCCGTCCGCCCTGCCGTGGCCCGTCGTGCTCGCACCGTTGCCGCTGCTTGGCGCAATGGCGATCACGTCCATTGCGAGCGCGTATCCAACGCTCAGCTGGATGGCGACATGGCAGGTCGCCGCGTACATCGGCGCCTTCTGGCTGCTGGCACTCCAGGCGAGCCATCCGGCCGGGCGTCGTAACCTCCTCGGGGCAATCGGTATCGTCGTGCTCCTCGTCCTGTCCTCCTACATCCTGGCCGTGGCGATGGCCTGGCGATCCTGGCTCGAGCTCGGCTTCCCGATCACGTCACTGCCCCTTCGACCGGCGAACACGGGCGGGCTGGCCCTGATCCCGACCTGGTTTGCCGACGTGATGGTCACGACGGCGCCGCTCCTCGGCGCGGGTCTATGGCGTGCGGGCCGAGGAGGCGTGGCCATCGCGCTTGTTGTGATCGCAACTGGCGCGGTCGTATTGACCGGGACTCGATCCGTGATGCTGCTGCTCGCTGGGCTGGTTGTGGTGACGCTGGTGTTCGCGATCGGTCGGCGTCGCGGGGGCCGCACGGTCGCGGTGGCGGCCGCTGCCGCGATCTCGATCGCTGCGGCCGGTGCCGCGGTTCTGCTGGCATCCGCACGTTCGTTCGACGAGGGCCGATTCTCGGCCTATGCGAGCGCTGTCGACCGATTCCTTGAGTCTCCCCTTCTCGGAGGCGGACCCGGAACCTATGGCGTTCGACGCATGAGTGACGTAGTCGACTTACTTGGACATCTGGCGTTCCCTGACGCCCACAACATCGTCTTGAACACCGCGGCCGAGACCGGTCTCGTCGGTCTCGGCGGGCTCCTCATGACGGTCGCGCTGCTGGGGATCGCCATTCGTCGAACCTGGCGCGACGCCCCGGCCGAGCGGCCGATCCTTGCCGGAGCCCTGTTCGGGGTGGCCGTCCTCGCGGGGCACGGCATGGTGGACGTGATCTTCGGGCTCATCGGGATCTCCGTCCTGGCGATTGCTGTTATCGCTATCGCCACCACCAATTCGGGGTCGCCAACGCCAACGCGGACAGACGTGAGACGGTTCATCTACCCGTCCCTTGCCGCCGCGGTCGCCGTCGTCGTGCTGAGCACCGTCGGCGTTCTTCGAACCGAGGCGACCTTCATCGCCCTGGAAGAGGCGGACCGCAGCCTGGTTGCATCGCCGGCCGTCGCGCTGGCGATCGCCCGACGGGCCACCGAGGCATCGCCCGATTCGGCTCCCGCGTGGTGGGTCCAGATGGCTGCGGCTGACGCCAGCGGGGACACAGCTGCAGCGATCGATGCAGCACGCAGAATGATCGAGCTGGAGGGGTTCGGACAGCAGTGGATGTCGCTGGCCATCCTCTCGGCGCGGTCGGGCGATTCGGTGACGGAGCTCGAAGCGATCGGCCATGCCACGGCTGGACCCGTTGACGCATTCGTGGAGCTCAACGCCGTGATCCTGCTAGATGCGGCCGGCGATACTCCGGGCGCGGAGGCGTCGGCCCGGCGACTACTGGCTATCCAGCCGGACATCGAGCAGGTTCTGGCGAACGGCCCGAGGACTCTATCAGCGTTGGTTGCGAGGGCCCGCCCTGACGTCGCAAGGGATCGCCTGTCCGCTGGCGACTCGGGCTCTGCGTTCGTGATGGCCCTTGCCGGCGACGACCGTCCGTTGGCGGACGAGTTGCTCGGAATCGTCGCGACAACCGATCCGACGGCCATGGGTTCATGGACGTCCATTGTCAACGCTTGGTTCGGCGACACCTTCGCCAGGGCCACCTTCGACGCAAAGTCTCTTCAATCGCCCTCATTGCCCAACCTCCTGTGGTCCTGGCTCTTGGCGGGCCGTGCCTGCGACGTGGCCGCGACCGAACTATGGGAGAAGGCCGCGATGATCGCCTTCGCGTATGAGCCAACGACGCCGATCAAGCTCGGGGTTGCGCCGGAGTTTCAGTCTTGGCTCCTTCCGAGAGGCTACCCGTCGTTCATCTGGCGCTTGGATCACCCCCAACGACCGTACGTGATGGGCGCCTGGACATTTGCGCTCGGGCGCCGGGCCTGCGTCGCCGGCGAGCCCGCAAGCTAGCAGCACGGATGCCTTCCGAGCTGCCGTGATCGCTCGGTTGATCTGCGTTTAGTCTTGCGCCCAGGTCGGCACGCTCGTCGAGCGCGCGTCGCAGACTCGGCCGCCCGAAGCTGACTGGCGATACGCTGTCCGTTCTTCGCCAGATGGGAGTCGGCCAGTCCCAGCCCCTCGCGAGGTAGCGTGGACCGGAGATCCATCATCGACCGGGCACCGCGCTGATTGGATCGAGACGGACGAGCGTCTCTCCCAGCGCGGCGCGTGCGGCATCGTGATCTCCCATCGCCCCGACCGCCACCAGGGCGTCAAGCAACTCGAGAACGTGAACGCCGTCGTTCGATGGATTAGCGTTCCTCGCGCGCAGGACCTTGGGATGCGCGGTCGATTCGATCGTTTCCGCGTCATAGAAGAGTGTCTCGCGGAGCTTCTCGCCGGGCCGGAGTCCGATGTACTGGATCGGGACCGAATCGGGATCGCGGCCAGCGAGGCGCGCGAGGTCACGGGCCAGATCCACGATCCGAATGGGGTCGCCCATGTCCAGCACGAACACATCACCGGGCGCGCCCATCAGCGAAGCTTCGAGAATCAGCCGGCTTGCTTCCGGGATCGTCATGAAGAAGCGGGTCATCTCGGGATCCGTAATTGTCAACGGAACGCCCTCACGCAGCTGTCGCTGAAATAGGGGCACCACGCTTCCGGATGAGCCCAGCACGTTCCCGAACCGGACGGCGACATATCGCCGGCCGGACGAGCGAGCGACGGCGGCAACGGCCAGTTCGGCGAGCCGTTTCGTCGCGCCCATGACGGAGCTGGGGGCGACCGCCTTGTCCGTCGAGACGAGCACGAACCGCTCCACGCCCGCGTCCAGCGAGGCGCGCAGGGCGGCGAGGGTCCCGCCGACATTCGTGTAAACGGCATCGGCTGGGTGGTGCTCCATCATCGGCACGTGCTTGTAGGCGGCGGCGTGGAGGACCATTCGCGGACGGTCCTCGGCGACGAGCCGGCGCATGGACTCCAACGACGCCACATTCGCCAGTCGAGTCACCAGAGCCGCCCGGGGCCGGCCTGAGCGCACTGACGTGCCGGAGTCGCGGCCGCCCAACAGGGCGAGCTCGCGCTCGATGTCGTAGAGCGGTCCTTCCGCTCGATCCAGGAGGACGAGCCTGGCGGGGTCCAGGTCGTAAACTTGGCGCGCGAGTTCCGACCCGATCGAGCCGCCCGCGCCGGTGATGAGGACGGTCTGGTCGGCCAGGAAGTCGCGCAGGCCGGCCTCGTTCATGACGACGGGCTCCCGGCGCAGGAGGTCCGTGACCTCCACCTCGCGGATGGCCGCCGCACCGAGACGGCCGGAGACGAGCTCCTCCAGCGCTGGCACGATCCGCGTCTCGAGACCCAGCCGAGTCGCCTCCTCGACCGCGCGTCGCATGACGTCACCAGAGGCATTCGGGATGGCGATGAGCAGTCGTGCGGCGCCGGAGACCCGGGCGATCTCCGCCAATTCATTGAACGTGCCGAGCACACGTTGTCCACGGAGGATCTGGCTCTGCTTCGAACGGTCGTCGTCCAGAATTCCCACCACCCGCATTCCGATGCCGTCCTTGCTCTGGCTGATGGTGCGCAATGCCAGCGCGCCCGCGTCACCCGCGCCATAGACCAGGGTCGCGATTGCGCCAGACTGGCCCGTCGTGCGGCCGCGCCGATCCCGATTGCCAGGGTGCCAGCCGCGCCACTCACTGGAGGCACGGACGAGGAATCGTAAGCCGCCCATCCCGGCAAGGGTGAGCAGACCCTCTAGGACGAAGAACGAGATGGGGAATCGGCCGAATGCCGTCACCGTGCCCTGGACGCCGAACGGCACCAGCACGCCATAGAAGAATGCGGCGCCGAGAGCCGTCCCGGCGATGACGGCGACGGCGATCCGCGTCAGCTCCCCTACGCTTGCGTATGCCCATGCTCGCGCGTAGAGCCCGAAGACGACATTGACCGGCGGACGGACGACGAGCGGAAACAGCGCGGCCGGAAAGTAATAAATGGCCTGTCGGTCCAGATGGAACGTGTCGAATCGCAACATCATCGCGCCGATGATCGATGCGCCGATCACGATCATGTCGAGGGCGAACAGCTGCCTGCCGCGGACGGAGGCGAGCCGCAGCATGAGGTCGTCAGGAAGCGACATTCAGTTGGTCCCTCGCGACGAGACCAACGCGGCGAAGGTTCGCACGATGATCGCTACGTCCGTCTGGATCGAGCACTCCTCGAGGTAGCGACGGTCGTACGACACCTTCTGGTCGAGGTCAAGCTCGTCGCGGCCATGGACCTGCGCCAACCCGGTCACACCCGGCCTGAGAAGATCGACGTGCGCCTGACGTCGCATCGCGATCAGATCATCCTGGTTGAACAGCGCGGGTCTCGGCCCGACCATGCTCATGTCGCCGACGAGGATGTTGATCAATTGAGGCAACTCATCGATGCTCGTTCGACGCAGCACCCGGCCAACGCGAGTCACTTGGCGCTCCTGTGGTTGGAGAAGATGAGCCGCGACATCGGGAGTCCCCAACGACATCGTCCGGAATTTGTAGATCGTGAACTCCGACGACCTTCGGCCCGTTCGACGCTGTCGAAACAACGCCGGCCCGGGTGAATCGAGACGGATCGCGATCGCGATCGCAAGCATCACAGGCCAGAGGAGGGTCAGGAGCGCCACGGCCCCAACGACGTCGATGCTCCGCTTGACGGGGCCGTACCAGCCGGACGGTTGCCCCGTGCTGCGGTCCCAGTGGCGCACGATCACGATGGGTGCGTCAGGATTGGATCCGTGAACATGCGAAGGAGTCTAGCGGTGGGCGGTAACCCCTCGATGCTGCCCGATGGTCATGCGGCATGGAGGTCGGCCGACGGATGAGGTGCGTCGTGACCGGGGCCGCTGGTCTTGTGGGCCGCGCGCTGGTTGCCGACCTGCAGCGGCGTGGACACGAGGTGACGGCCGTGGTACGTCACGAGGGTGAGGCTCCCCGCGCCGACAGCGTGATCGTCGTCCCGGACATCTGCGACGCAGCGTGGGAGCCCGTCCTTGGCGGCGCCGAGGTCGTCTTCCACTGTGCGGCACACGTCCATATCTCGGACCGGAAGGCCGCTCGCGACCTGGCTCGCTTCCGCGCGGTCAATGTCGCAGCGACCGAGTCGCTCGTGCGGGCGTCGGCGGCCGCGGGCGTGAGACGCTTCGTCTTCCTCAGCACGATCGCCGTGCACGGGACCGAATGGTCCGGGCGTGCGCTGACCGAGGATGAACCGTTCGATCCGGTGACCCCGTACGGCATCTCGAAGCGCGAGGCCGAGGAGTGCCTGCCGACGGCGGCCGGGGGCATGGAGTGGACGATCCTGCGCGTGCCGCTCGTGTACGGCCCGCGCGTCGGAGCGAAGTTCCTGCAGCTCCTGCGCTTCGTCGATCGCGGTCTGCCGCTGCCATTCGGTCGCGTGCGCAACGCGCGCAGCATGATCTACGTCGGCAACCTCACGGACGCGATGATCACCGCGGCATTTCGCACCTCCGCGCGCAGCGAGGTTTTCCTGGTGGCCGATGACGAATCCTGGTCGACGCCCGATCTTGTTCGAGAGCTCGCGTCCCTTCTCGGCCGTCCCGCGCGTCTATTGCCGATCCCAGCGCCGGTCATTTCGGCCGCGGCATCGTTCCTGCGGATGCGTACGCGCATCGACCCGTTGCAGTCCTCACTCGTGGCGGACTCGACGCGTTTCCGCGAGCGAACGGGCTGGCGACCGCCATTCGCTGCCCCGACGGGCTTGCGCGATACGGTCGCCTGGTACCGGGAGACGGTCGGTCGATGATCTCGGTCGTGATCCCTGTGAGGAACGAGGCCTCCACGATCACCCGAGCGATCTCGCCGTTCCTCATGGACACATCGCGCCACGACATCGAGGTCATCATCGCCGACGGACGGTCGACCGACCGGACACGGGAGGTGGTCTCAGAGCTGGCCGCCCGCGACCCGCGTATCCGGCTCGTCGACAACCCTGCCGGGGCCATTCCGGACGGGCTGAACGCCGCCATCAGGGCGAGCCACGGCGACGTGATCGTCCGCATGGACGGACATGCGGAGCCGTCCGCTGACTATCTCGCCGCGTGTCTCTCGGTGCTCAGCAGCAGCGGAGCCTGGAACGTCGGCGGGAGGATGGTAAAGACCGGTGGGACTCGGGCCGCGCGGGCCGCGTCCGCCGCAGCGAGCAGTCCATTTGGGATCGGCGGGGGCCTCCGGCATCACCTTCTGACCGCTCCGACGGACATCTCGAGCGTCTGGTTGGGTTGCTGGCCTCGATGGGTCTTCGAGCGCATCGGCCTGTTCGATCCGGAGATGATCGTCAACGAGGATGAGGAACTGAACCGTCGGATCCTTGATGCCGGTGGCAACGTCCGTTTCGACCCATCGATCTGGGCTTCGTATCAGAGCCGGGCCTCCTGGACAGGCATTGTTCGCCAGTACCGCCGGTACGGAACGTACAAGGTCAGGTCAGTACAGAAGCACCCGTCAATTCTGCGGCTACGCCATCTGATTCCGGCCGCGTTGGTCGCCGTCGTGGTCGTCAGCGCGGCGTACGCGCTGGTCGTTCCAGCCGGTGTGATCGTGGCGTTCGGGACTGTCCTAGCCTGGATCGCCGGAGCGACCTACTCCGCCCGCTCGGTCGCCGAGAGCCACGGTTCGACAGTGCCCGATGTCCTGACCGCCTTCGCCTGCCTCCACGTCGGGTACGGGATCGGGTTCTGGGTCGGGTTCGTTCGTTTCGCGCCCCGATGGTTCATCCGGCGATCCGGGACCGTCCCGGCGCTGGTCACGTTGCCCCAGGCTTACGTGGTGGAGAGTTCAATGCCCGGCGGTACCCCGAAAGACGCGCGGTGAGCCTCGCTGGGTCTCGCGCCATAGCGGCCCTCACGACCCCCAGCATTGACCCGACGGCCAAGGCCACCGGCAAGAGTCCCCGGTAGCGCCGTCTGACGATACGAGCCGATCCTTCGGCGATCAAGAACTCCCGTCGTGCGGGCGCCGTGCCCGACGACGCCCGGTGCAAGACCAACGACCTTCGTGCCACTCTCAGCGGCCAGCCGCGCTCGGAGGCTCTGAGCGCCAGGTCGATGTCCTCGCCGTAGACGAAGAAGCTAGGGTCCAACAGCCCACCGTTGTCCAAGGCTTGTCGGGGAACTAGGAGGCTGCAGCCGCTGAGATAGGGGATGGAGAAACGGGACGGGCGCCCAGGGTCGATGTCGTCCGGCGAACGGGCGCGCCTGACCCGTACATGCTTGCTTTCTAGCCGCCACGGATAGAAGCGTGCGCGCTCGAACCAGATCTGGCGCGTCTCCTCATCCAGGACCAGCGACGAGATCAACGCCAGACCGCCCGACCGGTGTGCTGACGCCAGCAGCTCCTCCAAGGCCGACGGTTCGGCTCGCGCGTCGTTGTTCAGCAGCCAGATCCAGTCGAAATCGCCCCCCTCGGCGACCGCCTGGTTCACGGCGGCGGCGAACCCGATGTTGTGCATAGACCGGATCAGGCGGAACGGAACCACAGAACCGTGGAGGGCTGCGCTGTCCACGTGAACGGGACCGTTGTCGACGACGATCAGGAGTCCCGGCCGAGCCGTGCCTCCAAGTATCGATGCGACGCAGCGTTCGGTGAGCGATGGGTCGCCGTAGTGGACGACGACAGCGAGCGTTCGGGTTGCCAACTCGTGGGAGATGTCAGGCGTGCCCGTCACGTCTGACGCACCAAAGCCCGATCACGCAGCTCGTTAGCGAATGCTTGGCCGATGATCCTCCAGTCGTACCGCTCCTCGACCCGGGCTCGAGCGCTCTCGCCGATGCGCTTCCTCACACTCGCATCCTCAAGCAGACGAGCGACCGCGACGACCCAATCCTGTGGGTCGTCTCGAACGGTGATCTCTCGTTCGGGATCAAACGACAGGCCTTCTGCGCCAACGGAAGTGGACACCACCGGCACGGCCATGGCGGCCGCCTCGAGGATCTTGAGCCGAGTGCCGCCGCCCGCGAGGAGGGGAACGATTCCGAGTGCGGCGCGTTGCCAGGCGGTCCGTGTGTCGTCCGGATCCCCAAGGAAGACAAACCTGTCGTCCGCAAGCCGAATGAGGTCATCGCTGGCTCCTCGGCCGAGGATCTCAACGCGAGACTCGGGGACCCGTTCGCGCAGGAGCGGCCACACGGATCGAGCGAACCATGAAACGCCCTCGGCGTTGGGTTGCCACCGCAGGTCGCCCACGAAAAGAAGGACGGGCTCCGGGGACGGCTCCGCCCGCGGCGTGTAGCGCTCGAGGTCAACCCCGTTGGGCACAACGAGCGGTATCCGATCAGGCGCTCGCCGACGCATGATCTCGGCGTCGACTTCCGAGACAGAAGAGTAGCCATCGGCGTGGGCGAAGATCGACCCCTCGAGTCGCTTGACGAGGGGGTACTGCCAAGCTGTGCCGAGGCGCACGATCAGCGACCGCGCTGTCTGACTGATGCGCTGCCAGATCAGCGAGTCCACGTTGTGGAAGTCGACCCAGACGGGGAGCCCGGGTCGCAGGGCCGCAGGTGCGAGCAGGTAGGAGTGTGCGACAACCCACGACGGTCTCTCGCCGGCAACGATGGTCGCAAGCTCATTGTCGAGGTCGCGGGACCGGTAGTTCGCGGCCGAAATTGGCTCGCCGACAATAGAACGCGCGAACAAGCCCATTTTCCGAGCTAGGCTCCCCGAGATCGGGATGACCGACCCGTCCACCCCCGGCGGGAACTCCCAGGGGAGCTCGTTGGCGTCGGGATGCATCAGCGACAGAGCCCGGACCCGGAACTCGCCGGAAAGTGCCCGAAGCAAGTGGTAGTTGCGGATCGCGGCACCGTCCCGGGCAGGATGCGGAGGTCTCGGCAGGAGCGACACGACCAGCGGATTCATGCGTGAGTCTCAGGCGGTCGAGGAATCATGTCCGTGTTCCTAGATCAGAGGGGAGCAAAAGCCGGGATTGCCCGGCTGGTCGTGGTTTCAGTGATCGAAGCAGCGGTCGGAGCGGCGTCTGGGGCGGCTTCACTGGTCCGCTCCCTCCCTCTTCAGCCGCGTTGATGCAATACCGGACCCAATCTCGCGCCTCTCCAGGTAGTGACGGGTCACGACGTGGTCCACGAACCCCATTCGCGCGCCGGCATCGCGCATCCGGTGCCACAGGTTCCAGTCGCCCGGCTCTTCGAGGCGCCACGAGTCGATGTCGTGCTTGATCGTCCGCAGTCGTGACGAGAACAGGACGGCCGAGTGGATGATCTGGCCTTCCCGGAGCGGCCAACTGCCCCTGAGCTCCCACGTTCCCGGCGAGGTCTCCATCTCCGCGATCCCGTAGGCGAACTCACGATCGCGGGTCCGGCAGGCGTCGAGCAGCGCCTCGATGTGATCGGGCGTGAACTCGTCGTCATCGTCCAGCGGCGCCAGCCAGTCACCTCGCATCAGCTGCAGCGCGCGATTCATCGGGGCTTCGCCAGCGACCATCCACCGATACCGCGGATCGCTTGGGTAACGACCACGTTCGGAAAGATTCTCGAAACGAACCCGTCGATCGGACACTGATCGGACGGCAGCCTCCGTTGCAGCATCACAATGATCTCCGATGACGAGGACCTCGATGTTGGGATAAGTCTGGGCCAGGGCTGAGGCGATCGCCCGGTCGCGGACGAGCGATCCACGGTTGTACGTCGCAATCCGTACGGTCACGAGTGGTGGCGCGCTTTGGACCCAGATGGTCGGCCGAGTTGATCGCTCCGCGGCAATGCGCGCTCTCGCATGAGTCACTTCTATTCGTTGTCGCCGCCACGTCCAGAATCCGCCATGAGCGAGCACACGCACCAAGCGCCACAAGACGCTCGGGTCGTTGACGGTGCGGTCCAGCGAAAGTGCTGCCACCGGGAGCATCAACCCAAGGGCGATCGCAAGTCCAATAGGCCCGGTGCCGCCGAGGAGGATCGCGATGAAGGACAACCCGATTCCTCCCGCCGCCCCCGTCACGTACCCAACGAACGATGCGCGGGCGTATGCAAGGGCTCCGATGCCCGAGGTTCGAATGAGAACCGACGGAACGATGATGAGATTGGAGATCGCGAGGGTCGCCAATGTCGCGAGCGCAGGACCAATGACGAACCCGGCTTTGGCAAGGATGATGCTGAGCGCCAGGCAAGCGATGGCCTCGCCGAGCACGAGCGGAACTAAGATTCGGTGTCGAGCGCCGGCAATCGCGTGGAGCGCAAGGACATGCGTCGGAACATTCAACGCCCAGGTCACTGCAAAGATGCGAAGCACCTGCACGGAAGTATCACTCTCGGAGCCGAGCCACAGCGTGAGGACCGTCGGCCCGAAGACGATCAGGACCGTGAAGCCCAGCCCCGCGAGTGTGGTCGCGGCAGACGCCAGCCGAAGGACGATCGCGCCCGCGCTCGCCGGGCGACGTGCAATTAGCGGGTACGCGGAGTCCACGAGGGCATAAAGCAGGCCGAGCGAGACGGTCGGCACGACGGCGCCCACGGCATAACCCGCGGCCGCAAGGGGCCCGAAGAAGGCACCGACGATCGGCACGTCCGTGCTCAGGCCAATCAGCGTGCCGATGCTGACGAGCCATATCGGTGCGGCGAACCCGAGTACGCCCCTGACCGAGTGCCATCCGCCACCGAAGCCAAGGAAGCCTCGACGCGTATGGAAGACTCGCCCGAGGACGATGACCAGCCAGGCAAACCTAGCCCCGATGATCGCGACCGCTCCTCCGGTGAGCCCGTAGGCGGGGGTCAAGGCTAGGAGCAAGACGGTGCCGATGCCGGCCTGAACGAGGGCGGCGGAGCCAACGATGTCAAATCGCTCGAGACCGCGAGCGATCCCTGCCCAGCTGCTCCCGGAGAGTGCGAGCCCAGCGTCGACGCCCGCTAGCATCATGACAATCGACGCCACGCGTGCAGCCTCGCCATCGAGGCCAAGGATCGCCGCTGGGAGCCAGGAGAGCCCGATGCCCGCGACGACAGCAGCAGCGCCAAGGAACACGGCGACGGTCTTTGCGGCGCGAACCGGGGGCGAGACTGCGACTGTACCTGAAGATCCGATGGCCACTTGGCGCGCGACGCTGAACGCGACCCCCGAGTCGAAGAAGAGCGTGAACGTCTTCAGTGCGGCGATAGTCGCCCAGATCCCGTATGCCGCGCCACCGACCGTTCGGTACACGATCGCCGTCGTAACGAACCCGAACGCCGCAAGAGCCGCCAAGGCTGTGACGTTCCACAGCGCCTTCGGAACGAACGATCGGCTGGAGGTCGCGTCGTCACGCTGGGGCGCGTCAGCTAGGGCGCCTCGATCAGGACCCACGCCTCACCAGTCACGCACAACGCGCCGTCTTCGTCGAACGAACGTTCATCCGAGGTGCCAGCCCGATTGCTTGCGCTTGATCTCGCGCGCAGGGACGCCGACGACAGTCGTGTTGGCATCCACATCACGATTGACGACGGAACCCGCTCCCACTGTCGACCATTCGCCGAGGGTGAGGCGCTCGAGGATCACCGCGCCCGTGCCGACGAATGTGCCCGCACCGATCTTGACCCTGCCCGACACGTGAACTCCCGGAGACAGGGTCACCAAGCGGCTGATCACGGCGTCGTGCCCTATCGTCACGTTCAGGTTGACATGGACGTGGTCTCCGATCTCGATGTTGTTCGTCAGGACCACGCCTGCCGTGACGACGGTGCCGGCGCCGATCTCGACACGCCTTGTCAGCGTGGCACGTGGGTGGACGACCGTATCGAAACGAGCACCGATCGCCAGGCACCTGGCGACCATATTCTGGCGGACTGCCGGGTGGCCGACGGCGCAGATCGCGTATACGTCGGCGATGTGATCCGCGAGCCACTCGAGGCCACCCAGGATCGGCCTGTCATTCACGATCGCGCCCGGGACACCGAACGACTCGTCTACGATGAAGCCCTCGACCTCGACATCGTCCCCGGCCTCACGTCGCGCCTCGTACACATCGAGGACTTCGCGTGCGAAGCCCCCAGCGCCGAGGATCGCGATGCGGCGGGTCATGGCGTCCGGTCCGCGCCGCGCCCGATGGTGGTGCGGACGAGCTCGGCGATCAGGTCAATCTCGTCGTCCTGGAGACCTTCGAACAATGGGATGCAAAGCACGCGTCCGTAAATCTGCTGCGTGACCGGCAACGATCGGGTATCAAATGCCCGGTACGCCGACATCGCGTGGCACGGTCGGAAGTAGCGCTTGGTCTGGATCTCGGCGGCGGCTAGCGCCCGCTCTACGGCATTCCGCATCCGACCGTCGTCGAAGATGAGCGCGAAGTCTTTGAAGGTCGAGCGGTCCCATGGTCGTACCACCTGGTAGCTCACGCCGGACAGGTCCTCCAAGAGGCGGCGGTAGCGCGCGACATGCTTGTCCCGGATGGCCAGAGCGTCATCCACGCGGCGCATCGTCAGGAGGCCAAGCGCCGCGTGCAACTCGGACATCTTCCCGTTCATCCCGACCAGCGCCGACTCGTAGTCCCCGTGGAAGCCGTACCCGCGAAGGAGCTTGATCCGCTCCAGCAATTCCGGGTCCCGCGTTGCGATGAGGCCGCCTTCGGCAGTCGTTACCGGCTTGGTCCCGGACAGGGAAAAGACCTCCGCGTCTCCCAAGTTTCCAACGTGCACTCCGTCACGAACGGCGCCGTACCCATGCGCCGCATCGAAGATCAGCCTTGGGCCGAATTCGTCTGCCACCGCACGCAAGCCATCGGCGTCGGCCGGATTGCCGAAGACGTGCGTCGCGATGATTAGGCTCACGTCGCCGACCTGCATCGACGCCGTCCGCGCATCGGTCGGGTCCATCGTGAGGGAGTCCGCATCGATGTCGACAAAGACTGGCCGAAGGCCGTTCCAGAGAACGGCGTTGACTGTCGAGTTGAAGGTGAACGACGGAAGCAGGACGGCACTTCCCTTCGGGAGGTCGAGCGCCGCGATCGTCAGGGAAAGTCCGATATCGCCGCTCACCACGACCCTGGTCGGGAGCCCCAGGTAGTCCGAAGTCATGGCCTCCAGCCGCTGGGCCATCGGCCCGAAGTTGGACAGCATCCGGCTGGACCAGATCTCCTCCAAGAGCTCGACATAATCCTCCAGCGGCGGCAACTCCGGGCGCGTGATCGGGATCACGACGCCTCCACAACGAGCTTGCTGTCTGCACGCGTCTCCAGTCCGCGAAAGTGGTCGTGCACGCTCTCGCCGAGCGGAACGCGGTCGACGCGGGTGAATCCGGCCTCGCGCAGCCGCAGTACCAGCTCCTCGAAGTCGTACAGGTACCGGTGGCCCCACTCGCGCACGGCCACGTTGATCATTCGGACCGGCGTGTCGATGTAGGCATACTCGGGCCAGTTGATCCAGTCATGGCTGGATCGCCAATCGCGTCGGTAATCGGTCACGAGCGCCTCAAGGTCCGGTGTCGCAACCCGCATTACTCCATTGGTCGAGAGCACTCGTCGGCACTCCCGAAACAGCGACTGCGCGCCTTCCAGCGGAAGATGCTCGACAAGGTGCTCGGAGTAAATGGCGTCGATCGATCCGTCGGAGACCGGGATCCCGAATCGGAGATCGAGCAGGACATCTGCCGGGGGCTCGAAATCGACGTTGACCCAACCGGCGATTGGTGCGTCTCCGCTCCCCAGGCACAGTCTCCGCGGGTTCGGGATCTTCCCCAGCCGCCGCGAAGCGACCATTCGCATCACCTGACCCCGGACCGACATCGCGCCGCCCGAGACCGATCGGCTCGCGATCGCCGTCAAGCGCTTGGCGATCCTCGTTGCGCGTTTGGAGCCGGTCCGGACCGGTGGCTGGGCGGCTCGCAGGTTTGGGGCTCCCGGTCCTGAGGTCATCAGAGCGCAAATCTAGCGGACGCGGACCCTCGGCTGTGTGGCGTAGCCGTCCCGCAATAAGCATGACCATCGGTCGCTGCGCACCAGTCCCGCCCCGATGCTCCATTGCATCGCTGGGTTCCTAGCCGCCTACCCATTCGCGTCGGATGCGCCGACCAGGTCTCCATCTGGCGCCGCGCGATTTTCCGACACCTTGGCCCGCCATGCTTCCGGACCAAACGTCAGCACCAGCAGGCACCACAGCACGATCGCCGTCCCCGCCCACGACCCAATGTACGCGTACGTGGCCACGAACGCAGCGGCCACGATCACGACCTCGAGGCGGAGTTTGAGCATCGCCGGGACCAGGAACAACAGCCCGAAGATGTGCAGTGACAGGCTGCCGACCACGGACAGGACGCCCAACCATGGAGCCGGTTCACGGCGCGGCACGAACCAGACAGCGACGAGGCAGACGGCTGCGATCGCGTAGCCGACACCGGGCGGCAGGAACCTCGGAAGCGCGAAGCCGCCGAGATCCCAGGTGGTGTCCGAGCCGCGCCGCAGCTGTGCGATCCAGTCGAACCACAGGTCAACACCCGTCAGCGGCAGGGTTGCGAGAACAACGATGCCCACAAAAGCGGCACCCAGGGCTGCGGCCCGCCAACGATGCCGGAGTGCGAATAGCCAGATATGTGGCTGCGACACTTTGATCGCCCCAATGAACGCCGAGAATCCGCCGACCATGATCGGTCGCTCGGTCGCAGCCGTCATGTCTCTCGGCGCCGGCCGCCAGGGCTCGCCGCCGGCGCGATAGAACAGAAACACGAACGCGGCAAAGATCAGCATCGACACGTTCCCGTCGAGGATGCCCTCCGCAAATGGCGGCCAGGCGAGGACG
Organism: uncultured Anaerolineaceae bacterium; assembly: GCA_964427285.1. Taxonomy (GTDB): domain Bacteria; phylum Chloroflexota; class Limnocylindria; order Limnocylindrales; family CSP1-4; genus SPCO01. Next base: position 21,420 of record CAYRTS010000015.1, read on the forward strand.
AGTGGCATCCATACCCAGGGAATCGCCAGCCGGCGGCACGTCGCGATCGTGACGAGAAATAGGACGAGGGCCGCGCCGACGCGCACGAGGTCGCGCGGAAGATCCACCAGGGCGGCGAAGAACGGGAGAACGTACGGCGGGTAGAGGAACGGCTGGGTGGCTCCCGGGCCGGAGGTGAATGCCTCGGCGAGGTATGGCTCGCCTCCCGCCTGCCATCGCTCTACGGCGCGCAACGGGATCTCCACGTCCACGCCCGTGTTGGGCGGCCAGATCGTGCCGAGATGGGCCTTGACGATCAGGACGACCAGGATGGTCATGAGTCCGACGAGCAGGAGCCGCCTGGGTCCGGTCATGGCCGTGATACTAGACGGCGTGAGCGCGCCCAGGTCGGAAGTCCCCGTCTATGCCAGGGCCAACGTGCGGCGGGTCCTCCGGATCGCGGCGGTCGTCGGGGTCGCCCTAGGCATCGAGACGACGATCCTCCATGGGCTGACCGACCCGATGGCCGACGTTCGCGCCTACTACGACGCGGGGGCACGGCTCAACGCCGGCGAGCCGCTCTACGACCAGGTCGCGAACACCAATGAGCCGGGCTTCTATCGCTACCCTCCGCTGCTGGCGATCGTATTCAGGCCGCTGGCGCTCCTGCCCTACGAAGCGGCGACGGCCGTCTGGCTCGGCGTCCTCCTGGTTGCCGTGGGGCTGACATTCCGACGCCTGGGGCTTCGGGAACCCGCACTGATGGTCGCGGCGTGGCTGGCGCTGCCGATCATGTGGGCGCTCACGATCGGCCAGGCCCAGGTGCTCGTGACCTTTCTGCTGGCGCTCGGCGCACCGTGGGCGGTGGCGTTCGCCGCTCACCTGAAGCTGTTCCCCGCCCTGGTGGCCGTCTACTGGATCGGCCGGAGGGAGTGGCGCCAGCTCGCGACGTTCGTCGGGTGGATGCTGGGTCTAGGGCTGCTCCAGCTCCTGCTGGAGCCCGCGGGGACGATGGCCTATCTCGGGTTCCTGAGCCTCGACCAGGTTGGTGAGGTGGCAAATATCTCCCTCTATGCGATCTCACCCGTGCTGTGGGCCGTCTCCGTCGTTGTCCTTCTCGTCGCCGCGGTAAAGCTCGCGCCCACACGATTCGGATGGGCGGTCGCTGTGGCCCTGGCCGTCTTCGCCACCCCACGACTCCTGGTCTACCAGGTCTCCACGCTGTTGGCGGGGCTCGGTGGCCCACCGAAGGACTCGAAGCCTCCCGGCAGCTCGTAGACTGAGAGGATGTTGACCGGCTGGCACCGTTCGACCCGCGAGATGGTGATCGAAACCCTCGTGATCCTCAGGATGTTGACCATTGAGGGGTGTCGGCAGCCAAGATGTTGACTGCTGATCGAGGGTGACGCCGTTGTCGTGGGCGGAACTCGTCTTTCTCGAGCCTCATGAGGCCGACGACCACGGGATCCGACTGGTGCTCCCATGACGGCGCTCAGCCTGGTTCTGCCGGCCTACAAGGAGGCGGAGCGGATCGGTCCGGCGCTCGATGAGCTGTTCGCCTACCTGGTCACGGCGCGGGCGCTGCCGCACCCGATCGAGATCCTTGTGGTCAATGACGGCAGCTCGGACGCCACCGCCGACATCGTGCGCTCCCGACCGGAAGCCGCGGGGACGCTCGATGGCATTTCGCTCGCCGTGGTGACGGTGCCCCACGGTGGGAAGGGCGCCGCGGTCCGGGCCGGGATGCTGGTTGCCGTGGGAGACCTGATCGTGTTCGCCGACGCCGACATGGCGACGCCCCCCGACCAGCTGCCTCTGCTCGTTGCGGCCCTTGCCGGTCACGACGTCGCGGTCGGCTCGCGCATCCAGCCCGACGGCTCGGACATGCGGGCCACCCAGCCCGGCTATCGGCGGGTGCTGGGCAAGGTGTTTCACGCCATGGCCTCGATCTGGGTGGTCGGACCGGTCAAGGACACCCAGTGCGGGTTCAAGGGCTTCACCCGCGCTGCCGCCCGGGATCTCTTTGGCCGGCAGCGGATCACCAGCATCGTCTTCGACGTGGAACTGATCTATCTCGCCCGCCGGCGTGGTTACCGGCTGGCGATCGTCCCGATTCGGTGGGCCGACGTGCGCGGCTCGCGGATGCGCGCAAGCGCGGGCCTCGCCCTTCAGGTTGCCTGGGATCTCTTTCGGATCCCGCTGATCCATCGAGGCGGCCGCCGGAGCCCTCCGGGGCCAGAGTGATCGACCACACGCGAATGGTGGGGCTGGCACCAGCGGCGCTCCGCATCCTCGCGATCTTGTCCTTTGGTGTCGGGGCCGCGACCACGGTCGCGTTCGCCGGCGACACGCTTGGGTACGACTATCAGGCCTACGCGGCTGCGGCGGCCCGGCTACTCCATGGTCAGTCGCTGTATGACCCCACGGTCGATTTCGCGGGGTCGTTCGCGATCTTCCTCTACCCGCCACCATTCGCGGTCGGGTTTATCCCGTTCGCCGTGCTGCCGTCGTCGGCCGCGCTGTGGCTGTGGATCGCCGCCTGCGTGGTCATGACCGTGACCGCCATCGCGATCCTGCCGGTCAGGGCGCCGGTTCGCTGGGCGATCCTGCTGCTGGCCGGGCTGGACTGGCCCGTGGTCTATGCGATCAAGCTCGGACAGGTTGGCCCGCTGCTCCTGCTGCTGTTCGCGGTCGGCTGGCGGTTGATCGGGTCCCAGGCGAAGCTGGGTGGCATCGGAGCTGCTGGGGCACTGATCAAGGTTCAGCCGGCCCTCCTGTTTGGATGGGCCCTGCTGACCGGACGAAGGCGGATGATCGCGACCGGGCTCGCCCTCGGCGCTGGCACGGTCCTGTTGACGGTGCCCCTTGTCGGAGTCACGGCCTGGACCGACTATTTCGCATTGCTCGGCAGGGTGAGTGCCCCGGTCACCACCCCCCACAACTTCACGGTCGGTGCGGTGGCATTCCAGGCCGGGATGGCCGAGGGGCCATCCGGTGCCCTCCAGATCGCCGCCGTGCTGATCACCCTCAGCGTTTGGGTGGTCGCGGTGAGGCGGTGCTCTGCGGAAGTCGGCTATCTCACCACGATCGTCGCGAGCCAGCTCCTGTCGCCGTTGCTGTGGGATCACTACGCGCTGCTGCTCCTCCTCCCGGTCGCGTGGCTGCTCCAGGCCCGCCAGTGGTGGGCCGTGGCGATCCCGCTGGTGACCTCGATTCCGCTGTTGGCGATCACGCCGCCGGTGGCCTATCCCATCGTGTTCTTCGTCTGCCTGATCGCGCCGCTGGTTGTCGCGGGCCGCAGGCTCGACCCGCGCTACGTGGTTGGGGCGGCCACGTGACGACTCGCATCGGGCGCGCCACCGTGGCCGGCTTGGCCGTCGTTGCCGTCTCGGCGGTGCTCTACTGGCTGGCCGCACGGGATTTCGACGCTGGGCGCGGCGACTTGTTTTACCTTGCCGAGGCGTTCCTGCAGGGTCGCACCTGGCTGGATTTCCAGCCAGGACCGTACGACGTCATCATTGCCGGTAATCGCTTCTACGTCCCGTTCGCGCCGTTCCCAGCCATCGCCCTGATGCCCATCGTGGCGGTCTTTGGGGCCGTAGGAGCTGATCTGGTCGAGTCCGGGATCAACGCCCTGCTGGCAGCTGGCGGTGTGGGCCTGTGCTGGATGCTGCTGGGGCGGATCGGCGTCGCGCGCCTCGTGGACAGATTTGCGCTGACCGTGTTGTTTGGATTCTCCACCCAGATCCTCTGGGTCACGACTCGTGGTGGCGTCTGGCACACCGGCCAATTGATCGCCACGATCCTGACGCTCACCTGCCTGATCGAGCTGTGGGGCCAGCGACGAGCGTGGCTGATCGGGCTCGCCGCCGGAGCGGCGTTTCTGACCCGGGCCCCGCTGGCATTCGCGCTGCCGTTCTATGCTCTGATGCTCGTCAACGGCCCGATACCAGGCGCTCTTCCGTGGCGACGCTGGGGGTGGCTCGCCCTGGGCGTACTTCCGTCAATGGCGTTCTTTTTCGTTTACAACCTGGTCCGGTTCGGCACGCCGCTCGAGTCTGGGTACGCCCTGGCGACGCTCCCACCCTGGCTGGAGGTCCAGCGAGATCGCGGCCTCTTCTCCCTGGCGCACCTGACGACCAACCTCGATTACTTCCTGGTTCACCTGCCGTTCCCGGTGGCCGACTTCCCGTTCCTGCGGCCGGACGGTCTAGGGCTATCCGTCCTGATCACCAGCCCCGGGTTGCTGTTTGCCGTCCGGGCCGACTGGCGCGACATCCGACCATGGCGGCTCCTTGGGGCAGCAGCCGTCGTCCTGATCCCCTCGCTGCTCTACTACGGCGGCGGCTGGCTCCAGTACGGCTACCGCTACTTCCTTGATTCGGTCCCGTTCGTGATTGCACTGTGTGGGCTGGCCGCGCTTAAGGAGCGCCGGATCAGCTGGTGGTGGCTTGCCCTGATCGCACTCGGGACGATCGTGATGGCGTTTGGGGTCTACTGGTCAGGCAAGATCTGACCCATGGGCACGCGCGCAGCATGAGCGGCCGCCAACTCGCCATCCCGGCGATCTTCGTGCTGTCGGGTGCAGGCGCCCTGATCGACGAGATCGTCTGGTCGCGCCAGTTGGTCCTGGTGTTCGGGAATACGACGCAGGCGGTTTCGGCGATCCTCACGGGCTTCTTCGGCGGGATCGCAATCGGGAGCGTCATCGGCGGCCGAATCGCCGATCGGGTCCGGGCGCCGTTACGCATGTACGGACTGATGGAGCTCGGCCTGGTCGTCGTCGTCCTCGTGACGCCAGTTTCATTCCGTCTGATCGACGACCTCTATCGGGGCCTCTACCCGAGCCTCGAGGGCGCCCCGCAGGTCCTGGCACTTGTCCGCATTGCGCTCGCCGTCCTCGCGCTCGCGCCGGCCACCGTCCTCATGGGCGCCACGCTGCCGACGCTGACCCGCCACCTCGCCCGGAGCGCGGACCTGAGCTCGGCGTTCAGCCGGCTCTATGCCGCCAACACGATCGGGGCGATCGCAGGCACCGCCATCGCGGGCTTCGTGCTGATCGAACTGCTCGGTCTGTCCGGAGCACTGGCCGTTGGCGCTGGCTGCTCGGCTGTGGCCGGCGTGGCGGCACTCTGGTTGAGCCGTGAACCCCAAGGCCGCGGGCGGCCGCGCGAGCGCCCTCTCCGCGCAACGGGTCTCACCGCGCAGGCTCCACGGCTGGCACTCGCTGTGGCGTTCATCTCAGGCCTGACCTCGCTCGGCTACCAGGTCACCTGGATGCGTCTGCTGGCTTCGGGCAGCGGCAGCACGACGTATGTCTTCACGACCATCCTCACCACGTTCCTCGTGGGGCTGGCGCTGGGGGCCCTTGTCTTCGCGACCGTTCGTTCACGGGTTGGGGACCCGCTGCGGCTGCTGGCAGGAAGCCAGATCGCTGCCGGGGCGCTGGCCCTGATCGGGCTGGTGTTCGTCTTGGTGGCACCGCAGGAACCGACGCCCGGCAGGCCACTGGAGACGCTCACCGCATTGCTCATCTCGTCCGTGCTCACGGTCCTGCCGGTGACGGTGCTGCTGGGGATCGCCTTCCCAGCGTCGTCGGCCCTGCTCCCCGACGACGTTGACCATGCCGGTCGGGGATCGGGCGCACTGCTCGGTGCAAACACCGTGGGGGCGATCCTCGGAAGCCTGGTGATCCCGTTCGTGTTGGTTCCGCTCCTGGGCTCGCCGCTGCTGGTCGCGCTCCTCGCCGCGACGAACGTGGCCCTCGGGATGGTCCTGGGCCAGCGCCTCATCGCCGGTACCGCCGGTCGAGCCATGGCCTTCGCGGGTGCCCTCGTCGCCGGCGCGATCCTCGCTACCGCGACCTGGACCGGCGTCCTCGTCCAGCCCAGCGAGGCCTACATCGCCTCCGCCGGCGGCCGGGTGTTCGCGTCCACGGAGGACGAGATCGCCTCCGTCCAGGCTGGCCAGATCGGCTTTACTCCCGAGCTGTGGGTCGCCGGCACGTCCATGACCCTGCTGACCGTCGATGCCAAGCTCATGCCGATCCTGCCGCTGATCGCCCGGCCGGCGTCAACCGACGCGCTCGTCGTCGCCTTCGGCATGGGCTCCGCGTTCCGGGGAGCGCTCATTGCCGGTCTTCGGACCGACGCCGTGGAGCTGGTGCCGGGTGTCGTCGAGATGTTCGGCTACTACTACGACGACGCGGCAGATGTCCTGGCAAACCCGGCCGGCCGGGTGATCGTCGCCGACGGTCGGAACCACCTGGAGCTGAGCGACGAACGTTTCGACATCATCGTGACGGACCCACCGCCCCCGATCGAAAGTTCTGGCGCGTCCGTGATCTCGTCGCGCGAGTACTACCTCGCTGGCCGCGACCACCTGGCCCCGGGCGGGATCATGATGCAATGGGTGCCGTACGGCCCGCCGCTGCCTGACTTCCTTGACCATATCCGGACGTTCGCCTCCGTCTTCCCCGAGGTGACACTGGTCAAGGGAGCCGGCGGGTACGGCATCTACATGCTCGGATCGGACGCTCCTATTGCCTTCGCCGAGGCTGACATCCGGTCTGTCCTCGCCAGGCCGGGCGTGCTCGAAGACATCTCGTCCGCCTACGATTCGCCGGCTGCGACGATCGATGACTGGGTAGCGGTCATCGCCCGCCAGACCTGGCTCACCGGCGCCACCGTTCTGGAGGCCACTGGTCCGGGTCCGTTGATCACCGATGATCGGCCCCGCCCGGAATATTTCCTGCTCCGCCGTCTCCTTGGGAATCGACCGTAGCAACATCCGATGCCACCGGCGCCGGTGATGTGCGCGTTCCGCCGAGCCAGGCGACGATCGGAATGGCCAGCAGCGGAAGGCTCCCCAGCGAGTAGCCGACGTCGATGCGGAGCCCGCGCATCGCTGTGACGTAATCCAGCCACAAGGGGAGCATCGTCACGCTGATCACGGCCAGGCCCACCAGTCCGATCCAGAAAGCTCGCCGCCGAACCAATGGAAGTGCGAATGGCAGGAAGGTGGGCTTGATCGCCAGGAATGCAGCTGGCCAGCCCCACTGGATCCCGCCTGCCACGGCCGCCACGGCCCAGATGTCCGAATTGCCAAAGAGGTAGGCACCGACCGCTCGCGGCCAGGCGAGGAGAATCGCCATGGCAAGCCAGGCCCATGGCGCTGGCTTCAGGCGGATCACCACATAGACGAGAACCGCAATCGGTACGACCCACCACAGAAAGACCGGAAGCAGGGCGAATGGGACAAACAGCAGTAGCGCCGAGGGCGGATAGAACACGTCGACCATGAGCTGGCCCTCGTACGAACCCGACATTTGGTGAGGCAGGTAGTACGTGCCATCCGCCAGAAAGCGGGCGCCGATATCCCGATAGAAACGGTAGTCCATGCCCAGCGACCAGATGTCGCTGGCAGGAATCAGCACGACACTGATGAGGATCGCTTCTATCGCCACGAGCGCGAAGACGACCAAGGCGCCGAAGCTCAACGGGCTCAGGCGCCGCCGACCAAGGGCTAGGTGCGCGTTCACGCTCTCGATCATAGGTCGAGCTGGGTGCCTCGGAATTAGAACCGGGTGCCCCCTGTCATCCGCCATCTTTCCTATTGGATCCGAAGGAGCCGCCCCACACCATGGCCTCCCGCGCCGCCGGAGGATCCTTGGCCAGTCGCACCTTGACCCTTTCGCGCTCCGTGCTGGACGGCACGCTACCGTTTGCCCTGCCGATCGGCCTTTCCGCATTCCTCCTGTTCAGTGTCCAGCCGCTTGTTGGACGGCTCGTCCTGCCCGTCTTCGGTGGCACGCCGGCGGTCTGGGCGACGATCCTGTTCTTCTTCCAGACGGTCCTCCTCGGCGGCTATCTCTATGGGCACCTCTCCGTCACCCGCCTGGGCCGGCTGGGACCGCCGATCCACATCCTGCTCGCCGGACTCGCCTTCATCGTCCTGGTCAACGCCCCGGGGAGACTCGCGGACCTACGCAATGACGCGGCGGCTCCGGTCCTCGACCTGCTCGGCATGCTGTTTGCGGTCATCGGGTTGCCGGCGTTCGTCTTGACGACCACCACGCCCTTGCTATCTGGCTGGTTTCATGCTGCCCGCGAGGGGCGACAGGGAGATCCGTATTGGCTCTACGCCTTGAGCAACGCTGGGTCGTTGATCGCGCTTTTCGCCTACCCGCTGGTCATCGAGCCGCGGCTTGGGCTTAGTACGCAGCGAGGCGTCTGGGCCTTCGGCTATGCGGCGCTCGTTGTCCTCATCGGGTGGGCAGCACTCCGGGCGATGCCCGATATCGCGCGCCGGCCGGGCGGCTACTACGCTTCAGCGGAACTCGCCGGCGCCAGCAGGTCATTGAGCTCGGACGCGAGCCGAATCGATTGGCCGAGGCGCCTGCGCTGGCTGCTTCTGGCGGCTATCCCGTCCGGGCTGCTCTCCGCGGTCACCAATTTCGTGGTGACGGACCTCGTTTCCGCGCCATTGCTCTGGGTCATCCCACTCGCGCTCTACCTGGCGTCATTCATCATTGCGTTCTCGCCACGCGGCGGCCGGGTCATCGCCGCAGCCGTCCTCGCGGCGCCGGCCATGATCACCTTGCTGTGGGTCCCGTATGGCTCCGCAGGGGGCTGGCCGATCCTCGTCCTCCTGGCCATGGAGCTCGGTGCCTTCGCCGTCGTGGCGATTGCCATTCACGGCCGCCTCGCCCAGGATCGCCCGGATCCCGCCCACCTGACCGAGTTCTATCTGATCATCTCCACCGGGGGCGCTCTCGCCTCGGCGTTTGTGGCCGTGATCGCACCGAGCGTCTTCCCTGACATCTGGGAGTATCCGATCCTGTTGGTCGGCGCGCTCGTCGCACTGGCCGCGCTGTCGTCCCCGGCTGTCGTACGCGCAAGCCGCAAGGGTCTTGACTTCGGCCCCTTCCTGGCCGGTCTGCCGAGCCGATTTCTTCCGTACGCGATTGGGGCCGCGCTGCTGACGGCCGCCCTCGTCCTGACCAACTCACAGGCCACCGAGGCCGGCATTCGCTGGCTGATCGTCGGTGGGCTGGTCCTCCTGGTCGGCGGGCGGCCCTGGTTCCTGGCCCTCGCGACGTTGCTGGTCCTGATCCTGGCCACGCTTGTCTTGAAGCCGCCCGCGGAATTCCGGGCGCGCAGCTTTTTCGGCGTGACCGAGGTTCTGCGAATCGACGATGGAACGAAGACGGTGCTGATGAACGGGACCACCCTCCACGGCGTCCAGCTCACAGATCCTGCCCTCCGGATGGTTCCCACCAGCTACTACGGCGCGGCGGGCCCGGCAGGCGACATCTTCGCGGTTGGCGCGGATAGCTCGCCGGTCAACCCCAAGCGGATCGCCATCGTCGGCCTGGGCGCAGGCACGCTGGCGACGTACATGGACGCCTGGATGTCTCTGACCTACTTCGAGATCGACCCGGTCGTCATCCAGGTCGCCACGAACCCTCGGCTGTTCTCGTTCCTGTCCGATGCCCCGGGCGAGCCGCGGATCGTGCAGGGTGACGCCCGGCTGTCGCTGGCCGACGAACCGGACGGCGCCTATGACCTGTTGATCATGGACGCCTTCTCCAGCGATTCGATCCCGGTGCACCTGCTGACCCTGGAGGCGATCGGCGAGGAGCTGCGGGTCCTGGCGCCCGACGGCGTGATTGCGTTTCACATCTCGAACCGCTACTACGATCTCGCTCCCGCCATCTCGGCGGGGCTTGCGCAGTTCGACCTGGAAGCCCTGAGGGGTTCGGGTGGCACGCCGGACGAACCGTCCGACCCCAACCTGGTCCCGAATAACTGGTTGGTGGCTTCCCGTAGCCCCGAGCGACTTGCGGCATTTCGTGCCCTTGGCTGGTGGGATGCGACCCCGGCTGAGCGCCCGTTCACGGACGACTACGCAGATCTGCTCTCCTACCTGCACCTCGGGTTCTGAGGGGCGGTTGCTCCGGCAACCAAATGGTCGCCCGGTGCTAGAGTCTCGGGCGTGAGTTCGGCCACTGTCGCCACGGAGCCTGCCTGTCCGGGCAACGTGGAGCCACTCACCCCCCAGGCCGTCCGACCTTCCAGTGGCGCTCGCCACCGCGCTGAGCGGCGCGACGTGGCGGACATTCCCCAGGTCACGTGGGACGGCCTCGCAGCGCGAACGCCCTGGGCCACCCCGTTCTCCGGTTGGGCATTCCAGCGCGCCTGGTGGGATGCCTACGGCGCGAATGCCCATCAGGACACCCTGGTCGTGCGGGGTGATGGGCCGGAGGGGAGCGGCGAGCCGATCGCGATCATCCCGCTGATGCACCGCCACGAAGTCGAGCCGACCGACGCGATCACGCACACGACCATCCGCCATGGCGCCGCCGTCGAGATGACCCCGGTGGATCCGACGGCCACGGCCGTCTTCTTCGGCGCCTCGTACCACGCCGACTACGCCACGATCCTGGCCGCACCCGAAGACCTCCCGGTTGTGGCTGCGGCGCTTGTCGACTTCCTCATCGACACAGCGGGCCGCCGGCGCTGGGACGTCGTCGACCTGCGCCGGCTGCGCTGCGGGGATCCGGCGGCCGACGCGCTTGCCGCAGCGCTCGGGGCCTGCGAAATCGCAGAGGGCTGGACCCTCAACCTCGAGCGCGAGGATGTTTGCCCGGTGGTCACGCTGCCGGAGGGCTGCGACATGGACGGGTACCTGTCAACGCTGGGCAAGAAGGAGCGCCACGAGATCCGACGCAAGGTCCGCCGCGCGGAGGCGGCCGGCGAAATCCGGCTCGACGACTCGAGCGACCCGTCTGCCGACCTCGAGGCATTCATTGAGCTACACCAGAAGCGCTGGGGCGAGCAGGGGCTGTTCCCCGACACCCCGGGTGGGGCCCAGAGCCGGGTCTTCATCCGCCGGCTGTTCGAGCTCAACGAGGCGAGCGCTCCGAACGGGGCGAGCGGACCGAACGGCGCGAGCGGGCCACTCCGCCTGACATTCCTGACCATTGGCGGCCGGCGGATCGCCGCGGGCGTCCATTTCGAGACGGCCGACGGCTACCTCTACTACAACGCCGGCGTCGACCCGGACGCCCGCGACCTGTCGCCCGGCGTGGTCATGGTCCACGCCTACGTGCAGCGCGCGATCGAGGCCGGGGTGCGCCGACTCGACTTTCTCCGCGGGGATGAGCCCTATAAGTACGAGTGGGGCGCGGTCGACGAGCCGATCCAGCGCCTCCTCGTGCGGCGAAAGGCCGGCTGAATGAGCGCGCCGTCGCCCGTTGACCCCTGCCTGGAGGTGGTCGCTCGCCCGGCGCTGGCCGGCGGTCGCCGGATCAAGGTGGTCCAGGTCCTCGCCACCGGCACCAACGGCGGGGCGCAGGAGCACCTGCTGTCGCTGGTGACTCGCATGGAGGCCTCGCGGTACGACGTTTCCGTGGTGGCCCTGTCGGCCGGAAGCACGGTCCGCAAGCTCCAGCGGGCTGGCATCGCCGTCCTGGTCATTGACGATCCGGACGACTCGATCGCTGTGGGTGCGCTCGCCGCGTACCTGGCGGAGGCCCGCGCGGATGTCGTCCACGCCCATATGTACCGAGCCGAAACGGTGGCGACCCGTGCCGTCATCGCGCTCGGCGAGGCGGGTCAGCGCCGGCCGTATCTCGTCGCCACGATCCATTCGAGTCGGGTGCGGTCCCATGAGGATCAGGCGCACCTGCGCGAGCTGACTCCGCACATGGATCGGCTGATCGCCGTGTCGAGGGCGATCGAGCACAAGCTTATCGACGAACAGCGGACGTCGGCGCCCGTCACGCTCGTCTACAACGGCGTGGACCTCCAGCGGTACAACGAGCAGGAGGCCTGCTGCACGCTGCCCGAGGAATACGGGATGGAACCCGGGTCACACATCGTCGGGGTCGTAGGGCGCCTTGAGCCCGAAAAGGGGCACCCGACGCTGCTGGCAGCATGGCCGGCCGTGCTGCGGGCCGTTCCGGATGCCTACCTGTTGATCGTCGGCGAGGGGAGCCGGCGGGACACCCTGGAGGCCCAGGCCCGCGAGTTGCGGATCGCCCACAGGGTCGTCTTCACCGGCCGCCGGGACGACATGCCGGCGGTCACGGCCGCCCTGGACCTGGCAGTGCTGCCGTCCTACCGGGAGGCCCAGGGGATGGTGATCCTGGAGGCAATGGCGCTCTCGCGCCCGGTCGTCGCCTCAAACGTCGGCGGCATCCCCGAGATGATCGAGGATGGCGTCACAGGGCTCCTCGTGCCGCCCCACGATGCCGAGGCGCTTGCCGGCGCGATCATTCGGCTGCTCACCAACCACCCCCTGGCGGACACGATTGGCCGCGCCGGTCACGACATGGTCCACGAGCGCTTCTGCATCGAGTTGATGGTCAACGCCATCCAGTCCATCTACGACGAGGGTGCCCGGATCGTGCGGCCGTCAGAAGTGGCGGCGGCGGGGTAGTGCCCCTGGTCTCTTGCGTCACGGTGGCATCGGGCGGATGATGCCTACATGGCGATCGACTGGCACGACCGGATCACTCGCGACCCGAAGGTGCGAAGTGGGCAACTGACCATCCGTCGAATGCGCGTGACCGTGAAGGACGTGCTCGAGTTCCTTGCCAGCGGGATGACGACAGAGGAGATCCTTCACGACTTCCCCTACCTCGAGGAAGCTGACATTCGCGCGGTTCTCGCTTTCGCAGCCGAAAAGCTCCAAGACGCCACGGCTTGAAAGCTCTCTACAACGGCATGTTGTCGCCGCTCCTTGTGCAGCGTCCCGGAGACCTCTGGCCCGGATCCCTTCACGTCATCACGGAGTTCGGCGAGAACATTCCGGACGAAAGCGTCTGGGTGCAGGCTCGCCAACTGGGGCTCGTCATCATCACCAAGGACAGCGACTACGGCGATGCGGCCATGTTCCCAGGCCCTCCACCCCAAGTCGTCCGACTTCTGATCGGCAATAGCCGGACGGCCGCAGTCGAAGCCTACATTCGCGCGCACGCGGCCGAGATCGAAGAGTTCTCGAGGTCAGGTCAACGCTACCTCGCGATTTGAGCACCTTTCGGGCGCGCGAGACTTGGGCACGGCAACACGATAGCGCTGGCCGTCCGCCCCTCGGAGGTCGCGGCGGTGGGCTAGGTTAAATGGCGCTTGATGCGGAGATGACCGGCACCCAACGAGCGAGCGTCCGCATCGGATAGGACGCATCGACAAAATCCATCGGGCCCAGGAGGTCGTTCGTCTCATCTCCCAGCCGCAGCGTCCGTGAAGAGACACGACAGGCCCTCAAGGACCTGAACGAGGGTCGAGCCTCAGCCTGGGACCTATTGTGCAGTGTACGCGGGATGCGTACACTGAGGATGTGAATAAGCTGTTCGCTTCCCGCCTCGCCCCCGATGTCGCGATCGCCCTTCAGCAGGCCCCGGGCTTGGGCGTCCGCGACCTTTCCCGCGTCCTGAATCGGACGGCGTCCAGCGTCCAGAGGACGCTGCCGGCTCTTCTCCACGCGGGCGCTGTCGTGCGCGACTCCGCCGGCTCATTCTCGCTCAGTGGTGACGCGGGCGCGGCGCTCGCGGAGCTGGCGTTCCAGGTCGTGCCGCCCGAACGCATTCTCAGCATCGTCGCGAACACCAATCCCGCCGTGGAGTTTGCGGCCATCGACCCCGGCGGGCCACTCGTCATTACGCGCTGGTCGGCCGAACTGGAGGACCTCGCGCGCCTCGACACCGTGCTCGAGCGACTCGAGCAGCGCGCGCCCGACGTGCGCCGTCGCCTCGTTCTGGACAGCGATTCGCTGCGCGAGCGCCTGTACGACGGGCCCAACTTGCGCGCGCGTGCGCTCCGGGCGGTCATCCTCAAGGGAACGGTCGACCGGACTTTTCCCGACGTCACCTGCCACGGAGACTTCGCGTCGCCGGCTATCCATGCCCTGAACCCGGCGCTTCGTCGTCCTGCCGCGACCCGACTTCGAGAGCTCGCGGATCGCTTTGGGCTACGCCGGATCGTCGTCTTCGGGTCCGCCGTGCGTCGAGACCTTCGCCCTGACTCCGACGTCGATGTCCTCATCGAGCCGGAACATCCTGAAGGAGTGGACCTCGACAGCTACCTCGGCACACGTGAGGCGCTCGAGGCGCTGTTCGGCCGTCGCGTCGACCTTGTGGTCCGGGGAACGCTTCGTCCGCGCGTGGCCGAGCGCGCCGACGCAGAAGGAGTCGCCATCTATGAACGCCCGCGATCGAGAAGATCTTCGACTGCTGCTTGAGGACGCCGAGATCGCGCTGCGGCATGCCGCCGAGTTCGGAGCGGGATGGCATCGCGACACCAGGACCCCAGATCTGGCACATTCGCTGAATTGAGCCTCTCCCGCCTCTGGGCGTTCCTGGCCGTCGCACTGCCGACGCTCGCTGCGCTCATCGCCACGCTGCAGACCGTGGATCTTGCCTATCACCTGCGTGCAGGTGGCGAGATCCTCGATACGGGGATGATCCCGAGCGTCGACACCTGGACGTTCACGGCGGCCGGCGAGCCATGGACGGACCAGCAATGGGGCGCCCAGGTCATCCTGGCAGCCGTCTATCAAATGGGCGGCTGGACCGGGCTGGTGCTGTTGCGAGCCGTGCTCGTGGCGTTCATCTTCGGCTGCCTGTTCGAGATTGGGCGCCGGGGCGGCCTTGGGTCGCGCCGCGCCGCGTTATTGACGCTGGCCGCATTCGTCGTCTCTGCCGCGGCACTCAGCCTGCGTCCGCAGCTGCTCGGCATGGCGCTGTTTGCCGGCGTCCTGCTGCTGATCTCTGACCGCCATAGGAATCCGGGCCGGCTCTGGGCGGTTCCGGTGCTCGTGCTGGTCTGGGCGAACATCCACGGGAGCTTCTTCCTGGGCCCGCTGGTGCTGGGGCTCGCCTGGCTGGCGGATCTGCACGACCGGGTGAAGCGGCCGCATCGGACCCTGCTGCTCGCCTTCATCGCGGCTGCAGCGGCCTGCGTGACGCCGTTCGGGCCGGCAGTCTGGGCCTACGCGGTCGGCCTGTCGACCAATCCCGAGGTGACCAGGCGGATCACTGAGTGGCAGAGAACATCTCTCAATGACGTCCCGGGGATGCTGTTCTTTGGCTCCGTCCTTGTCGTTGCCGCGCTCGTCGCTCGTCGCGGTCGGACCGTGCCGTGGCCGACGTTGGTCTGGCTCGGGGTCTTCTTCGCCATTGGGGCCTATGCCGCGCGCGGGATCGCCTGGTGGCCGCTTGGCGCGGTCGCCGCGATCGCGGGCGTGATCGTAACGGGCGCGGCAGGCGGCCGGGAACCGCGTGCGGGAACACCCCTGATGCGGAGGCTGAATGCTCTCGTCGCCGGCGCCATCGTTGTGTCCAGCATTGCACTGTTGCCCATGTGGCGGTCGACGGACCCGGCCCTCGGGGCTCCGGTCGGCGTGCTCGCGAATGCGCCACCCGGCATCACCGCCGCGGTGCGTGGGGTCGCTCGCCCAGGAGACCGCCTGCTCAATCCCCAAGTGTGGGGCTCCTGGTTCGAGTTCGCCGTGCCCGATCTCCCCGTTGCCATCGACTCGCGAATCGAGCTCTTCCCACCTGGAGTCTGGGACGATTACGACGTGATCCGAAGTGGTGGAGTCCGCTGGATCGATCGCCTGAACGCCTGGGATCCGACGGTCGCTGTCGTGCCAGCCCGCGAGGAAGGCCTCCTCGATCGCCTCACCGGCATCGGCTGGCGCGTGGCGTTCTCGGATGGGGACGGTGCCGTGCTGCTCGCCCCTGACCGATGATGACCGTGTCGGCGGTCTCACGCGTGATACATTGCGCCGATGACTGAAGTCACGATCCGGGAATTGCGCAACCACGGCGGCGAGGTGATCGACCGCGTGGCCGCGGGCGAGCGCTTGACGGTGACCCGCAACGGCAAGCCCGTCGCCGAGTTGCGTCCGCTCAGCCGTCAGCCATTGTCGGCGGCGGAGCTCGTCCGACGGTGGCGGCGGCTGGAGCCCGCCGACCCCGTGGAGTGGCGCCGCGACCTGGACGCCGTCATCGATCCCTCGATCTGGTGACCGCGGGGCGCGGCCTGCTCGACACCAGCACGGTGATCCTTCTACCGCGTCTGCCTCGGTCGGTCCTTCCGGATGAGCCGTTGATTTCGGCGGTCACATTGGCCGAACTCTCGGTCGGTCCATTGCTCGCGGGGTCGGACCGCCAACGCGCGTTACGGCTCGCCGAGTTGCAGCAGGCTGAGGTCGATTTCGAGCCGGTACCATTCGACGCGGTCGCGGCGCGTGCGTTCGGTCAGGTCGCGGCCTCTTTGCGCCGCGCCGGGCGCAAGACTTCAGCACGAACCTACGACGCCTTGATCGCCGCGACCGCGATTGCGAATGAGGTCCCTCTGTACACCTGCAACCCGGGGGACTTCGCCGGAATCGATGGCTTGAGCGTGATCGCGATCCCTCATCCGGATGGGGTGCCGTCGTCAGAGGCGTGATGCATCCGACGCGCATCAGGTACCAGCCCCGCGCCGGGACCTTCGGGGGTCGGTGGCGGACGCCGCGGGGCTGCTAGAGTCGCCCCATGACCGAACGCACCGACGATCTCGATGTCGTCGTGCTCGGTGGCGGGGGCCACGTCGGACTGCCGCTCAGTCTCGCCTTCGCCCAGGCCGGGCTGCGCGTCGGCATCTACGACACGAACCAGGCGACGCTCGACCGGGTCGCGGCCGGGGAGATGCCGTTTCTCGAAACCGGGGCGGACCAACTCCTCCGCGACCTCCTGCCAACGGGACGTCTCACGTTTGGGGCGTCGGGCGAGATGATCGCGCGCACGATGTGCCTGGTCGTGGTCATCGGAACGCCCGTGGACGAATTCCTTGGACCGTCCATGACCATCTTCGAGAAGGCGGTCGACCAGATCGCACCCCATCTCCGCGACGGGGCACTCGTCGCGCTTCGGAGCACGGTGTATCCGGGGACAACCGCTTATGTAGCGCAACACCTCGCAGACCGCGGTTGCCGAGTTGACCTCGCCTTCTGCCCGGAGCGGATCGCCGAAGGCCATGCGCTGGAGGAACTGCACACGCTGCCGCAGATCATTGGGGCGGACACTGATGAGGCGGCAGAGCGGGCGGCAACGCTGTTCGGCGTGCTGGCGAGCAAGACCATCCGGACCACGACCAAGGAAGCCGAACTGGCCAAGCTGCTCACCAACACCTGGCGGTACATGAAGTTTGCGGTCGCCAACCAGTTCTTCATGATCGCGGACCAGGCTGGCCTGGACTACACCAATATCCTGCGAGCGATCCGGGAGGACTACCCGCGGGCTGCAGACCTGCCGGGTCCCGGGTTCGCCGCCGGACCATGCCTGTTCAAGGACACGATGCAGTTGGCCGCGTTTACCGCCGACCACTTCCCGCTGGGTCAGGCTGCGATGCAGGTCAATGAGGGCCTGCCCGCCTACATCGTGTCGGCGCTTGAACGTCGCTACGGCGGACTCACGGACAAGACCGTGGGGATCCTGGGGATGGCGTTCAAGGCGGAATCGGACGATCCGCGGGCATCGCTCAGCTACAAGTTGCTCAAGCTGTTGCGCTGGGCCGGCGCGCGGGTCCTCGCCACCGACCCGTATGTCAAGGACGCCCGCCTGGTGCCGCTCGACCAGGTCATCACCGAGAGCGACGTCCTGGTGCTCGGAGCCCCGCATCGACCGTACCGCGGGCTCCAGCTCGGCGGCAAGGATGTCGTGGACGTCTGGGGCGCCATGGGCAAGGGGATCCAGCTCTAGATGCGGATCCTGATCACGGGCGCTGCCGGGTTCATCAACGGCTACCTCGTCCCGGAATTACTCGAGGCGGGCCACGAGGTGATCGGGCTCGACGACTACTCGAAATACGGCCGGCTGACGAAGTCGTACGACTCGCACCCCCGCTATCGATTCGTCGAGGGTGATGCCAAGGATGCCAACCTGCTGCGCGAGCTTGCCTCCGACTGCGATCAGGTCGTGGCCGCGGCCGCGATGATCGGCGGGATCAGCTACTTCCACGAGTTCGCCTACGACCTGCTGGCTGAGAACGAGCGGATCCTCGCCTCAACGTTTGACGCCGCGATCGCGGCCCATGGTGCGGGCCACCTCCAGCGGATCATCGTGGTCAGCTCGTCCATGGTCTACGAGTCCGCCACGGTCTTTCCGACGCCCGAAGGCGCCCAGTTGATCTCGCCGCCGCCGATCTCGACCTACGGCTTCCAGAAGCTGGCGTCGGAGTACTTTGCGGCTGGGGCTCTGGAGCAGTACGGGCTGCCGTACACCATCGTGCGGCCATTCAACTGCGTGGGGATCGGGGAGCGCCGGGCGCTACGCGATACGGACATCATGAGCGGCAACGTGAAGTTGGCATTGAGCCATGTCGTGCCGGATCTCGTACTCAAGATCCTCAAGGGGCAGGACCCGCTCCACATCCTCGGCGAGGGCCACCAAGTCCGTCACTACACGTACGGTGGTGACCTGGCCCATGGCATCCGGTTGGCGATGGAGTCGCCGGCGGCCATCAACAACGATTTCAACCTCTCGACGTCGGCCTCGACCACCGTGCTCGAATTGGCCGAATGCATCTGGCACAAAATCCATACCGACGGTCGGCCGTTCCGGTATGTCAGTGACGCGCCGTTCGAGCACGACGTCCAGTTCCGCGTCCCCGATGTCAGCAAGGCCCGAGCTATTCTCGGGTTCGAAGCGACGACGACGCTCGACGCGATGCTCGACGAAGTCATCCCATGGATCCGCTCCGAAGCTGAGATCGGACGATTGTGACGCGGCTTCTCCCGGAGCTGTACGAGGCCCGCTTCGACGAGCGGGAGGTAAGCGCCAAGGACGCCGTCTGGCGCGAGATCGTCCGGTTTCTGCACCGCTATATCGATGCGGATGCTCCTGTCCTCGATGTCGGGTGTGATCGAGGCCATTTCATCCGGTTTGTCGACGCCCGTGAACGATGGGGAAGTGACATCCGCGACATGCGTGCCTCGCTGCCCGCGGACATTCGTTTCGTTCAGGCCTCCGGGCTTGAACTCGCGAAGGCCCTGCCGATCGCGCACTTCGGCACGATTTTCATGAGCAACTACCTCGAGCATCTCGACAACAGCGACGCGGTGATCGACCAACTGCGCGTCGCGGCTGCCCTGCTGCGCCCTGGCGGACGGGTGATCGTGCTCCAGCCGAACATTCGGCTCGTCGGGCCGCGCTATTGGGATTTTATCGATCACCGGGTCGCGCTGACTGAGCGCAGCCTGCTCGAGGCGGCCGAACTCGCCGGTCTGGGCACGGTGGATTTGATCACGCGGTTTCTGCCGTACTCGACCAAGGGTCGACTGCCGACCGGGGGGGCGCTCGTCCGCGCGTATCTCGCCTTCCGCCCGGCCTGGTGGCTCATGGGCAAGCAGACGCTGTTCGTGGGCGAGCGGGCTCGATGAGCGCAGCGGCCGAGTTATCGATCGTCCTGCCCGTCTACAACGAGGGCGAAGCCGTCGAGCCAGTCCTGCGGGCGCTGTCGGCCGGTGTCTCGACACCACACGAACTGGTCGTGGTCTACGATTTCGACGGTGATTCGACGGTTCCGGTCATTGCGCGCCTGGCCTCGGAAGTCCCGGGCCTGCGGGGCCTTCGCAACGACCTTGGCCGCGGCGTGCTCAATGCGATGAAGGCGGGCATCGCCGGGACCTCCGCGCCGTATGTCCTGATCTCGATGGCCGACGGTTCAGACGAACCGCACATCGTCGACGCCATGGTTCGGCTCGCGCGGGAAGGCGCCGACGTCGTGGCCGCCTCGCGGTATATGCGCGGCGGTCACCAGATGGGCGGGCCGCCGCTCAAGCGCCTGATGAGCCGGACGGCGGGCCTGACCCTGCATTGGTTCGCGCGGGTCCAGACCCACGATCCAACCAACAACTTCAAGCTCTATTCCCGTCGCTTCCTGGAATCGGTGACGATCGAGAGCACGGCGGGCTTCGAGCTGGCCCTGGAGTTGACCGTCAAGGCGACGGTCGCCGGCCACCGGATCGCCGAGGTGCCGACGACCTGGCGGGACCGTACAGCGGGCCAGAGCAACTTCAGGCTGCGCGCGTGGCTGCCGCACTACGTGCATTGGTACCTGCGCGCATTTCGAGCGCGCTGGCTCCCGTCCCGAGGATGACGGGCCTCCGCCTGGCTGCCGCGCGGATCGGCTTGCCGGGATGGTTCATCGCGATCGACCTGCTCTGGCTCGCGAAGCCCGAAGTGCTCGGCATCGATGCTCGTCATTACCAGCGGGCGGCGTCAGCGTGGCTCGCCGGTGCGGACCCGTGGATGGTCACCGAAGCTGGCGTCGGATTCGCGCCTGGCCCACATACCTTGCTGTTCTACGCGCCGACCAGCCTGTTGCCGCTTTGGCTCTCCGTCGTCGTCTGGATGGGGATCGGGCTGGGCGCGTCGATCTGGCTCGTCCGTCGTCTGACCGTACCTCTCTGGTGGCTGTTGTTTCCACCGCTCCTCCATGCGATCTGGAACGGCAATCCGCAGACCGTAGTCCTCGCCCTCTTGGTGGCTGGTGGCACCGCGCCAGCGACTCTCGCCGTCGGACTGAAGCTGTATGCCGGCATCGCACTCCTCTTCAGGCCTAAAGACCTGGTCGTTGCGGGCTTGGTGCTGGTGATTACCCTGCCGCTTCTGCCATGGGAGCACTATCTCCGCGACGCCGTAGTCATCGCCGGGTACCTTGGAGGTTCCTGGGACGGGAGCGCATGGCGGTTCCCGATCCTCATCCCGCCGACGCTCGTCGCGCTGTGGCTCCTGCGTCGGCAAGGGGCGGAATGGCTGGCTGTCCCCGCGATCTGGCCGGCTACCCAGTTCTACTACGTCGCAACCGTACTTCCGATCGTCGTCAAACGGCCACTGCTCGCGGCTGCGTTTGCCGTGCCCGCCCCGCTCATGGTCCCGCTGGCCGCCGTCGCCATGGCGGTCTGGCACGTCTGGCGCCAACGGGAGCTGTCGAGCGGTCGTCCCGATCCCAACGATCGTGCGCCCGAGTGGCTACGGGGTCTTGCCGGCCCCCTCGGGTAGCGGAATCTCGGCGCCCTCGGCCAAGACCCGCCGGGCGTCGTCGAGCACCTGGTCGCGAATGGGTGGGACCGCCCATGGCACCAGCCAATCGGTCAGCGGAGATCCGTCGGCGGCGACGATCCGCTCGAGTGACGCAGGCGACGGGACGAGCACCAACGATCGCGTCGGATCCGTGGAGTCCGGCAAGGGTCGATCCAGGGCAACGAATACGAGGGCGCGCGTCCGTTCCGCCCGCTCGGCAAACAGCGTCCTCCCCGCCACGAGTAGACGCACGTTCAAGGTCATCGCCAGAACGAAGACCATTCCCCCGAGGAGGAGCCATCGACTCCGAAGTGCAGCTGTGCCGATGCTCGGTCGGCCGACCTGGGCCGCCACGCCAACCGCGAGAAAGGCGGCGGAGATGTAGGTGTACCGGGTGTAGTTCGCGACATCCGGGCCGACAAAGGAGCGGGCCACGGCGATGAGCCCGTACAACGCCAGGATGGCGGCCAAAGTGCCCACCGTTCGCGGGGCGAGACGGATTCGCCCGGCTCTCAGGCACCAGACACCCCAGGCCACGATCGCCCCCAGCAACGTGACCTGACCCAGCGCCGTCCCGACACCGACCAACGCTCCGGCGGCGGCTCCGAGTCCGGTCAGAACCGTGGGTGGAATGTCAGCGACCCCACCCAGCGAGAAGGGTCCCTCCCGCGTCTCGACGCCAACGCGCCCGATCGCGAGGTACCACGCCGCGTACACCATGACCGGAGCGGCCAGCCACGGAAGGGCTTTGCGTCGCGACGCATCAAGGAAAAGCTCGACGCCGACGGCCACACAGGCAATCAACCCGACGCCAGTCGTGGACAACGACACCAGCAGCAGGGCGATCCCCAAAGTCAGGCGACGCCTTGTCAGCGAGGGGGCGTCGAGAACGGCGATCGCCGC
This sequence comes from uncultured Anaerolineaceae bacterium, assembly GCA_964427285.1. Classification (GTDB taxonomy): domain Bacteria; phylum Chloroflexota; class Limnocylindria; order Limnocylindrales; family CSP1-4; genus SPCO01. The sequence goes on from CAYRTS010000015.1 coordinate 43,378, forward strand.
GAGACCGCTGACCACTGAACCCACAAATCCGATCTGGAAGGCCCAGTAGAGATTCTCGAACCCGCTCCCGAAGAACAGGACCACGATACCGACCGCAAGGGCCGGCCACGCACCCGACGATCGGCGCACCAGGACGTACACCAGCGACGCGACGGAGATATGCAACGCGATCAGGACCGCAAGGTAGGGCATGTACGAGCTCAGGCCCACGGTTTCCACGAGTGCTCGGTAGACGAGAATCGGAAGGGTTACCCAGTGTTCGTTGTGCGGCGAGAACCAGGTGGAAGGATCGCCCAACGCGCGCGTCTCAATGAAGGCCCATTCGTCGGAGAAGAAGGTGAGTCCCGCCCCAAGCCCAAGGAGGACGACGGCGGCCAGCACGCAAGCCCCGCTGAACAGGCGATCCGCGGCGTCAGGGCGTCGCACGGTCCGTGGAGGCTCGGGGCAGCTCGCGAAGGGCGGCCACGGTGATGGCGAGCATGGCGATGGACCCGACGATATCCAGCGGGCCGGAGAGTGGGATCAACGCGGCGAACTCGGGCGTTGGCGGCACGGCGACGAACAGGTTCGCCGTGAAGACGACCGCGAATGCCGCGTTCAGCCAGCGCATCCGGGGCTCAGCGATGAGGAGGGCAAGAAACACAAGCGCGCCGAACGCGTACCGCTCGTGCATGGCCGTCAGAAAGGAAAACGCGACGAGGACCGAGGCGGCTAACCCGAGGATCAGGGTTCGCGGGCGAGGGTCTCGGAACACGGCGATCGCCACGAAGAGCTCGAGCAGGCCCGCGATCGCGTAACCAGAATGCCGGAAGGTGAGCGGCCCAAGAATGGCCGCAGTATCAGCGACGAACTGACCGCCGGCAGCCGCCTCCTGGACCAGCCACCAGAAGTTCCACGCCCGAAGCGAGAGGATCGCGAAGACCTCGCCCTGATACCTGCCCACATCGGCGACGTAGTTCAATGGCCCGCCGGCCGGGACGAACGGCAGCCAGAGCACGACGATCACCCCCGCCCCGACAAGGGTCGCCCGCCCAAGACCGCGCCAACCAGAGGTTGCCAGAAACCATGCCGCAAACGGGAGGATAAACGGCAGCGCCTGCGGTTTGGTCATCAGCGAGACCGCGAGTGCCGCGGCCGCCCAGTTGTTCCGGCCGTTGATCGCCAGGACCGCTGCCGCCAGCGCCGAGACGAGGTAGACCGATTCGTATTGGCCCCACCAGGCACCCACATCAAGGACGGCCGGGTGGAGAAGGATCAGCGCGGCGCCCGCGACGGCCCATGGCGGACGATCCCGCAGCGCATAGGCGGCGAGGCCAGCCAATCCCAAGTCGGCAAGGATTGCGGGTATCTTCATCACCACGCGCGTCGCGACCTCGGACCCGTCCGAGACCGTCTTGAACGCCGGGTCCAGTGCCGCCAGCAGACCCCAGATGTAGACCATGATCGGCGGAAACGAAACGCCGTGGTCGTAGGCATTGGATACGCCGTCTATGGCGATCTCGTGGACCCACCGCACGAATTGATTGATGTCGTCGCGATGCCCAGCAGCCGGCAGCAGGACGACCCGAACCGCGATGCCAACGACGACCACGCCCACGAAGGCGCCGATCCAGACCCGACCCCAGCGGGCTGGGTTGATCCCTGGGGACGAGGCCTCAGACGCGGCCGGAGACCCAGTAGCGTTCGGCCGAGCCGTCGACCCCGCCGAGCTGCGCCATGACCCGACCCTGCGAGCGGACCGCGTCGGCCATCGCCTGGGTGCTGTCGAAGAGGCGCTCGATCTGGCTTTCGTAGAGGCTGATGCCCATGATCTTGGACTCAAGCTGGTCCGTGACATCGGCGAACTCGGGGCTCACGCCAACATCGGCCGGCAGGCCCAGGAACGGATTGGCGCCCAGCCCCTCGAGCCCCCGGAACTCATTCCACAGTGCATACGGGAAGTCGTCGTAGAACGCCACCATTCCCACATAGTCGGGCCCTGGCATCACCCATCGCCGCGGCTCCTGGAGCAACCGAACGCCGACCCCCCGGCACAGCTGGTGGTCCACGTGGCCGCCCACGCCGAGCGGGAAGTAGACCCGCTGCGGCTCGAGCCGATCGATCTCCTCACGCAGGCGCTCGAACGGCGCCTCGTCATCCTCGCGCGGCGCTCCGAGCAGCTCCCTGTCGCCTTCATAGCCTCGGAACACAGCGTCGGGCAGGTCCAGGAAGACGACCGAGGCCTCCGCGAAGTAGGCATAGCGTTCGTCTTCGACTCGGCGGCGGGCCATCAGGTCTCCGGCCGCCGCGGCTTCGGTCAACTCGTCCGTGTAGACCGCGCCCTGGGTCGGCAGATCGTCCATCACCGGCTGCTCGGCGAGCGCCGCGTTGCGGATGCTCGCCCGGCGGTACCACGACGATCGCTGCCAGAAGCGCTTGGCTGCGGCATCCGCGTCGGCCTGGGTAGCCTCAAGGCCCTCGGCCGTCGCCGCCCACGCCGGGACCAGCGCTGCAGACGGCCAGTCCGCGGCGATCGCGCTGCGGTTGAATGCCTCGGTCGCGGGCCACATCGCCTTCGAGCCGAACCCGAGCGCCTCGCGCTGGTAGGGAGACAGGCCGTCCACTGCCCCATCACCGGAGTAGACGGTCAGGATCGTGACGTTCTGGCCAAGCTCGCGCAGGCTGGCGATCAGGCCACCGCAGGACAGGGCAACGTCGTCCGGGTGCGGCGCAATGAAGACGTGGGTCATGGCCGGCCGAGTATACCGACCGTCCGGGCTGCAACGTCGGGCGGCCGGAACGCACGAAACGGCCCGCGCCCCAGCAGGATGAACGGCGCCGCCAGCACGATGATCGCCAGCGGATTGACACCGAGCAACCCGCCAAGCGGCCAGCTCAGCGCGATCCCGTAGGCGGCGGCCAGCATCCATCGGTAGGTCCACAGCCAGCCACGGCCCATGCCGTCGCGGACAAGGATCGCGATCGCCGGCAGCAACATCGTGCCGTCGTAGGCGAACCCGCGCGGCCCGGCAAACAAGGCCAGTGCGCAGGTCAGCGCGATCGCCCGCTTCGCCTCCCAGTGGCGCAGAGGCCCAAGCGCAGACAGGATCACGACCAACCCGATGACATACCCGATCACTGCCGGCCCGATGACCGCGCCGGGCTCGCTCCCGCCAACGCTGATCCGGCCGAGCATCCCGGGCAGTCCGATCACTTGCCACCCGACCGACTCGAAGTCGTTGGCGGTGGCCGCCGTGATGTTCGAGAGCCAACGAGCTGGCCAGTCCAGGGCACCGCCGGTGGCGGCCAGGCCCAGGCCGTAGTGGATGACCACGACTGCGACCGCCATGCCGGCCGCCGTCCAGGCGCGCCGCCACACCACCAGGCCCAGGACCGGGAGACCCATGTGTGGCCGGTAGACGGCAAGGCCGATCACGAGCCCGGCCAGCCCGGCCAGCCAGCGCGTCTGTTGGGGAGTCGACCCCGCCGGGTTCCGCCCAACGGCCCAGCTCGCACCCACGATCAGCAGCAACAGGACGGCCGAATTCTGACCGGACAGCACTCCGGCGGCGGCGGGTGCCCATGCGAAGGCCCCCAGGATCGCCCACCGGCGCGGAATGTCGAACACTCGGCTGGCAAGCACCGCGGCCGTGAACAGGGCGACAGCCTGCACCGCGACGTGGAGTGCGGCGGCAAGGTCGTAGGGCAGCCCGGCCAACAAGGCATAAGCGATCGCCAGCCCGGGTGGGTAGAGGAACGGCGTGTTCGGCAGCCCGTTGGCGTGTTGGTAGGCGGCGGTCGCCCCGAGATCCATCACCTCCGGCCCGAACGCCAGCGCACCCGCGGCGTAGAACGCCGAGAAGTCAAGCCAGCCTCGTGCCGGCATGCCCAGCAGCGGCAGCCACGCGGCAATCCCAGCCATCGTCAGCCAGAGGCGCGCCCGACGCGCCGTCCAGATCTCTCGCCAGGAGGTCACGAGATCGAGGAGCCCGAGGGAGGCTCTACGGGATCGTGCCTCGTGGTGCCACCCAGCGCATGGGCTGGCCCGACACGGAGGCGATGGCGTCGTAGTCGTGGTCGTAATGCACGAGCGTGACGCCGTGCACGTCGGCGCATGCGGCGATCAGGACATCGGCGTGCTTGACACTTCGGTGCAGCGCGTTGCCCAGCTCCGCCAGTCGCCGATAGATCGTCCTGGCGCGTTCGAAGGTGTCGGCGCCCATCGCGAGTTGCGGCAGCGCCGCAAGATTGGCTTCAACGGCCCGATAGATCGCTGCGGTAGATGCCGAGTGCAGCAACTCCAGGGCAACGACATCGCATATGGCGATGTCGCCTTCGACGATCGCCGAATCGAACCATGGCCGGATTCCCGGCTGACGCTTGCGTGCCCATACGCTTGTATCGACGAGTTCGGTCACGCGTCGGGGTGGGTCCAATCATCGATCTCCACCCGGTCACGACGAAGGGTATCGAGCCGCTCCGGGGTGAGGTCGGGGAACTCGTACTCGGCAAGCCAGCGGCGACGTTCCCGGGCGACTGCTTCGGCCATCGCCCGATGGATCGTGTCCGTCATCCGCGTTGTACCCAGGACCCGCCGAGCCTCGCGCTCGAGATCGATGTCCAGGTCGATGGTGGTACGTCGCTTCATAGTCAGATGATACATAGAAGATGTGCAATGACAAGCATATCGAATCGACCTTTCAAGCCTCGAAGCCGCCGGCGCCGATCAGCGGGACGAAGACGCAGGCGCCGTCCGGTCGCTCGGTCCACTCCTGGCCGTGTCGGGTGACAACCATCAGGACCTGCCGATCGCGCGGCCCCACTGGGATCACCAGGTGGGCACCGTCCGCCAACTGTTCGCGGAGCGGATCCGGGATCGCCGGCGCAGCAGCCGTGACGATGATCCCGTCCCACGGCGCGCCGTGCGGGTCCCCAAGGCTGCCATCGGTCAGCCGGATGTCGACCTGGTCAGCAACGCCAAGCCCCTCCAGGCGCGCCCTCGCCTCGGCGATCAAGGCGGCGTGGCGCTCCAGCGTTGTCACCCTCGCCCCGAGCCAGGCGAGGATCGCGGCCTGGTAGCCCGAGCCGGTGCCGATCTCCAGGATCCGCTCGCCACGCTGCACGTCGAGCAGCTCGGTCATTCGAGCCACCATGTACGGCTGGCTGATGGTCTGCCCAACACCGATCGGCAGGGCCTCGTCGGCATAGGCGTCCGTGCGTACGCCAGGGGGGACAAACAGGTCGCGCGGGATGGCGGCCATGGCCGCGAGCACGCGCTCATCGGTGATCCCTCGCCCTCGAAGCTGGCCCGTCACCATGGCGTGACGAGCCGCGCTGACGTCATCGGGCGAACGCTGTCGGCTCCGGCGCCATCGATCCATGGCGGGAGCCTACTCCGCCACGAACCGCCTTGAGTCATCCGATTGGAATGACCGGGACCATGCCGCTTCTACGGAGAGGCTTCGGCCGATGCAGACGGTGCCACCGATGCAGACGGTGCCGGGGTGACGGGTGCCGGCGTCGCGGTCAGAAGTCCGCCGGTCCCACCCAGCATCCCGAACAGCAGGATCCCGATGAAGAACGCGACCGTCGCGATGACGAAGTAGCGTGAGACGTTATCCGTGACGCGGACCGCCAATTCGGACTGGGTGGGCGCTCGCTGGACGGACGGCGGCGGGGAGGCGCGCCGTCGTGGCCCGATGGTTCCAGCCGCAGTCGGCGGACCTCCCTCGGATTTCGGCTCGGGGCCGGAGGACTCCAGGGCGCCTTCTGCAACATCGTCCGAGTCAGACTCGGCGTCCTCGGCCTCCGCATCGGCGCCATCGGCCTCGGCCCGCGCATCGGCGCCATCGTCGCCCACCTCGGCGTCGGGAGCGCGCTCGCCCCCGTCTGCCTCGATCTTGGTCGCATCCTCCGGTTCGTCGGGCGCCGGATCCGGCGTGCCCTCGGGTCGATCAGTCATTCGGTGGTATCACTCCTGGCGGGCGCCTCGTTCATCGGCCACAACCCGGCCGCCAGTGTACCCAAGCGGCAGCAGCGCCGTCCGCCAGGCCCAGGTGCGACCCGTCAGGCGTCTCGTATCGCCGGCACCAGGAACCCCGCCAACCCCGTCATCATCGTCACCAGCCCGAAGAAAGCGAGTACCAAAGTCACGCCAAGGAACTCACCAAAGATCGCACCGGCTCCCATCCCCACGGTGATCGAGCCGAAGACGAGCGCAAACCGCAAGCTGATCACGCGACCCATCAGGTCCGGCGGCGTACGCTCCTGGAAGAGCGTCTGGCTCGGAATCACAAAGACCATGTTGGCAAACCCCTGGCCGAGGGCCGCGCCGACTGCCAGCCCGATGTGATCCGTGACCGCCATGAGCGTGACCATCAACCCCCACGCGGCGTACCCGAGGATGACCATCCGCCCGCTGGCAAGCCGCGCGCCGATCATCCCGACCATGAACCCGCCGGCGAGGTTCCCCACGCCGATCCCGGTCTCGATGAAGCCGTAGACCGCCTGCCAGCCGAACTCGCCGTCGCCGAAGATCCGCAGCGCGTAGACGGCCGTGAGGGCGGTGACGATGCCGATGGTGAACTGGGCGATCGCTGCCTGGATCGTGTTCGCCAGCAGGACTGGCTCGGAACGGAGGAAGCGCCAGCCGGCTGCAAGTTCGACCGTGAACCCGCGTCTGCCATCGACGGCCTCGCCCGCCAGTGCCCCCGGGGGCGCCAGTCCCGGGCGCGCTTCCGGCTTGGCCGCTCGAACGACGATCGCTGTCAACAGCGTGGCCGACGCCAGATAGGTCGCGCTATCGACCCAGAAGGCAAGTGGCACGGCGTTGCCCAGCGCAACCACGAACAGGCCCGCCAGGGGATAGCCAATGACATCGGCCAGTGTCTCGCCGACCCACATCGCGGAGTTGGCCGTCAGCAAATCGCGCTCGTCGACGATCCGCGGCAGGATCGCAACCCTCGCCGGGCGGAAGAAGATCGATATCGTGGTCACCAGGAAGACCATCGGGTAGACGAGGAGCACGTTGGTGACCGCGGCGAGCGGGATCAGAAGGACCACGGCCGCGCGCAGGACGTCGCTGACAATCAGGACCTCCTTGCGGTCCCAGCGATCCACGAAGGTGCCCGCTATCGGACTCAGCAACAGGTTCGGCAGGCTGGCGGCCACGAACACCAGTCCGGTCGCGAGAGCCGAGCCGGTCGTGATCGCCACCACCGCGACCAGCGCCAGCTGATGCAGCCGATCCCCGAACTGCGAGATCAACTGCCCGGCCCAGAGAGCCGAGAACGAGCCGTTGAGCGCCAGCCTGACGTATGGATGCAGGGCGAGCTGATCTCCGATCGCGACACCTGGCAGGGACCTTTGCCCGGCGCGCAGGTCGACATCGGCCGGGGCACCCAATGCGGCGCCAGCGTCGATCGTCATCTCCCGGGCGGTCAGACTCGGTGGAGGGGCCCCTGCGGCGATCGGACCTGCCGTCGGCGACGCCAGACGCTGGCCCGTCCCACCCAGGAGTAGCGGGCGCTCAAGGGCGGCCGTCTGCGCGATCGCGGGCGTCAAACCGGTCTCGAGCTGACTGCCAAACTCGTAGGCGACGCCGCGGCGGGTGGGGCCGGTCAGGGCTGTCAGGCGCTGCCGGATCAGCTCGAGCTGCTCATCCGTGATCTCCGACGGGACCCGTACCAGCGCCGCGAACAGGAAGAACGCCAGGCCCGCGCCCAGGAAGGTGTCGCCGACCGAGGCGACGTTCTGGATGTACGCCACCGGGACCGGGATGATGTCGGCCAGTGGGCCAAGACGCAGAAGGAACGAGGCATCGAGCGTCGCCGGCATGAGGATGTGGATGGCCGTCGAGGCATCTTCCGGTCGGAAACCGGCGGCGATCAGGCTCGGTTCCCAGACCGGCATATATCCGCCGTTGACCACGATCACGACGGCGTTGAGCAGGATTCCGACGAACGCCAGGCTCAGGCCGGGATGGGTGCGATTGGTCCACAGCGCCGCCAGCAGGATCGCGAAGGACAGCGTCAGCAGGGGCAGCCGCAGGGTTTCCACCAGCGGGACTCCAGCGGTCAGCAGGGCTTCGGTCCCGTAGCGGAGGGCGACGGCCACGAGAAGCAGCCACATCCGTCGCAGGCGAACGTTGGCGAGGTTGCCCAGGGACCCGCCGGCTGCGATGCCCACGAGGATCCCCAGCAGGATGCCGCCGATCAGCACCGGGAGAGGCTTTCGTTCACGGGTGCATGATGGGTCGCCGGGGCGCGCGACGTCATGTCGTCGCGGTGGCTAGCCTCAGCGCAAGTCGATCGCGGCCGTGGTGTTCGCCGGGGCCGCAGCTGCGTTCATCCGCTCGGCGTTCATCCGCTCGGCGTTCATCCGCTCAGCGTTCATCCGCTCGGCGGCCTGTTGGAGGAGCGGAATGGGTGGAGGCTGGCTGCGGCTGCCCGCGTCAGGTACGCCTTCCACGTGGTGGGTCCGGACGAAGGCATCGACGATGACCGGGTCGAACTGGACGCCTGCGAACTTGCGGAGCTCCGCGAGGGCCTGCTCATTGGTCAGCGGTGTCATTCGATACGGGCGGGCAGCCGTCATGGCCTCGAACGCATCGGCAACGTGCAGGACCCGCGCCAGCTTCGGGATCTCGTCTCCGATGAGCCGGTCCGGGTAGCCAGATCCGTTGTACCACTCGTGATGGTGGCGAATGATCGGCAGCTCCGCGGCGAGTTTCGTGACCTGGGCGATGATCTGAGCACCCAGAACCGGATGCGCGTTCATGATCATCCGTTCCTCCCGGGTCAGCCGCTCCTGTTTGAGCAGGACGTTGTCCGGGACGCCGATCTTGCCGACGTCGTGCAGGAGGCCACCCCATTCCAGGGCCTCCAGCTCGCGATCCGAAACGCGCATGACCCGGCCGATGTCAACCGCGATCTCCTTCACCCGGTGGCTGTGGCGGGCCGTGTACGGGTCGCGTTTGTCGACCGCCTCCGCCAGGGCGCCGATCGTCTGCGTGAACATGTCGCGCATCTCGACGAACCGCTGGGACGCCATCCGGGTCGTATACAGAGGCAACGCGAACAGCAGTGTCGCCCACCACTGAATGCTGTACACCAACCCCATGAGCCACCCAAGGGGCGCCA
>CAYRTS010000015.1:52596-54739 GCA_964427285.1 uncultured Anaerolineaceae bacterium
CATTTCAGGACTCACGCTCGTACCTCCTTTTGCGGCCCTCGTGCTTCGAGAAACACGAAAACCGACCGGACTCATGGTCGGTCGGTTGCACTACTCGCTCTGCCCACACCCCAAGTGCCCATTTCAGGTGGTGGCTTCAGCGCGTCCGAGCGTCTTGACAGTACCTACTAGTACCCGGGTACTAGGAAGTGGTGGGACCTTAGTAATCCGAGGGCGACACGGTCAATACGTCACGTTACCTACCGCTACAACGATTCGAGTGGCGGTGGCTCAATCCCGAGCTGATCTCGCATGACCGAGGCGTAGTGGCCATACTGCTCGGCGGCCGCCGAGTGAGCTCCACTAGAGCGATAAAGCCGAAGTAGCGACACCTCTACTTGCTCGGCGCCAGGATCGATATCGAGAGACCGTCTTGCGAGAACAATGCCGCGATCGAAATGCCCGGTTTCGAGGTCGCTCATCAGCGCTCGCTCCATGACTTCCAGATACGCGGCGTGTAGCCAATCGCGGAACGGGGCTGCCCACTCTTCGTATTCGAAGTCGAGCGCAAACCGACCAGAATATTCCTCGGAGAGGCTCATGACTTGATTGGGCGATGGGACGGCGGGCAGCGAATTGATCAATTGCCTGCACTCGTTGCTCCGACTCGTGACTAGCTCACGGTCGAGCCAGATCAGGTCCGAATCATGGTGTAGGTAGCCTGGCGAAAGATCATCAACGTAGTCTTCTTCGAACACCCGGCGCAGGAAATAGACGGTTTGATTCAAGGAGTTGACCCCGTCCGATGGATCCAGGTCCGGCCAAAGCGCCTCAAGGACTTGGTCGCGAGTACTGGCGAAGTCTGGCTTTGTTAAAAGGAAGCAAATTAGCGCCAGAACCTTGCGTCTGATCGCGGAACCGCTCACCTGCCGCTCGCCGACCACAATTACGACGCGATTCAGATCCTCCACGTAGACTCGGTCAGCGAGCTTGCGAGCCAGCCTTCGGCCAAGGGATGCAGCTCCCGCTAGTCTGCGTTGACGGCGCGCATACGCCCTCAGGCGTGGGATATCCGAGCGGTCGCCAATTGCTTCAAGGAGGCGAGCGGACGCCAAGCCCCCGCCGACGCGTGCGCCGGCCATCTGGTCGCGAAGGACAAACCTCCATCGGCCGGGATGCAGAATTGAAGCCGCGCCAACAACCACCGAAGCCTCTTCGCTCAGATCGTCAAGTCGCCGAGCCACAAGGTCGGCAACAAATGTCACGTTCCAAGGGCTCTCCAACATCGACGCGACCGCATTGGAGAATTCGGTGCCAGATACGCAGTACGTTTTCAACAGCCGAGCTATTCGCATCCAGTGATTCGATCCTTGGACGCTGGCCGCACGCATGGCCTCGGCCGCCAAGGAATGACCTTCTTCGGAGCCCGCTGCCACCGCCACGTAGGCGGCCGTAACCATTTGGATCGTGCGCTGAACGATCACAACTCCCCCAAGCCGGTGATCGATTTGGGAAATGCGAGATCGAGCCTCTTCGTGTTGGCCGCGTCGGCTGTGGAAGCGTGCCAATTGCAGGGCCAAGGCCAGTTGGTCATTCGGACTGAGATCCGGACTTCCGTCCGAGTAGTCCAACGCCTCCGAGGCGCTCTCAGGGTTGAAATAAGAGTCCGCGAGATCGGCACGCTCAATAAGGGCTTCGAGTTGCCCTAGGTCTGCGGCTTGCTCCAATTCCAAGGAGCCGACTTCGAGCTGCCCCAGCCGTGCCAAAGCGCTTGCCTTCGCCATATATGCTGCGGAGATCTCGATACTCGAAGAAGTCTCCCGAAGCGCCTCGATCGCTTGATCTGCGTATGCCACGGCTGATCTCGGCTCATCCTGAACGATCGCGATGATGGCTAGGTTCAGCATCGACACGCCGAAGTAGTGAGGTTGGGTGCCGCGGTGGCGGGCAGCTATTGCGAGGAGCTGTCGCGATAGAGCCTCGATACTTCCAGAGTTACCGGCGTCCACCATGAGCGTCATGCTGTCCGAGATGAGGCCCAAGTAGTCGCTATTCGTCGTGTCGCCGAGCCGCTTCGCGAAATGAATGACACGGTCCCCGCGACCGATCTGCAAGTGCATGGTCGCGAGGTTGAGCAGGGCGTGGTCGCTTTCGGCGGATCCGG
>CAYRTS010000016.1:0-26119 GCA_964427285.1 uncultured Anaerolineaceae bacterium
TCCCCTTCTGTCGGCTTCGCCAATGTGGCTGGAATTCGCGACAGATTCAGGCCAGCACCTGTCGAACCTTCCAACTGGGTTGGTGAAAGCGACAGGTACGTGTCCCGTTCACCAACCCGGTTGGAATCTGCGAGCGAGGGCAGATCCAGGCCGGCGCGCGGCGGGCAGAATCGAGATCCGGTCCGCGTGCGCGGCCGGTCCCCGGACGCGATGCTCAGCCGCCGGCCATCGCCGGGAGGAGGAGCAGCGTGTCGCCGTCCGCGACCGGGGTATCCAGCGCCTGCAGGTGGCGCACGTCCGTGTCGTTGAGGAATGCGTTCACGAACCGGTTCAGGTCGCCATCATCGGCCAGGAGCTGGGACGCAAGTCCCGGGTGAAGCGCGACGAGGCCCGCCACCACCTCACGGACGGTTGAGCCCGCCACCTCGACCTGCTTGGCGCCGCCGGTCGCGGGGCGCAGCGTGGGCGGGATTCGGACGGTGCTCACGCTCCTCCGCCCAGCCAGCGCTCGAAGGCTGACAGGCTGGGCCGGATCGCGGGGGCCAGCCCGGGCTGACCTGGCCTCGCCACGCCATCCCCGTGACCGAGGGTGCGCGCCTCGGGGGTCTTGAGGCCGTTGCCGGTGAGGAGGGCCACGACCTCGTCGCCCGGGCGGATGACGCCGTGTCGGCGCGCTGCGGCCGCCGCGGCCAATGTGACCCCGCCCGCCGTCTCCGGGTAGATCCCCTCGAGTCTCGCCACGTCGCGGATCGCGGCTGCCGTGACCTCGTCCTCGATCGCCTCGATCGAGCCGCCAGACGCGTTGGCGAGCTCAACGGCGTATCGACCGTCGGCCGGATTGCCGATCGCCAGGGAACGGACGATCGTGTTCGGCGTCCTGACCGGCTCGATCACGGTCGTGCCAGCGCTCCACGCCGTCGCGACCGGGGCGCAACCGGCTGCCTGCCCGCCGACGAAACGGATCGGCCGGGGCGCGATCAGGCCCAGCTCGACCAGCTCCTCGAAGCCGCGCGCGATCCTGGTGAACATTGCCCCGGAAGCGACCGGTGAAACCACCACGTCCGGCGATCGCCAGCCGAGCGATTCAGCGATCTCGTAGGCCAGCGTCTTGGACCCCTCGGCATAGAACGGCCGCAGGTTGATGTTGACGAAGCCCCAGCCGGTCTCGTCAGCGACCTGCAGGCAGAGCCGATTCACGTCGTCGTAGGTGCCCTCGATCGGGACCACGGTCGCACCGTAGGCCAGAGCGTGGTCCACCTTGGCCGGTTCCAGGTCGGCCGGGATGAACACGTAGGCTGGCAGCCCGACCGCGGCCGCGGCCGCGGCCACGGCCCCCGCCAGATTGCCGGTCGACGCACAGGCCAGCGCCGGCACCCCGAATTCGACCGCTCGCTCCGCGGCGACCGCGACCGCCCGGTCCTTGAACGACAGGGACGGATTGCGAGTGTCGTCCTTGATCCACAGCCGATCCAGTCCGAGGACGGGCGCCAGCCGATCGGCCAACCGAAGCGGCGTCGACCCGACGGGCAGTCCGCGAATTGGCGGCCGGTCCACCGGCAACAGCTCCGCGTATCGCCAGATCCCCGGCGCGCGTTCCGCAATGGACTCCTTCGTGAGGGTCCGGGCCACCACCGCGTAGTCGTACTCGATCTCGAGCGGCCCAAAACAGGCCGGACAGACATAGGACAGGCCGATCGGCTCACCGCGCTGACAGTTTCGACAGCGCATGCCGACGATCCGAGCCTTCGGCGTCGCGGCGGATCTGGCAGCGGGAACGGTCTCGATCACCATGGGGTCGCTCCGGGAGGTCTGTGAGTGCCTCGGGACCGGATGGACAGGCGACCGCTCTGGGCTGAGAAGGGGGTTCTCCGAAGGGGAGTTCCCTTATCGTGCAGGAAGACCTGCCCGGACTTGGCACCTTGCCGACGCGACGCCGGTAGGTTGTCGTGGCTTCAACGGGCCGGTCCCTCTGCCACTCTTGATAAAAGAACTATTCGGTTGTGGCGGGATCCTAGAGGCCCGACCGTGCGATTGTCAACGAGGGCGAACCCGGACGCGCCGGACGCAACCATCCCGCAACCTCGACACCGTATGCGCTAGCATGCTGTCAACAGCGACTGCGGAAGCCGACTCCTGCGAGCCCCTTTGGGCCCGCGTCACGCGCGGCCGGTCGATCCAGCGCGATCGTCTGCGCCCGAGGAGTCGAAACTGATGGCCCCCACCAGCCCAGCCCGCGTCGTGACCCGGCCAATCCTGGGCCGCACCGTACGGGCCAACCTCGCGACCGCGGAGCTCTACGAAGACGCGATTCGTCGAGGCGAGGGTATCGTCGCCGCGGATGGGCCGCTCGTTGTCCGGACGGGCAAACACACCGGGCGGTCGCCCCAGGACAAGTTCATCGTCCGCGAGCCAGCCTCTGACGCGAAGATCTGGTGGGGCTCGGTCAACCGGCCGATCAGCGAGGCCCATTACGAGCGCTTGCGGGCCAGGCTGATCGACTACGCCGCCACACTCGACCTCTACAGTCAGGATTGTTTCATCGGGGCGGCGCCGGCCCACCGCCGTTCACTGCGTGTCTACACCGAGACCGCCTGGGCCAGCATCTTCGCCCGCAACCTGTTCCGCCGACCGACCGCCGGGCAACTGGCGAGCTTCACCCCCAATTTCACGATCCTCTGCGTCCCTTCCTTCCAGGCCGACCCGGGGACCGAAGGGACTCGAACCGGCACCGCGATCCTCGTTCACCTCAAGCGGATGGAGGTGATCATCGTCGGCACCGAGTACGCCGGCGAGATCAAGAAGTCGGCGTTTACGGTCATGAACTACCTGATGCCCGACGAGGGCGTCCTGCCGATGCACTCGGCGATCAACGTAGGCGCCGATGGCGACCCGGCCATCTTCTTCGGCCTGTCGGGGACCGGCAAGACGACCCTGTCTGCCGATCCGCTGCGCAGCCTGGTCGGCGACGACGAGCACGGCTGGGGTGACGGCATCACCTTCAACTTCGAGGGCGGCTGCTACGCCAAGACGATCCGCCTCTCGCCGATGTACGAGCCGGACATCTTCCAGACGACACGGCGCTTCGGAACCATCCTGGAAAACGTGCCGCTCGACCCGAAGACGCGCGAACTGGATCTTGATTCGGAGCAGTTCACGGAGAACACCAGAGGCGCCTACCCGCTCGAATTCATCGGCAATGCCGACGAGACCGGGATCGCGGGTACGCCACGGGCCGTGATCTTCCTGACCGCCGACGCGTTCGGCGTGCTGCCGCCGATCTCGCGCCTCACGCGCGAACAAGCGGCTTATCACTTCATCAGCGGTTACACGGCCAAGCTCGCCGGAACCGAGGTCGGGATCAAGGAGCCGAGCGCCACCTTTTCCGCGTGCTTTGGGGCGCCGTTCATGCCCCGCCACCCGGGCGAATATGCGGCCATGCTGATCGATCGTCTCGAACGCGACGACGTACCAGTCTGGCTGGTCAACACCGGTTGGACCGGCGGGCCGTACGGGACCGGGGAGCGGATGAACATCGCCCACACCCGCTCCATCGTCCGTGCCGCGCTGAACGGTTCGCTGGCAAGCGTCCCCACGAGAACGGACCCGAACTTTGGCGTGGAGGTCCCGACGGCCTGCCCGGATGTGCCGGACCGCTTCCTCGATCCCCGCGGGACCTGGGCTGACCTGGCCGCCTATGATCGAGCGGCAGCAAAGCTCGCGCACATGTTCGCCGACAATTTCGAGGCGTACGCGGGCGGAGTGAGCGAGGGGATCCGCATGGCCGGCCCACGTGCCGGATAGGTAGGTCGGCGCGACCATCCGGATCCACCCCGGCCCCTGACACGGCCGTCTCGTGAGCGCCCGTGAGCGTGTGAGGCATTGGTTGACGTGCTGCAAGTCGTGCACCATAGTATGCGTATGAACGTGCGCACGAACCTGCTGCTGCCGGCCGAGCTTGTGGAGGAGCTCGACCACGTGGCAGGGCCGCGCAACCGCAGTCGCTTCGTGGCCGATGCCGTCCGGTACCGGCTCCGGCGTGAGAAGCTCAGGCAGGCGTGGGAGAAGAGCTTCGGTATCCTGAAGGGGGAGGATCACCCACACTGGGCAACGTCCGAAAAGGTGGTCGAATGGGTCCGCGAGATGCGCGCAGAGAGGACGGATCCAGGCCCCGACCCCATCCCGAAAGTGAGCGACCCCCGTGCGTCTCGTCGCTGACTCAGCCTTCATTATTGACTATTTGAAGGGGCTTCCCGAGGCAGGGCGCCGGTGGGAGGCGGTATTCACCGAGGGTGATGAGCCGATCGTCAATGAGATCGTGGTCTGCGAGGTGCGTGCCGGCCTGTACCCGCATGAGGAGGCCCACCTCCGGGCGTTTCTTCTGCCCGTCGAGTTCATACAGCCCGGCCCGGAGCAGGCCATGATCGCCGGCCGATGGCGAGCCGAGGCGAGGGCGATGGGGCGCCATCTGAGCCTCCCAGATGCCCTGATCGCGGCAGCCGCCCTTGCGAGCGACGCTGCCGTCCTCACCCGCAATATCCGCGACTTCGCACTCACCCCCGTTCGCATCGAAACCTACTGACGCCGGCCCCGGGCGGACGGCCCGGGGAAACAGCCCCGGCCAACAACAAGAAGGAGCCGCTCGTCGTGTCTCGAAGCAAGGTCACCGTTATCGGCGCTGGGAACGTCGGCGCCACGACCGCGCAGCGCATCGCCGAAGCTGGCCTCGCGGACGTTGTGCTTATCGACATTGTCGAGGGGCTACCCCAGGGCAAGGGACTGGATCTGGCGGAGGCGGCCCCGGTCGTCGGCCACGACGCCCATGTCACCGGCACGAATGACTACGCCGACACCGCGGGCAGCGACATCGTGGTGGTCACTTCCGGTCTGGCGCGGCAGCCGGGGATGAGCCGTGACGACCTGCTGCTCAAGAACGCCGGGATCGTCCGTGCGGTGGTCGAACAGGCCGCCCGCCACTCACCCAATGCCGTCCTGATCATCGTGACCAACCCGCTCGACGCGATGTGCCACGTCGCCCTGCAGGCATCGGGCTTCCCGCGGGAGCGGGTGCTTGGCATGGCCGGCGTGCTCGATTCGGCAAGATTCCGGACGTTTATCGCCCAGGAACTCGGCGTTAGCGTCGAAGATACTCATGCATTCGTCCTGGGTGGCCATGGCGACACGATGGTCCCGCTGTCGCGCTACTCCACCGTCGCCGGTGTGCCGATCACGGAGCTGCTGCCTCCGGATCGGGTGAAGGCGCTCGAGGATCGGACCGCCAACGGCGGCGCCGAGGTCGTCGCCCTGCTCAAGACCGGGTCTGCCTTCTATGCCCCGGCCGCCTCGGCGTTCGAGATGGTCGAATCGATCCTGCTTGATCGCCGGCGCGTCCTGCCCTGCGCAGTGCTGCTCAAGGGCGAATTCAAGACCGAGGGCGTGTTCGTCGGCGTCCCGGTGGTCCTCGGCGAGCACGGCCTGGAGCGAATCTTCGAGATCCAGCTGACGGCCGACGAGCAGACCGCCTTCGACAAGTCCGCCGCCGCCGTCCGGGAGCTTGTCGCGAAGTTGCCCTGACGGCCGAGGCCGCGCGACGGCCCTGACGGCCAGGCCTGCCCAAGAGCCGCGCGACGGCCCGGGCCGGCTGGTTCGCCCGCGACGGTTTCGCCCGCGACGGCCCGGGCCGGCTGGTTCGCCCGCGACGGTTTCGCCCGCGACGGCCAGCGACGGTTCGCCCGCGACGGTTTCGCCCGCGACGGCCAGCGACGGTTCGGATGCTCGTGTCAGGCGCGGGTTTGCAACATGTGAGCGTGGACATCCTCGACTTCTGACGAAAACCGCAGGAAGTCGACCCCCACCACGAGGAACGTGTCAGGAATCTGCGCCTCGCAGGCGCAACCCTGCCCGGATCGGCGGGTTCGCTACACTCCGGCCACCGTGCCGATTGCCGTCATCGCGATTGATTTCGACCCTGTTCTGCGCCTGGCAGACGGCCTCGCCGTGCGCTGGTACCTGGTGGCCCTCGTTGCCATCATCACGGTGGGCCTGATCGTGGCAGGCCTCATTGCCCGGCGCGACGGCCTACGCGCGGATGATCTGCTGTTCATCGCCGTGGCGAGTGTCCCCGGCGCGATCATCGGCGGTCGACTCGGCTACGTCCTGCTCCATCTCGATTACTACACGGCCAACATGACGGCCATCATGGACCCGGCGCAGGGGTCGCTGGAGCTCTCGCTCGCCATGTTCGGGGGCATGCTCTCGGCGTCGTACGTAGCCGTCCTCCTGGGTGCCCCGATCGGTCACTGGCTGCGTGCCGCAACGCTGCCGCTCCTGTTCATGCTCGGCGCTGGCAAGTTGGCGATGGTCCTCGATGGGTCCGGCCAGGGACAGCCGAGCGATCTCTCGTGGGCGACGGCCTACCTGGGCGCCGGACCGTGGGCCACGCTGGCCCCAGAGCTGCCGTCGCATCCGGCCCAGGTCTACGAGGGCATCGCGACGCTGGTGATCCTGATGTTGCTCACCTTGCTTACGGCGGCGGGGTTGTTCAAGACCCGCGACGGACAACTCTTCTTCCTCGGGATGGGGACATGGGCGCTGGCGCGTGGCGCCGTCACGCTGACGTGGCGGGACTCACCGGTGGTGCTCGGGTTGAGCGCGGCGAGCTTCATTGCGGTGTCCCTGACGATGATCTTGGTCGTGGCCTGGATTGTCGCCCTGATGCGCCGCCACACGATGGGGCAGAACGGACCATCGGACCTGGATCTGAGCTGGGCGGATCCCGGATCGCGGCCTCGCTTCTGAAGGGTCCGGGAGCGGCGAGGGAGTATCGTTGTCGGCCAAGACAGACGAAAGGGTTTGACATGACACAGGTCGCAGAGTCTGGCGCGGCTCGCTCCGACACCGCCGCCACGGAACGAGTCGGCCACTGGATCGGCGGGCGCGCCATCGCCGGGACATCCGGCCGGGAGGGTCCCGTCTACAACCCGGCGACCGGGCAGGTGACGAAGTACGTCGACTTTGCGTCGGAGCACGAGGTGGGCGCAGCGATCGCCGAGGCCAGGGCCGCCTTCCCGGCCTGGCGTGCGACCTCGCTGTCGAAGCGAACGGAAATCATGTTCCGGATCCGCAACCTGGTCGAGCAACACCGCCACCAGCTGGCGGCGCACCTCACGGCGGAGCACGGCAAGGTCCCCTCGGACGCGCTGGGTGAGATCGCCCGCGGCCTGGAGAACCTCGAGTTCGCGTGCTCCATCCCGACTCTGATCAAGGGCGGCTTCACCGAGCAGGCGAGTACCGGCGTGGACGTCTACCAGATCCGGCAGCCACTCGGCGTGGTCGCCGGGATCACCCCGTTCAACTTTCCGGCGATGGTCCCAATGTGGATGTTCGCCACGGCGATCGCGACGGGGAACACGTTCATTCTCAAGCCGTCGGAGAAGGACCCGTCGGCGGCCAACTACATGGCGGAGTTGCTGGCCGAGGCGGGTGTGCCGGATGGCGTCTTCAGCGTCGTCCACGGCGACAAGGTGGCGGTCGATGCGATCCTCGCCAACCCGGACATCGCGGCCGTCAGCTTCGTCGGCTCCACGCCCATCGCCCGCTACATCTACGAGACCGGGACGAAAGCGGGCAAGCGGGTCCAGGCGCTGGGCGGTGCCAAGAACCATATGATCGTGCTGCCCGATGCGGACATCGAGATGGCCGCCGACGCGGCGGTCTCGGCAGGGTACGGGTCGGCCGGTGAGCGCTGCATGGCGATCTCGACGATCGTGGCGGTCGGCTCGGTCGCCGACCCGCTGGTCGCGGCGATCAAGGCGCGCCTGCCCCGGGTCAAGGTGGGGCCCGGGAGCGATCCGAGCGCCGAAATGGGCCCACTCGTCACCCGCCAGCACCGCGACAAGGTGGCGTCCTACCTGGATTCCGGCCCCGCCCAGGGCGCCACGGTCGTGGCCGACGGTCGTGAGCATCCGCTGTACCGGGACTCGGAGGGGTTCTTCCTCGGTGTCTCGCTGATCGACAACGTGACCCCCGCGATGGACGCCTATCGCGACGAGATCTTCGGCCCGGTCCTGACTGTCGTGCGGGTCGAGACATATGACGCGGCGGTCAAGCTGGTCAACGACAATCCGTACGGTAATGGCACGGCGATCTTCACCCGCGATGGGGGCGCCGCCCGCCAGTTCCAGTTCGAGGTGAATGCGGGAATGGTCGGGATCAACGTGCCCATTCCAGTGCCGGTCGCCTACTACAGCTTCGGCGGCTGGAAGAACTCGCTGTTCGGTGACCTCCATATGTACGGCCCGGAAGGGGTCCAGTTCTACACCCGAGCCAAGATCGTGACCTCGCGTTGGCCGGATCCAGGGACGAGCAAGATCGACCTGGGCTTCCCGCGAACGCGATAGACGGACCGATGACGATCGAGACTCCGACCTGGCGGGCGCGCCCGACGCTTGCCGGTGCGGACTACACGTCCGAAGCGGTCTACGCCGACGAACGCGAGCGAATCTGGTTCGACCGCTGGATCTGCATCGGGCGCGCGGAGGAGGTCTCGGAGCCCGGCGACTACCTCGTCCGTGACCTCGCCGGGGAGTCGATCATCGTCACGCGCAACCGATCGGGCGAAATCCGGGCGTTCTACAACGTGTGCGCACATCGCGGGACCAAGCTTCTCGACGACAGCCCGGCGTGCGGCCACGTCAGCAAGGTCTTCAAGTGCCCGTACCACGCCTGGTCGTACGATCTCGATGGGCGCCTCGTGGGTACGCCCAACGTGGATGAGGACGAAGGGTTCGACCGGAGCCTGTACCCGCTCCACGGCATCGCGGCCGAGTCGTACGCAGGTTTCCTGTTCGTGAACCTGTCAGAAGCACGCACGCCGCTGATCGATGCGTTGGCCGGGGTTGAGTCGATCACGAACTTCGAGCGCTACCGCATGGACGAGCTGCGGATCGGCCGACGATTGGTCTACGAAGTCGCCGCAAACTGGAAGATCATCGTGGAGAACTTCAACGAGTGTCTCCACTGCCCGACGATTCACCCGGAGCTCGTGGCAGTGATCCCCATGTTCCGATTCGGCGAGGTGTGGGACGACAAGACCAAGGATTCCGGTAACCCAATGTTCGAGGGGGCGTCCTCGTTTACCCCGACCGGTTCGTCTACCCTGCCGCCATTCCCGGATCTGCTGCCCGACGACCGGTGCATGTATTACGGCGTCTTCCAGTACCCGAACCTGCTGCTCAATCTCCACCCGGACTCGGCCATGTACTACATCCTGTATCCGAACGGACCGTCCCACACGACCGTGGTTTCCGAGTACCTGTTCCGACCGGACACGATCGCCGCGCCGGACTTCGCTCCGGAACCGACGGTCGACCTGTGGGACCTGATCTCCAAGCAGGACTGGGAGGTCTGCTCACGCGCCCAGACGGGCGTCACGTCGCGTGCCTTTCGCCAGGGCGTCTACCCGCGCAAGGATCGGTTCCTGTTCGACTTCAACGAGCGCTACCGAGCCGAGATGGGCCGCCCGCGACTGGGTTGACCTTCGCCTGCCCCTGGGACATGTCAGTCCCGTTCGGTCTGAATCGAATGGCGTTCAGCTCACGCGGGCGTGGTCCGCCGTCGAGCGCTTGATGAACCGGCCGTGACCCTTGCGCCCCGTGAACTCGCCGTTGCGCACGATCACGGAGCCGCGTGACAGCACGATGTCACTCCCGCCCTGGACCTGCCGGCCTTCGTAGCAGGAGTAGTCGACGTCCATGTGGTGCGTCTTCGCGGAAATCGTGTGCCGCCGGTTCGGGTCATAGATCACCAGGTCCGCGTCCGAGCCGACGGCGATCGCGCCCTTGCGCGGATACATCCCGAACAGCTTGGCCGGCGCCGTCGAGACGATCTCCACCCAGCGCTCCTTCGTGATCCGGCCGGCGACGACGCCGCCGTCGTGGAGCAGGTCGAGCCGATCCTCGATGCCCGGCAGGCCGTTGGGAACCTTGCGGAAGTCGCCGCGACCCATCTCCTTCTGCCCGTGGAAGTCGAACGGGCAGTGGTCCGTGGCGACCAGCTGGAGGTCGTCCTTGACCAGCCCGCTCCAGAGCTCGTCCCAGTGGTCCTTTGGGCGAAGCGGCGGGGAGCAGATGAACTTGGCGCCCTCGAACCCGTTACCCAGATCGTCCAGCGATAGGAACAGGTATTGCGGGCAGGTCTCGGCAAAGACGCTCGCCCCGCGATCCCGGGCCGCGCGGACTTCGTTCAACGCCTCGCGCGCCGATAGATGGACGATGTACACCGGTACCCCGGCTGCCTCTGCCAGACGGATGACCCGGTTGGTCGCCTCGGCCTCAAAGATGGCTTTGCGCGCGAGGCCGTGACCCATCGGATCGGTCATGCCCGCGGCGATGGTCTGCTCGGCCACCACGTCGATGGCCATGCCGTTTTCGGCGTGCATCATGATCAGCCCGCCATTGCGCGCCGTCTGCTGCATGGCCCGGAAGATCGCCCCATCGTCGCTGTAGAAGACGCCCGGATACGCGGTGAACAGTTTGAAGTCCGGGACTCCCTCCGCGACCAGCCCGTCCATCTCGGCGAGGGTCGCGTCGTTGACGTCACTCATGATCATGTGGAAGCCGTAGTCGGCCACGGCGTTGCCCTCGGCCTTGGCGTGCCACGCGTCCAGGCCCTCGCGGAGCGAGGCCCCGCGGGTCTGGACGGCGAAGTCCACGATGGACGTCGTCCCGCCAAAGGCCGCGGCTCGGGTCCCGGACTCGAAGGTGTCCTTTGCGAACGTCCCGCCGAACGGCAGCTCCATGTGGGTGTGGACGTCGATGCCGCCCGGGATGACGTACTTGCCCGTGGCATCGATGGTCTCGTCGGCGATGACGGCCGCACCGGAAGGGTCGCGCCCGATCTGGACGATTGTCTCACCGTCGATCAGCACGTCCGCGACAGACGAGCCGTCTGCGGTGACGATCGTGCCGTTGGCGATGAGCGTGCGCATGGGTTGCCTCCTATGGCGCCGCGGCAGCGGCGGCTAGGCGCGGATTGCTTCGACGCCGCGCAGGGCCGGGATGATGTCGCGGCCGTAGATCTCCAGCTGGGCCTCCTCGTCGCCGCTCATCAGGTACAGGTTGAATTGGTCCACGCCCGAATCGGCCAGCTCCCGGAGCTTCGCGATGTGTTCCTCGACGGATCCAAGAACGCAGAACCGGTCCGTCACCTCGTCCCCGACGAAGCCGGCGTTGGACGAGCCGACCTCGGCATGGTGGAGGTAGTCGTAGCCGGTTCGGTCGGAGATGTACCCGGTGAGGCTGTCGGGCAGCTGCTCGCGCGGGTACTTGTTGACGAGGTCCACGACGTGGTTGCTGACCATGGCCGGGAACCAACTCGTCCGCTCCCGGCCTTCTTCGCGGGTCCCGACATGGGCCGGCGCCGCAGCCTGGACCTGGATGGAGGCCGGATCCCGCCCGGCCGCCGCGGCCGCCTCGCGGACCTGGGCGACGAACCAGCGGATGAGGTCCGGATCGGCAAGCTGGAGGACGACCCCGTCAGCGACCCGGCCGATCATCGCCAGCGCCATCGGGCCATAGCCGGCGACCCACACCGGCAACGTCCACGAGCCGGTCCACTTCAGCCGCAGCTCCTGGCCTTCGTACGCAACGGCTCGTCCCTCGACCAGGGCCTTGATCACGACGACCGCCTCCTCCAGGCTGGCCATCGTCGTGGGCGGCTTGCCGAGCACGCGGCGCGCGGAGTCGCCGCGACCGATGCCCAGGTCCATCCGTCCGCCGGAGATCTCATTAAGGACGGCCAGCGACGACGCCGTGACGCTCGGCTCGCGGGTGGCCGGGTTCGTGACGCATGTCCCCAGCCGGAGCGTCGTCGTGGCCTGGGCCATCAGGGCCAGCAGGACATACGGTTCCCGGAAGAGCACGTGTGTGTCGAACAACCAGCCGTACTCGAATCCGGCCGCCTCTGCCTGGCGGGTCAGCGCGAGCGTTCGTTCGACGGTGTGCTCGGGCTTGAGCGTGAAGCCGAATTGCATGTCAGGCGCCCTCCGGTTGCCGGGAACTGAAGCAGCTCGGCCGTCCTCCTCCAGACGGCCGAGCCGGATGGGATGGTAGCGCGTCCTACGGGCGCGTGATATCCGCGTACGCGTCCGGTCGGCGGTCCCGGTAGAACTGCCACGTGTTCCGAACCTCGAGGATCTTGTCCAGGTCCAGGTCCCGGACGACCAGTTCCTCGTCATGGGCGCTCGCCACCTCGCCCACGAATTGGCCGCGCGGGTCCACGAAGTAACTCTGCCCGTAGAAGTCGTTGTCCCCGATCGCCTGCTCGATCCCGACCCGGTTGATCGTGCCCACGTAATAGCCATTGGCGACGGCGTGGCTGGGCTGCTCGATCCGCCACAGGTATTCGCTCAGTCCACGTGAGGTGGCTGACGGGATCAGCACGATCTCCGCTCCGTTGAGGCCCAGCGCCCGCGCGCCCTCAGGAAAATGGCGGTCATAGCAGATGTACACGCCAATCTTGCCGACGGCCGTCTCGAACACCGGATACCCGAGGTTGCCCGGGCGGAAGTAGAACTTCTCCCAGAACCCCTTGACGTGCGGGATGTGGGTCTTGCGGTACTTGCCCAGGTACTTGCCGTCCGAATCGATCACGGCCGCGGTGTTGTAGTAGATGCCGGACGCTCGTTCGTCTTCCTCGTACATCGGCGCCACAACGACCATCCCGGTCTGCTTCGCGAGATCCTGCATGCGGCGGGTCGTCGGCCCGTCCGGGATCAGCTCTGTGTAGCTGTAGTACCCGGCGTCCTGGACCTGGCAGAAGTACGGCCCGTAGAAGAGCTCCTGGAACAGGATGAACTGGGCGCCCTGCTTGGCTGCCTCGTGGGCCCGCTCCTCGTGCTTCTGGATCATCGATTCCTTGTCGCCGGTCCAGCTGGCCTGGACGAGCGCACCACGGACGGTTCGGGGCATCTCGCGCGTCACCTCGTTCGATTCTCGGTGGCCTCGGTAGTCTCGGTAGTAGCGATCGTGTCGCCGGGTCGAAGCTGCCAGAGGGTACACCGTGCCGCGCCCCGCGGCAGGCCACTCCGCCTCGCCCCACTCCGCCCAATCGCAGATCTCAATCACCAGTTGCACGACCTCGATGAACGAACGCGGTCGACCTCCCAGATTGTCGTCTGGGCGTTCGAGCAAGCGGGTTCGTTCGCGCCACTCAACTGGGAGTTGAGCGCGGAGCATGGTGGTGGTTCTGTGGCGGAAGTCAGTCCGGGATGGCCTCCGGGCGCCGGCGCATGTACCACTCGGTGAATTCTCGACATCGCCCGTCGGCGTCGAAGCGGCAGACGAAGACATTGGCGAACTCCCGATCCACCGCCGATCGGTCATCGGTCAGGTAGCGGGTCCGGCCGTGGGCGACATACGTATCGCCATCGATCGCGAGGACCTCGTAGTCGGCCTGCCAGGAACCGGGGTCGTCGGGGTCCAACAGCCAGGCGGCGACTACCGCCGGGCGCCCAACCACGGCCTCCTCAAACGGATCGAAGGCATAGCGCACGTCGAGGCTGAACAGATCGCCGATGGCGATCGGGTCGGACAGGCGCCACGCGTCGACATAGCGGTCCAGCCAGACCTTGAAGGCGGCGTGGTCCATCGGGAGCCTCCTCATCGAGGGCGTGTAGGGAGCCTAGCACCAAGGCGGAGCGGTCGCGTCGCTCGCCCCATTCGATTTGAGGACGTCGGAGGTAGCGTCGCCCGGTCACAAGGATCTTGCCGAACGCGGACTGGTCGAACATGCCGACGTTCTCTCGGACTGCCCGGTGCTCCTCGGCCGAATGCTCAAACCAGTTCTGGCAGCCGTAGCTGTACTTCCGGGCCACAAGAATCGAGCCCGTTCGTCGGAATCCTGTGCCCAATCCTGTGATCGCCTCGATCTCCGCGATCATCTCGGCCGCGTACTTCGCGAGCATCGACAGGTTGAAGGTGGCCCGGAGCTGGGTCAGCAGCCCGGCGGCGTGCCAGATGGTCCCGACGTCAGTTGATCCCACTCGAGGAGCACCACATCGCTCCAGCCGCGCTTCGTCAGGTGGTAAGCGATGCTGCAGCCGACGATGCCGCCGCCGATGACGACGACACGAGCGTGGCCAGGCAACCTGACGAGACCGGAGGCCTGTGTCATGGGGTCGGCGACACGTCGACCTCGCCGACCCCCCAGCCATACGCCAGTTTGTGGATTTCGAGGAGGACGAATGACTCGGCGTGCTCAACGTCCTCGATCTGCTGGATCCCCTCCAGCATGACCCGGCGGAACTCGTCCAGATTCCGACAGACGACCTCGGCGAACACGTCGAACCTGCCGGTAGCGATGACCACGTAACTCGTCTCGGGAATTTCGACAAGCCGACGCGCGACCCGCTCCGTGGCGCCCGGCTTGACCCGGATCCCGACGAGCGCCATCGTGCCGAAGCCCAGCCGGAGTGGATCGGCGATCCCCACGATCTGCACCAGCGACGAGTCGATCAGTCGTTGGACCCGGATACGGGCGGTGCCCTCGCTCACCCCCACGATCCTGGCGATCGACGCAAAGGACCGCCGACCGTCCGCCTGGAGCAGCGCGATGATCTTGCGATCGGTCGCGTCGATCTCAACCGGGTTCGTGGGTACGCCAATTCGTGGTGGCATCAGCGGAGGCCGGCCCACGTTGTCTACGGAGTGCCTCAACGCGCGTTTGTCATCCTTGCCCCTCGAACTCATGGTCACGCCGGGCGTGCTACGTGACACGGGCATGGATCAGGGTCCAGATCAGGCGCGGAGCCGGTGGACAACCTGTTCCAGAAGATCGGCGCCCTTGATCCGTCCCGGCTGGGCCTGCATCTGAGCCGACACGGTGCGGATCCGCTCGTTCATCGCGGTGTTGGCAAGGAGGCGCTCCACGGCATCCAGCATCTCGTGATCCTCGAAGTCGTATGTCTGCAACCGAACTCCGAACCCGGTCTCCTGCGCGCGCTGCGCGTTGTCGTACTGATCCCAGAAGAGCGGCAGGACGATGGTCGGAAGGCCGAAGTAGAAGGCCTCGGCAAAGGTGTTGTTGCCTCCGTGGGTGATCAGCAGGTCGCACTGGTTCAGGATCGACGTTTGCGGCAGGAAGCCCTCCCCGTACATCCGCTCGCCGAGCCTGAGTTCGTGATGAAGCGGCCCCATGCTGACGACGACCCGATGTTCTGTGCCGGCGAGAATGTCGATCAGCCGCTGCATCAGCGCGGTATCCATGCTCCCCAGGCTACCCAGCGACAGATAGATGACCTTGCCCTCGCCGGGGAGATGCTCTGCGACATCGAACAGGCGATCCGACGTGCGCACGGTGGAGTCGAGCCGGTGCCACGTATCACCCAGCGGTCGCGACCGAACGTAATCGACCTCGCCCGGGAACAGGTAGTAGTTCAGCAGCGGCGAGACGTATTGGAACTCCTCGTCCGGCAGGGAATCCAACCCGACGGACCGGCAGAAGTCGTTCAACTCGGACCACGCCGGGTGGAGCTCACTCCTGGCGCGGTCCCGAAACTGCTGCCAGTTCGTCCCGTCCGAGATCGACAGGCCAGACAATGGCGGCGGCAGCGTTGGGTCCCGGAGCTCGAGCGGGTTCGCGGACACGGCGCGGACCCACGGTCTTCCCCCGGCGTAGACAGCAGGGAACGCGCACACGTTGTCCGAGACGATGAGGTCCGGTCGTACCTCATGCTCAAAGATTTCGGTAAGTCGTTCGTGGGCGAACTTCCCGTGTGCGACGAGCTCTTCCCAAATCGGCTTGATGACCGTCGTGATCTGCTCCTGGGTCGGGCGCCGGAAGTTCTTCGCGTTGTCGCGGACCCACTCTGCCCAGCCGCCCCCGACCGTCTCCGCCTCCCCGGTCGCCGGTGCGACCCGGAACAGGGCCTCCTCGAAGCCTCGTTCGGCCAGAACCCCTTTGAATGAGTCCTCGACCACGAACACCGTTCGAATCCCACGGCCGCGAAGGACTTCTGCCACCGCGACGCAATTGTTCGTAGGACCCCATGCCCCCGGCTCTGGGAAGAACGCGATCGTCTGCTGGTTCTCGCTCATCGCTACATTCTCTCCATGGTCACGGTCGATGGTCCGCTATCCGCAGTCAACTGCCCGGAAGGTTACCGATTCCATCGGTTGGCGTCCACCTGATTGGCTGATTCCGTTCGCGGCGGCGCCGAAGCCCGAGATGGAACGCGGGCGTTGCCGATATGATGGCGCGACTCGTCGGGGCATTCGCCGCCGACCAGTTAGGAGGAGGCTACGTCAATGCGGCGAGATAGCATGTTCCTGCGCATGACGGCCATCACGGCGAGCGCGATGATGATCGCAGCCTGCGGTGCCGGTGGCAGTGCGGTGCCCCAGCAGACCGGTTCGGTCACCCTTCAAGTGATGAACTACGCCAACTATATGCCCGAGGATATTGCGGAGCGCTTCAAGGCGGCGACCGGACACTCCATGGAGGTGACCCTCCTGTCGTCCAACGAGGACGCCCTCGCCAAGATCGCCGCGTCGCCCGCCGGCACCTACGACATTGTGTTCCTCACGAGCCCGTTCGCCGAGGGCATGAACAAGGCCGGGCAGCTCGAAACGCTCGACCACGCGAAGATCCCGAACTTGTCGAACCTCTACCCGGAGGCCGCCCAAGCCGGCCATGACCCGGGCAACAAGTTTTCTGTTCCCTACGCATGGGGGACGACGGGGATCTGCTACCGCTCGGACCTGGTGAAGGAAACGCAGATCGACAGCTGGAAGGATCTCCTGGAGCCGAGCGCGGAACTGTCCGGCAAGATCACGATGATGGACGAGGAACGGTGGCTGATGATCCCGGCCCTGAAGGTCCTCGGCTACTCGGCCAACTCGACCGATGCAGGCCAGCTCCAGCAGGCCGCCGACATGCTGATCAAGGCGAAGGCGACGCTCCTCGGTTACGACGCAGAGACGTTCTACACGAAGCTCGACAGCGGTGAGGCCGTTGCTGTGCACGGCTGGGATGGCTGGTGCAACTACGCCGCGGATCCAAACGTGAAGTGGGTCCTGCCCAGCGAGGGCTCCGACCTGTGGCTGGATACCATGACGATCGCCAAGGGCTCGCCGCGCCTGGAGGCCGCCCACGCGTTCATCAACTTCATCCTCCTGCCAGAGAACGGGAAGTGGGTCGCCGAGAACATCCTGTACAAGGTGCCGAACAAGGCGGCGATGGACGCGGTGGACCCGGCCCTCCTCGAGGCCTACCCGAACATGGCGATCACACCTGCAGACCTTCTCAAGCAGGAGGCATTGCGCGACCTGGGCGATGGTCAAACACGGTTCAGTGACGCCGCGACCAAGGTCAAGGCCGCCCCCTGAGACGGGTTCGGTAGGGCCCCGCGGCTAAACCATGAGGGGCCTGATGAGCCGGCGCGATGGGCGACTGACCCTCGCGCCGGCGTTCCTGTGGTGGGGCGTTTTTCTCGCCGCGCCCCTCGCGTTGATTCTCGCCAATTCATTCTTCCGCCGGGGTTCGTTTGGTGGCGTCGTCTACGAGCCCACGCTTGATAACTATGGGCGCGCGCTCGACCCACTCTTCCTCGGAGTGCTCGGCTACTCGATCCAGATGGCGCTCATCACGACCGTCATCTGCTTCCTCGTGGGTTACCCGGCTGCCTGGTTCATCGCCACCCGGCCGAGCGCTCGCGTGCGCAATGCACTACTGCTCCTGGTCATCCTGCCGTTCTGGACGAATTTCCTGATCCGGACCTACGCCTGGATCGTGCTCCTCAACCGCGAAGGCGTCGTCAACCAGACGCTCCAGGCGGTAGGGCTCACGGACGCACCCCTGCCGCTCCTGTACAACGACTTCGCGGTCGTGATGGGTCTCGTCTACGGCTACCTGCCGTTGATGATCCTGCCGCTGTACGCATCGCTTGAGCGCCTGAACCCGGAGATCCGCGAGGCGGCCGAAGACCTTGGCGCTCGACCACTGCGCATCCTGCGGACCGTGACGCTCCCCCTGATCCTGCCCGGAATCGTGGCCGGTTGCGTTTTTGTGTTTGTACCGACCCTGGGGAATTTTCCCGTCCCACAGCTGTTGGGGGGTGGCCGGCGGATCATGATCGGCAACCTCATCAACCAGCAGTTCCTCGAGGCGCGAGACTGGCCGTTCGGGGCGACTCTGGCGCTTGGGCTGATGGTCGTCCTGATGGCCCTTCTGGTCGTTCAGTCACGGGTACTGCGGCGGAGCCGGGAGTACGCCCTCGATGGGTAAGGCACGTACAGGAGGTTCCCGCTGGCTCAAGGTCTGGATGGGCGTGCTTTTCGTGTTTCTGTACCTGCCGCTGGTCGTTCTCATCGCGCTCTCGTTCAACGACGCACAGCGGGCCGTCGTCTCGTGGCGCGGGTTCACTACGCGCTGGTACGGCGAAGTGTTCCAGAATCCCGAGATCCTGGCCGCCCTCGGGACCACGCTGGTTGTCGCAGGGCTGGCAACCGCGATCTCGGTCGTGCTCGGGACCACGCTCGCCCTGGGTCTGGAGCGATACACCAGGAGCAGCGTCCTCGACAGCGCGGTCTACATCCCGCTCTTGGTGCCCGACATCGTGCTCGGGATCGCCCTGCTGTCGTTCTTCTCGGTCATCTTTGTGCCGCTCGGCGTCGGGTCGATTGTGATCGCGCATTCGGTCTGGGGAACCGCCTTTGCCGCCGCGATCATCCGGACCCGGTTGCGCGGCTTCGATCGGTCGATCGAGGAGGCCTCGCTAGACCTCGGGGTCAAGGAGATCCCGACCTTCTTCCGGATCACCCTGCCGGTGATCCTGCCCGGGATCGTCTCAGCCGCCCTCGTCGTGTTCACCTTGTCGATCGACGAGTTCGTGATCGCCTACTTCACGGCTGGGCGAACCGTCACGTTCCCGATCCAGGTCTACTCGATGATCCGCTTCGGGGTGACGCCGGAGATCAATGCGGTGGCGACGCTGCTGATCGCCTTCAGCATGTTGCTGCTTGGCGTCGCCCTCTACCTGAACCGCGGCCGCACCGCGCCGGCCGGGGACGTTCCGGCCGGGGCCGTCGCATGAGTACGGATCCGGTGGCGCGGGACGTGCCGGCGGTCGATCGTCGCGCCATCGATGTTCCCGCCGACGTGATCGTCGTCGAGCATGTCGTGAAGACATTCGGCGACGTGCGGGCCCTCGACGATGTTTCACTCGCCATCCGGGAGAACGAATTTTTCGCACTCCTTGGCCCGAGTGGTTGCGGCAAGACGACCCTACTTCGATGCCTCGGGGGATTTGAGCAGGTGACCTCGGGTCGCCTGCTGCTCGACGGTCACGACCTGGTCGGCACGAAGCCTTACGACCGGCCGGTGAACATGATGTTCCAGTCCTATGCGCTGTTTCCGCACATGCGGGTCTGGGACAACGTGGCCTATGGTCTCCGGGCCGAGCGACTCCCCGGGGACGAGGTCCGCGCGCGGGTCGAGGACGTTCTCGACAAGGTCGGGCTCGGGCCCTTGGCGGACCGCCGGCCGAACCAGCTCTCGGGCGGGCAGCGGCAGCGGGTGGCCCTGGCGCGGGCGATCGTCAAGCGCCCTCGGGTGCTGCTCCTCGACGAACCCCTGGCGGCGCTCGATCGGAAGCTTCGAGGCGAAATGCAGATCGAACTCAAACGACTCCAGCACGAGGTCGGGATCACGTTCGTGGTCGTCACCCATGACCAGGAGGAAGCCCTGACGATGGCGGATCGGGTGGCGGTCCTGAACGCCGGCCGGGTCCTCCAGGTTGGCACGCCCGTGGAGCTGTACGACCGCCCGGTCAATCACTTCGTGGCCGCATTCATCGGGAAGATGAACTTCCTGCGCGGCGTCGTTGCCACGGATGGGATCCGCGTCCAGCCGCACGGCCTGATCCGTGCGCGCTCGGCGGACGTTGCCGTCGGCTCCGAGGCATGGCTGTCTATTCGGCCGGAGGCTGCGCGCTTGCTCGGTCCCGAGGAGGATCCGGCTGCCGACGACGTCACCCTGTCGGGGCTGGTCGAAGCCGTTGCCTTCGTGGGGGCGCAGCTCCACACGCATCTGCGCCTCGACGGCGGCAGCTCCAGCTTCGTCGTGACCTCCAACAAGCGAGACCTGCTGCCCACGCCCGGCGAGCGCCTGCGAGTCGCCTGGTCCCAAGACGACGCGCGGATGCTGGCCGGCTGAGTCAGCCTCGAGCAAAGGAGTGGCCATGACGACCCTCGGCACCGCTGTCTACCGGTCGCGCACGGATCCACCGGCATGGGAGCCGGACCTCGACATCGGTGGCTGGGCGCACATGCTGTTCGATCATGACCAGACGAAGGCTGGGCTCTGGAAGGCAGAGCCAGGCGGCCCCGCAGGCCAGGTAGAAGCCAGGATCCCGGCCCGCGAGACGATCCTCGTTCTCGAGGGCAGCGTTTGCGTCGCGATTGACCGGGGCGAGCCACACGACCTGAGGGTCGGGGACATGCTGTCAATCCCGGAGGGGTCGCTCGTTGGCTGGGATCCGTCCGCCGACTGCAAGGTGTTCTGGATCTACTCCTGATCCGCGCCCGGCCGTCGTTCGTGCTGGCGCGCCGCGAACCGCCCGGCTGTGCTGTAATGGCGAAGGATCGACGTCGGGCCCGTTCGTCCGCCCGATGTTCGACCGGACAGCACGCCGCCGCGCCCGCCGCCCGAGGTAACCCCATGAGCATCACGACCGCCCCAGGTTCGATGACCAGCGAGGAGATCGCGCGGATGTCGCGCGAGCACACCTTCTTCTCCTGGTCCATCCAGGGCGCCATCGACCCGATCGCCATTGATCGAGCCGAGGGCGTCTATCTCTACACGCCCGAAGGCAAGCGCATCCTCGACTTCAACAGCCAGCTGATGTCGGTGAACATCGGTCATGGCGATCGGCGGGTTATCGACGCGATCACTGCCCAGCTGGAGAAGCTCCAGTTCGTCCAGCCGGCCTTCGCCACGGAGATCCGGGCGCGCCTGGGGGCGAAGCTGGCGGAGATCCTGCCCGGGGACATGGACAAGACGTTCTTCACGCTCGGCGGCGCGGAGGCGGTGGAGAACGCGATCAAGCTGGCCCGCCAGTACACCGGGCGCTACAAGATCCTGGCCCGTTACCGCTCCTATCACGGTGCGACGATGGGGGCCATGACGCTGACCGGCGACCCGCGCCGCTGGGCGACCGAGCCGGGTCTGGTTGGTGTAGTGCGCTACCCGGACACGCATCGCTGGGGCGAGGCGGAACCGCGTCCGGTCGCCGAGAGCCTCCAGGGCCTCGAGGACGTGATCCGCTACGAGGGCGGCCACACCATTGCCGCGATCTTCCTCGAGACCATCGTCGGAACGAACGGCATCCTGATCCCGCCCGACGGGTACGTAGCCGGCGTCCGCGACATCTGCGATCGGCACGGGATCCTGATGGTCGCCGATGAGGTGATGGCCGGGTTTGGGCGGACCGGCAAGTGGTTCGCGATCGATCACTGGGGCGTCACCCCGGACCTGATGACGATGGCCAAGGGCCTGACCAGCTCGTATCTGCCGCTGGGTGCCGTGGCCATGCGCCACGAGGTCGCCGAGAAGTTCAACTCGATGATGTATTACGGCGGCCTGACCTATAGCGCCCATCCGGTCAGCCTGGCGGCCTCGCTCGCCACGCTGTCGGTGTACGAGGAGGACGGGCTAATCGAGAACGCTGCGCGCCTGGGCCCGGTGATGGCCGAGCATCATCGGCGGCTTGCGGCGCGGCACCCCAGCGTTGGCGCCACGCGCAACCTTGGCCTGTTCGGGATCCTGGACCTCGTCCGGAGCCGCGATCCGTGGACGCCACTGACGCCGTTCAATGGCACCTCGGACGAGATGAAGGCGATCGGCAAGTTCTTCCGCGACAACGGGCTGTACACGATGATCCTCAACAACTCGATCCACACCAACCCGCCGCTGTGCATCACGGACGCGCAGCTGGCCGAGGGCTTCGAGATCATCGATCGCGCCCTCGACATCGCGGACCAGGCGGTGACCGGCTAGCGCATGGCGATCGCTGGCCGGATCGACCATTCGCGGCGCCGTCGCTTCGCCGTCCTCGCCACATTCGTGGCCGTGGTGCTGATCGGCTGGGAGCTGGTCAAGTGGATCGGCGGCGTCCCGTGGCGCTTTCAGAACGTGCTTGGGACCGCCCTCGCCATCGACCACAATCCGCCGTTCCGTTGGCCGTTTGCCAGCGACCTGACGCTGCCGCACTGGTTCGACATCCTGGGTGCCCTCGCCGAGCCCGTGCAGCGCAACTCCGAGCAGTCACTCGGTCAATTCCTGGTGGGCGCGGCCCTCTACACGTGGCGCGAGGCGGCCATCGGGTTCGTCGTGGGCGCGCTTCTTGGGTTGGTCCTTGCCACCCTATTCGTCCACTCGCGGCTGCTCGAACGCGCGGTCGTGCCGTACGTGGTCGCCAGCCAGACGATCCCGATCGTGGCCCTGGCGCCGATGATCGTCTACGCCTTTGGCCCGAGCGTGGCCTCGGTCGTCATCATTGCCACGTACCTGACGTTCTTCCCGGTCACGATCGCGATGATCCGCGGGCTCCGGGCGCCGGACCCACGGGCGCTGGAGCTCATGCGCTCGTACGCTGCCGGTCGATGGGCCACGTACCGAAAGGTCCGCCTGCCCGCATCGTTGCCATACCTGTTCACGGCGCTCAAGATCGCGGCGACGGCGTCGATTGTCGGCGCGATCATCGGCGAAGGACCCGGCGGCATTCCCGACGGACTGGGCCGCGCGATCATCAACTTCAACCAGCAGTACATCAGCGGACCGGAGAAGCTGTGGGCGGCCATTCTTGTGTCTTCAGTGCTGGGGATCTCGTTCTTCGCCGTGATCCGCGCAGCCGAGCTGATGGTGCTGCGTGGACGGCCAGGGGCGGCCGCGGGATGATGGCCAATGGCTGAACCTGCCAGCCAGTGGGTGGTCCGCCTCGCCGCGGTCGGCAAGACGTTCACGACGCGCGGCTCGGCGACGACTGCGGCCCTCCAGGGGATCGACCTTGACATCTCGCGCGGCGAATTCATCTCCCTGATTGGTCCGTCCGGCTGCGGCAAGTCGACCTTGCTCCGGGTGATCGGCGACCTGGTCGCGCCGACCGCGGGGGAGGTCGCGGTCAATGGCAAACCGGCGGCGCGCGCCCGCCTCGATCGGGACTACGGCATGGTGTTCCAGGCACCGGTGCTGTTCGACTGGCGCACCGTGGAGGAGAACGTCAAGCTGCCACTCGAGCTGATGGGCTACGACGGCCCACGCCGGACCGCACGAGCCCGGGAGATGCTGGAGCTGGTGGAGCTGAGCGACTTCGTCGGCCACCACCCGTACCAGCTCTCCGGCGGGATGCAGCAGCGCGTGGCGATCGCCCGGGCGCTCGCGTTCGAGCCGTCCATCCTGCTCATGGATGAACCGTTCGGGGCCCTTGACGAGATGACCCGGGAACGGATGAACCAGGAGGTGCTGCGGATCTGGGAACGGACCGGGATCACTGTCGTGTTCGTGACCCACTCGATCCCGGAGGCGGTCTTCCTGTCGTCGCGGGTCGTGGTCATGAGCCCTCGGCCCGGGCGGATCACCGACGTCATCGAGGTGGATCTGCCCCGTCCTCGTGACGTGGAGACGCGCGAGCAGCCCCGTTACTTCGAGCTGATTACGGCCGTCCGCGAGGCCCTGCGTCGCGGGGCCGCAGAGGCGGAAGGCGGCCTGGCTCCGGACCTCGCGTCGATCGACCGGACGATGGCCGAGGGTGGGATCGGATGACCTCCGCAGTCGCGACGGGCGCCCATCGAAGCCAGCCACCCGGCACGACGCCGGGGACCTCAGCCGCCGAACGGTGGCTCGGGCGGTTCTGGTACTACCTGCCGGCGGTGATCGTCTTCGCGGGGACGGCCGCGACCTGGGAGTTCGCCGTTCGCAACATCGACCTGCGCGGCTTCCCGCTGCCGGCACCGACCGACATCGTGGCCGCGCTCGTGGAGCACTGGGCGGCGGGTCGCTGGCCTCTTGGCAAGGCGGCGGCCGCGACGCTGTTCGAGGCCCTCGGCGGGCTGGCGATCGGGACGCTGCTGGGGGTCGCCCTCGCCTTCCTGACCGCCCGGTTCACGACCGCGCGCGAACTGCTGTTGCCCCTCGCCATCGGCGCCAGCGCGGTCCCGATCATCGCGTTTGCGCCGCTGATGAACAACTGGTTCGGGGTGCTGAACCCGCTGTCCAAGATGATGATCGTGGCGGTCCTGGTCTTCTTTCCGGTGGTCGTGAACGTGACGCGCGGGCTGACCCAGGTGGAACCGGCGGCCCTGGAGCTGCTCCGCTCCTATGCGGCGTCGGACTGGACGGTCCTGCGCGTCCTGCGGCTCCCGAATGCCCTGCCATACTTCTTCACGGCGCTCAAGATCGGGACGACGCTGAGTCTCATCGGTGCGATCGTCGGGGAGTATTTCGGCGGATCGAGCGAAGTCCTTGGTCGCGTCGTCGTCCAGAGCGCCAGCGCGCTACGCTTCGATGTCACGTGGGCGGCCATCATCCTGGCGGCCGTCACCGGGATCATCATGTACCTGGCGGTCGTCGCCATTGAACGAGCGGTCATTCCCTGGCATGCATCGTTGCGCAGCCAGGAGCCATAGGAGGAACGGCACCGAAGATCATCCGGCGCGGCACGTGCCGGAACGGCCCACGGCCACCGAAGCTGGCCATCGGATTCAGAGGAGGAGTACATGACAACGAGTCGAAGGTTCCTGGCACTGGCCGCGGTGGCCAGCTTTCTCGTCACGGCATGCAGCGGTGGCGCGGCAAGCCCAGCCCCCAGCGCGGCGCCGAGCGGCCCCCCGGCCCTCGACGAGGTCCGACTGCAGCTCCAGTGGGTGCCGCAGGCGCAATTCGCCGGCTATTTTGCCGCCGTCGAGCAAGGCTTCTACGAGGCCAATGGGATCAAGCTCACCATCGTTGATGGTGGTCCGGATGTGATCCCGCAGGTGGCCGGGTCCGCCGCCGACGGCCCCGAGTTCACGACCAGCTGGGTGCCCAAGGTCCTCGAGGCGCGCGAAGGCAATCCGGCGTCCGATCTCGTCAACATCGCCCAGATCTTCCAGCGCTCGGGCACGCTGTCGGTGTCGTGGAAGGACTCGAACATCACGGGTCCCGCGGACTTTGCGGGCAAGAAGGTCGGCGTCTGGGACTTCGGCAACGAATTCGAGGTGACCGCCGGCGCCAAGAAGGCCGGTCTCGAGCAGGGTGTCGACTATGAGAAGGTCATCCAGCCGTTCGACATGACGCTCCTGCTGTCGCGGGAGATCGACGTCGCCGAGGCGATGATCTACAACGAATACGCCCAGGTGCTGGAGACGATCAACCCGGAGACCGGCAAGCTCTATCAGCCAACCGATCTCAACGTCATCAACTGGAACGACGAGGGCGTGGCGATGCTCCAGGATGCCCTCTTCGCCAGGGCCTCATGGCTCGCCGAGGCCGGCAACGAGGACATCGCGACCCGGTTCCTGCGCGCCTCGTTTCAGGGCTGGATCTACTGCCGGGTCAATCCCGCCGATTGCATCGGCTACACGGTGAATGCCGGCTCAACGCTTGGGACCGGCCACCAGACGTGGATGATGAACGAGATCAACGCGCTGGTCTGGCCGTCGCCGGCCGGGATCGGGGCGCTTGACGCGGCCGCATGGCAGCAGACGGTGGACGTCTCGCTGAGTGCCGGGATCATCAAGGCCGCGCCGCCGCCCGAGGCGTATCGAACGGATCTCGCCACGAAGGCCCTCGAGGGCCTCACCGAGGATGCCAAGGGTGCCGATTTCGCCAAGGGCGTGGTCGAGGTCACCGAGGGCGGCAACTAGTCGCTCGTGGTTGTCGCAGACACAAGGGGGCCGGCCCGCCAGGGCCGGCCCCCTTCTTGATGCGCGCGGGCCCGCCAGGGCCCTGCTTCGCCTCGGCCCGCCCGGGGCCCATCGTGTACGCCCGGGGCCCCTCGTACGCCCGACTCGCCCCGTCCCGCGCCCGACTCGGCCCGTCCCGCGCCCGACTCGCCCCGTCCCGCGCCCGACTCGCCCCGTCCCGCGCC
>CAYRTS010000016.1:26219-52302 GCA_964427285.1 uncultured Anaerolineaceae bacterium
GTCCCGCGCCCGACTCGCCCCGTCCCGCGCCCGACTCGCCCCGTCCCGCGCCCGATATGAATGCCACTCCTACAGCCGGGGGATGCGGGGTCATATCGGCTTTCTGACCCTGCCGCCGGCGACCTCTGGTCTGCACCCAAGCGTGTTGGCCGAGACGATCCTGACGTAATGGCCAGTGAAGTGCCGTCTGTAAGAATCTGGTTCATGAACGGGCCATTACGGACGAGGCGGCGACCCACAGAGACGATCCAGGAGGCCAGGCGTCTCTCCATGGCGATCGCCCTTTCGCTCGGTCGAGGTGTCCGAGTCGGGCGCGAGCGGCTCGGGATTACGCAGGTGGCGCTGGCCGCGCGCGTCGAAGTCGATCAATCTCGAATCAGCCAAATCGAGCGAGGCCTTGGTCGAGGCGTGCCAGTCGAACTCTGGATCGCCCTCGGGGTCGGCCTTGGTCGTCCGCTGGCGATCTCGTTTACGAAGCCGCTCGGTGAGCCGCGAGAACCGGGCGACGCCGGGCACCTCGCGATGCAGGAGCGCCTCCTCGAGCTCGCGCGAGCAACGGGCAGACCAGGGACTTTCGAGGTGCCAACCCGACCGCTGGATCCGAGCCGCTCGATCGATGTCTGCGTTCGCGACGCCCCACATCGCGTCCTTCTGATCCAGGAGGCGTGGAACTCCTTCGGCGATCTTGGTGCAGCCGTGAGGAGCACAAACCGCAAAGCCGCCGAGGCGACCGAACTTGCGGCGACGCTCGATGAGGGCCCGCCATACCGCGTCGCGATGGTCTGGATCGTCAGGCCCAGCGCCACGAATCGTGCACTCGTCGGTCGCTATCCGCAGATCTTCCGTGCCGCGTTCCCAGGATCGTCGCGGGCGTGGGTCCAATCTCTGACGACCGGCACCGCGCCGCCGACGCAACCGGGTCTGCTGTGGCTCGATCCAGCCAGCGGGGGGCTCACCGAATGGCGCCGAGCTGGTCCGGGCGGCGCCATTCGGGGTTGAACGCACCGCCCGCGAGAGAGGTCCGCCGACCCCGGGCACCCCGACGGGTGCGCTGTCAGCGATTGCGTTCGGAGCGGACGAAGAGTGTCGTTCCCGCGATCATGAACAGGCCGAACATCGCCGCGATGATCGCCAGGTTGGTCGGGACATCGAGCAGCTGGACGCGCACCGGCTCGGGGTGGCTCGAGTAGTAGATGCCTCGGACGAGATCGATGGCGTAGCGCATCGGCGCAAGGCGCGACAGGATGTCAAGGAACCAGGGCAGGTTGTCGATGGGATTGAACACGCCGGCCAGGAAGAACTGGGGCAGCATCACGAACGGGAAGATCTGATTGGCCGACTGCTGGCTCTTCAGGTTGGACAGGACGAGGATCCCGAACGCGCCGCCGAAGATGGCCACAAGGAACGCGACCCCGACGAGCGCCAGGAGCACCGGCAGCGAGAGCGGGACGCCGAGGACGAACCCGAACACCAGGATCGCAAGCGCCTGCGGCAGGGCCACCAGGGACTCGCCGATGATCTTGCCGAAGATGATCGAGTAGCGCGAGATCGGCGAGACGAACATCTCCTGGCTGAAGTCCTGCTCACGGTCCGCGATGAGTGAGATAACGCCGAGCGCGGCCGACTGCCAGACAGTCTGGGCGAGGACCCCGGTGAATACGAAGGTCAGCAGGTTGAATCCGCCGGGCGTCCCGAACCCCGCCTGGAGGCTCGTCCCGAGGACGCCGATGAAGATCAACGGGAACGCGAAGTCCGAGACCACGCGGGCCCGATCCCGCAGGAGCTTGACCAGGTCCCGGTGGGCGATCGCGAGGATGGCCGAAACCTCATGCACGAGGCTTCTCCACGATCTCGAAGTAGGCGTCCTCGAGGCTGGGGGTGTGGGTCTGCACGACGCTGAGCGGTGTCTCGATCGCCCGCAGGACCTGGTGTGTCCGCCGCCCGTCGAGCGGGATCCGGAATGGACCCGAGCCCGAGTGGGGGAGGGCCAGCCGGGAGAGCTCGACCAGGAGGGCCGGACGATCGTCCGCATCGACCAGCAGGTATTCGTCGACGAGCGCGGCCTTGATCGCGGACGGCGTGCCGTTGGCGACAACGCAGTCGTCGTCGATCACGCAGATCCGGTCGGCCTGCTCGGCCTCCTCGAGATAGTGGGTCGTCAGGAAGATCGTCATCGCGCGCTCGCGCCGGACGGTGTCCAGGTAGCCCCACAGGCTTCGGCGGCTTGGCGGGTCGAGCCCGGCAGTCGGCTCATCGAGAAACAGAACCCTCGGGTCATGCATGAGGCTGCGAACGATCTCGAGCTTGCGGCGCATCCCGCCTGAGTACGTCCGGACCGGATCGAAGACCTCGCGACCCATGCCAAGCAGTCCAGCGAGATCGCCGACCCGGCGTCGGTAGGCGGCGTCCATCAGCCGGAAGGCCGGAGCGTAGGAGTGGACGCCGTACAGGATGGCGTGCAGCCGAACGTTCTCCTCGCCCGTGAGGTTCTGGTCCAGGCTGGGACGCTGGAAGATGATCCCGACCGTGCGCCGGACCGCGCTCGCCTCCGTCGCGAGGTCGAACCCGGCGATCGTCGCGCTGCCGCTGGTCGGCAGGAGGGTCGTCGTCAGGATCGAGATCGTCGTCGTCTTGCCGGCGCCATTCGGCCCGAGCAGGGCGAAGAACTCGCCCCCACCGACCTCGAAGGAGATACCGTCGACGGCGTTTCGCTCGGCTTTCCGGTACCGCTTGACGAGGTCGACGACCCGGATCACGAGCGGGCGTCGCGGTTCATGTTGGCTTGATGCAGGGCATCAGCCCGAGCGACCGGTCCCGAACTGGCGATCCCCGGCATCGCCGAGGCCTGGCTGAATATAGCCCCGGTCATTGAGCGAGCGGTCCAGTGACGCGCAGTAGATGTCGACCTCCGGGTGGGCGGAGCTGACTGCCTCGACTCCCTCGGGGGCCGCGATCAGGTTGACCAGCTTGATCCGGACGGCGCCCCATTTCTTGAGGACCTCGATGGCGGCCGTCGCGGAGCCGCCGGTGGCCAGCATCGGGTCCAGGATCAGGCAGAGGTCCACGCTGGCCGAATCCGGCAGCTTGTTGTAGTACTCGACCGGCCGCAGCGTGCGCTCGTCGCGGAACAGGCCCAGGTGCCAGACCTGCGCGGTCGGCATCAGTTCGAGCATCGCATCGACCATCCCCAGGCCAGCGCGCAGGATCGGCACCAGCCCGATGCGCGCGTCCAGCTGGTGTGCGGTCATCGGCTCCATGGGCGTCCGAATGTCCAGGGGTCGAACGCCGACGTCGGCCAGCGCCTCGTAGCCGAGCAGCCAGGACAGCTCGCGGACCACCTCGCGGAACTTCTTTGGTTCGGTCTTCTCGTCGCGCAGGATGGCGAGCTTGTGGAGGATCGCCGGGTGGCGCGAGACATGAAGATTCGGTGCGTCCACGCAACACCTCCGGGGGATGGCAGCAAGTTCGGGAATGGAGCCGTCGCCATCGTAGCAATCGCCGCGGTATCCTCGCAGTTCACCGCCTGCCGTGCCCGAGATTCGCGGAGACCGATCGACCTTGACCGCCCCGGCCAACCCGGCCAACCCGTCCGCGGGACGCACGATCCGCACGGCTTCGCGCGCCCGTGGTGCGCCGCCCGTGCTGGTCCGCCAGGTCCGCAATGGCATCGAGGAGAGCGTCCATCGCGGCGACATCGTCGAGGTCGATGTCGCGGGCCGGCTGATCCGCCAGGTTGGCGACCCCGACCGACTCGTGACGCTGCGCTCGACCGTCAAGCCATTCGGGGTGCTCGCGATCATCGAAGCCGGCGGGATCAAGACGTTCGATCTCGAACCGGCCGAAATTGCGATCCTGGCCAGCTCGCACTCCGGTGAGGACGTCCACGTGCGCACGCTCCAGGGCCTGTATCGACGGACGGGCGTGAGCCAGGGCCTGCTCGCCTGTGGATCGGAGGGGATGCCGCTCGACGCATTGACGGCCGCTCGCCTCGCGCGTGACGGCGAGAAGGCCGGGCCGATCCGGCACATGTGCTCCGGACAGCACACCGTCTCGCTGCTGCTCAGCCGCCTTCGGGGCTGGGATCCGACCGACTATTGGAAGCCGAGTCATCCCTCCCAGGTCGCCTATCGCGCCGCGGTCGCGCAGGCCTTCGGGACGACTCCGACGAAGCTGCGGACGGCGATCGATGGCTGCGGCGTCGAGACGTACGCCTTCCGGCTCCACGAGGTCGCACGCGCCTACGCGATGCTGGCCGATCCGTCTGCGATCCCTTCCGGGGACCCACGCAGCGCCATCGCCGAGGGGCTGGTTCAGATTCGCGACGCGATGCTGGCCAATCCCGAAATGGTCGGCGGTCGCCACGATCGCCTGGACACGTCCCTGATGAAGGCGGCTCCGAAACGGGTGGTCAGCAAGTCCGGCATGGAGGCCCTCCGCGGGCTGGCAATCCTGCGCGGGCGACGCCACGACACCCATGACGAGGGCCCGTCGGGCATGGCGATCAAGATCGAGGACGGCGACGGCTACGAACGTGGCACCCGAGCGGCCTCGGTCGAGGCGCTGCGCCAGGCCGGGGTGCTCGACGGTGGAGCCCTGCGCGAACTGGCCCGCTATCACCGCCCCGTGACGCCCGATCCACATGGTCGAGCCGCGGCGGAAGCAATCGTCCAGTTCGAGCTCGTGCCCGTGGGCGAGCTGACCGGCTGACCGAATCCGGCCCACCCGCCGGATCGGCTCCTGCCTGCGACCAGCGCGATCATGACCCTCGACGCCGATCCGTATCGAACCCTCGGGGTCTCGCGGGGCGCCTCACTCGATCA
This sequence comes from uncultured Anaerolineaceae bacterium, assembly GCA_964427285.1. Lineage (GTDB taxonomy): Bacteria > Chloroflexota > Limnocylindria > Limnocylindrales > CSP1-4 > SPCO01. Next base: position 31,040 of record CAYRTS010000016.1, read on the forward strand.
GGTCAAGGCTGCCTACCGGCGGCTGGCCAAGGCCAACCACCCCGATGCCGGCGGCCCGTCGGCGCTGCCGCGGTTTCTGGCGATCCAGGCGGCCTGGGAGCAGATCAGTGGCGGCGCGGCCGGTCCGACAACGGCAGGGCGAGCAGAGCGTCCAGCCGGGCGAACCGCGCGGCCGACCGGGGGAGCCGGGGCTGGGGCGCGACCGGGGCCGGGCGCACCGTCCGGATCGAACCCCAGGCGTCGACCGCCGAGCACGTCCGCCCCCGGCCCGGGCACGTCCGCGCGGGGCAACTCCGGCGAGGCCAACTCTGCCCCGGGTACGTCACCTGGCGGGTCCAGCGGATCTGGCGGGTCCAGCGGATCTGCCGGATCCGGCGCCCAACGGAAAGCCCGGGGGAAGGCAACGCTCGGATCGACGTCGTACGACGGTGCGGATGCCGGCCAGTTCGAGCCGGACTGGGGCGGCGCGAGCTGGTATGGCACGTCTAGCGGGACCTACTGGACGATCAACCCCAAGGAGTACGCCGATCCACGCAAGCACGGGCCCGAGTACCAGGCCCGCGCCCGCCGCCGAACGGTCCGCGGCAACGCGACCGACCGAGCCACAGCCAACGATCCCGCGACTGAACCCACGTCGGCCGCTCCCCCTGAGCCTGCCCATTCGACGAAGGCATGGTGGGAGGCCACGCCCGCTCCCTCGCAGGCTCAGCCAGACGCAGCCCCTCGCCCGGCGGCGCCCGCCCAGGGGCCATCGCCGCAGCCGGACCCCGGGACCATCCCGGATCCGGCACGGGCCATCGCATCGTTCGGTCGCTCCCTGCTGGACCCGGCGCACGGTGGGCGGCGTGAATGGGCCATCCGATCCATCGTCGGCTGGCTGCCGCTCGCGTTCGGCCTTGGCTGGCTGGTCGGCGAGCTGACCGGTTGCGGCCGGTTCGCAGCGACCTGTGGCCCTGCCGTGGCCCCGCTCACCGCAATCGGGCAGGGGAGCGTGCTCATCGCCGTGCTGCTGCTGCCCGAGGTCGCCGCTGTCACGGCCGGGGCCGCCCTCGCGCTCCTCGCCGCGGCCATTGCCTCCAGTCTCGTCCTGTCGGCCACTGGCGCCGCGGTGGACCCGGCATCGAGCCAGGCGGCCCTCGGTGCCGTGCTCTTGGTGGCTTGGCTCAGTGGAATCGCCGTCGCCCTCGCCATCCGCCTCCGCCAGCGGCGCCGCGACCGCTTCGCCCCGGACGCCGGCCCCACGCCGGACGCCCGCGGCCCTTCCGGCCGCGGGCCTCGTTCACGCCCGCCTGGTCCCGTATCCTGACCAGACGATGCCCCGCCGTCACGACCATCGCGACCTGTCCGCAGCGGCCCAGGAGTACCTGCTTGCGCTGCGTATGACGGCGGGCGCGGACGACGCTGGGCGGGTCACCGCTGCCCAGATCGCGCGCCACCTCGGCGTGACCACCCAGGCCGCCAGCGAGATGTTCCGCCGGCTCGTGGCGGACGGTCTGGTCGTCCATGCCGAAAGTCGTCATCTGCATCTCAGTCCCGCGGGACGGGCGGCCGCCGATGCGATCTTTCGCCGCCACGCCCTGATCGAATGGCTGCTGACGGCCGTCGTCGGGCTTGGCTGGGCAGAGTCGGACGAGGAGGCCATGCGCCTCCAGGGCGCCATTTCGCCCCGGGTCGAGGCGCGTCTCGACGAAATGCTCGGGCACCCGGAAACCTGTCCGCATGGCAACCCGATCGACGCGGAGACCGCCCGCAGGCGCCCGGCCGGTATTCCCCTGAGCGACGTCGAGGCCGGCCAGACGGCCACGATCTACCGGATCACCGAGGCGGCGGAGGAGGATGCCGGTCTGCTGTCCTACCTGGAGGCGCGCGCCCTGACGCCGGGCGCGGCGATCACCGTCCTGGCCAGGAGCGCGTCGCTGGATTCACTGACGCTCGACGGGCCGCGCGGCCGCGCGAGCCTGGGGTTGCGACCCGCCTCGCTCGTCCGGGTCCTGCTCGGCAAGGCCGATCCGGGCCTGTTCCACAGGGTGCCATCGGCGTGACCGGTCTCGCCGGCGCCCCGCGGGTACGCATCGCCCCGAGCCCTACCGGTCCGCTTCACATCGGCACCGCGCGCACCGCGCTGTTCAACTACCTCTTTGCGCGCCACACCGGCGGGACATTCATCCTGCGCCTCGAGGATACGGACCAGGCCCGCAGCTCGATCGCGTACGAGAAGGACATCCTCGATGGCCTCCACTGGCTTGGTCTTGACTGGGACGAGGGACCGGAGGTTGCCGGCGCCAGGGCCCGCGGACCGCACGCGCCATATCGCCAGATGGAGCGTCTTCCGAGCTACGCTGCGGCGGCCGAACGCCTTCGTGCGGCCGACCAGGCCTACCCCTGCTTCTGCACGCCTGCGTTGCTGGACGCGGATCGCAAGTCGCGTGAGGAGGCGAAGCAACCGCCAGGCTATGTCGGGCGGTGTGCCAACCTGACGCCTGCCCAGCAGGCCGAGCACGAAGCCGCGGGCCGCCAGGGGGCACTGCGATTTCGGGTGGGCGAAGGGGTCGTGGCCTTCGATGACATCGTGCGTGGCCACGTCGAGATCGACGTCAGCAATCTCGGCGGCGACTTTGCGATCGTCCGCGCGGATGGGCTGCCGCTCTACCACTTCACGGTGGTGGTCGACGATGCCGCCATGGAGATCACCCACGTCATCCGTGGCGAGGACCACCTGTCCAACACGCCCAAGCACGTCCTGCTGTTCCGGGCACTCGGGTACCCGGTGCCGCAGTTCGCGCATTTGCCGCTGATCCTCAATCCGGACCGCAGCAAGATGAGCAAGCGCAAGAGCCAGACGGCGGTTTCCGATTACGTCGATCAAGGCTTTGTCCGGGAGGCGCTGGTCAATTACCTGGCGCTGCTCGGCTGGGCGACCGGAACGGAGGAGGAGATCCTGGCGCTCGACGAGATCGCCCAGCGCTTCGATCTCCATGCCGTCCACAAGGGCGGTGCGATCTTCGATCGTGAGCGGCTCGAATGGCTCAACGGCCAATGGATCCGCCGGCTCGCACCCGAGGACCTGATCGATCGCCTACGGCCGTTCGTGCAGGCCGAGCTCCATGCCGGGCGGATCGACTGGATGCCGTCGGACGATGAACTCCGTTCGCTGCTCCCCGTTGTCCAGGAACGGCTTCCGACCCTGGGTGCCGTCGGCGACCTCGCGGGCTTTCTGTGGGTTCACGAGGTGCCGGTCGAGGCGGCCACCCTCATCCCCAAGCGCTGGGACGTGGCCACGACGCGGGCTGGCCTTGCCGCTGTGCGCGAGATCATCGAAGCCATCGGCGATGTTGCCTTCGAAGCCGAGGAGCTGGAGCCGCCGCTGCGCGCCCTGGCCGAATCACGGGGTTGGAAGCCGGGCGACCTGTTCATGGCCATCCGGGTTGCCGTGACCGGCCGAACCGCGACGCCGCCCCTGTTCGACACGCTCGTGGCCCTGGGCCGGGAGCGGACGTTGCGGAGACTGGATCGGGCCCGGGAACTGCTCGACACCCTGGGGGCCGGGCCGGGGTGATCGTCTGTCGCTCGTGTCAGTTCGAGAACGCCGCCGGAGACCAATTCTGCGGCTCATGTGGCCTGTTCCTCGACTGGGCGGAGGAACCTGTTCAGGGGGCTCCCCAGCCTGGTGTGATCCAGCCAATCATCGATCCACTGCCCCCAGAGATCCCCGCGAAGCCCGACCCAGCCGCCGTGCCCGCCGGACTGGTCCGGTGCCCGACCTGTGGAATCGCCAACGCGGCGACGCGAACGTTCTGCCAGTCCTGTGGTCAGGGTCTGGCCACACCCGCCCCGCCCAGGCCGACCGAGAAGGCCTCACCGGACGATACGCGTCGTCGGCCGGTCAATCGGTTGGTCCCGGTCGCCATCGCAGGGCTCCTGGTTGGCGTCGCCGCGGTGGTCGTGCTGATGTCTGGACTGATGAACCCCGGGGGCGGCGACGATCCCGGGACCGCGACCCCGTCCGTTGCAATTTCATCCCCGTCCGCCCCAGGTCCGACGCCAGAGAGTACCGCCACGCCGGCTCCGGCCTCTCCCTCCGCGCCGCCGGCTGCCACCCCGTCGCCGACTCCAATGCCTTCCACGTCGCCTCCCACGCCCACCGTCCTCGCCGGAATTGCCTTCACGGGCGTCCGCGATTCAAATGCCGACATCTATGTGATCCAGCCGGACGGCAGCGGGCTCGTTCGCCTCACGGACCACCCGGCCGCCGACAACAGCCCCGCCTGGTCCCCCGACGGCACGCGGATCGCCTTCGCGTCCAATCGCGACGGGAATTCCGAGATCTACCTGATGACCGTGGATGGGACGGTGGTTCAACGCCTCACCGACGACCCGGGCCGGGACGGCAATCCGGCCTGGTCCCCCGACGGCACCCGGATCGCGTTCGTCAGCGATCGGGCGGGCAATCACGAGCTTTATGTCGTCGGGGTCGGTGGCACGAACCTGCTGCGCATGACGAACCAGGGCGCGGCCGATCTGACTCCGGCCTGGTCGCCCGATGGCAGGCAGATCGCCTTCGCCAGCGACCGAGTAGGCAACCGCGAAATCTATGTAGTCGACGCGGACGGGACCGGGCTGCTCCGTCTCACCCGGCACGCCGGGCGTGATGCGACGCCCGCCTGGTCCCCGGACGGGACACAGATCGCCTTCTCGCGTGATGTCGACGGGCGGCTCCAGGTCGCCGTGATGAACGCGGACGGCTCGGGTGTCCGGCTTGTGACCGACGATCCGGTCGAGGCCACCTACCCGGTCTGGTCGCCGGACGGCCGGACCATCGCGTATCGAAGCAAGCGCGACGGCAACTACGACATCTACCTGGTTGCTGCCGGCGGCGGCGAGCCGACCCCGTTGATCCAGGGCGTCACCGACGACCTCGATCCGGCCTGGCGGTAGGTTGGCGCGCTCGCCAATGCGGCGTTAACACGCGTCGCTATGCTGGGGCCAATGGCACGTAGCATCCTGGTCGTCGAGGACGAGCCGACGCTCCGCGAGACATTGGTCGAGGCGCTCGAGAGCGATGGGTTCCGGGTGGTCGCCGCCGCGGATGGCCGGGAGGCGCTCACCCGGTTCCGCGCCGAGCGCCCCGACCTCGTCCTGCTGGACATCATGCTGCCGCACCTGTCGGGGATCGAAGTCTGTCGAATCATCCGGGCCGAATCCGGCGTTCCGATCGTCATGCTCACGGCCAAGGACTCCGAGCTGGACAAGGTCGTCGGGCTGGAGCTCGGGGCCGACGACTACGTGACCAAGCCGTTCAGCCTGCGTGAGCTATCGGCCCGCATCCGGGCGCTCTTCCGTCGTTCCGACCAGGCCATCGCCGTCGAAGGGGCGCCCGCCATCATCGATCTTGGATCGGTCCAGGCGGATCTCGGCGGCCATCGACTCCTGCGCGACGGCGAGGTCGTCCCAATCAAGCCGCGGGCTTTCGAACTGCTCGCCTTTCTCATTCGCCACCCCGGCCAGGTGTTCACCCGTGATCAACTCCTTGAGCACGTCTGGGGTTACGACTACGGCGGCGAGACGCGCACCGTGGACGTCCACGTCCACTGGCTGCGCAGCCGGATCGAACTCGACCCCGGCCACCCCGCCTTCATCCACACCGTGCGCGGGGTCGGCTACGTCTTTCGCCGCCCCACCTGATCGGCGAGCTCGCCGGCAGCGCGCCGGGGCGTCGACTGGACTTGTGGTTCATCCGTTCAATGGCTTCGGCGGCGTCCTCGGCGGCGTCGGCGCCCAAACGGACCGCAAGCGTTGACAGGCCGATAAACCGCCGTTGATCTGCGCCGTCGAAGATGCGAACCATGCCGACGGCCACTCGCCAGCCCGGTTCCCCTCGGCCCGCCGTGTGGCGGTCCAGCGACGAGACGGCCATCGGTGACTCACATCCGCTCGAGGTCCTCCTCCCTTCGGGCGGTGCCCTCCCTCCCGCTCCAGCGCCAGCACCGCACCGGGTGCTGGCGCTGGATGCCATTCGGCTGCGACGGGACCTCCAGAACGGTGATCGCCACCCCGACTCATGGGCGAGTCCGTTGTTCGCACGCGAGGTGGGTCTGGTTCGCGCCCATCTCGCGCCGTTGCGCAGCCGACGCAGCCTCACGGCCTCATTCGGCCGCGAGGCCTTCCACTCACTTGGCGGCGATGCAGGGGCCGGCGTGTCGCGCGCCGGGAGCACGCCAATCGGGCCGACCCGCGCGGCCTATGCCATCCGCTGGCTGGAACTCGGAAGCGGCACGAGCCTGCCGGTGTGGCCCCGCCTCCTCGCGAGGGAAACCGTCTGACCACGGTCGACCACGCTCGGCGGCGGGGTCTGCTCCGGTTTCACCGAGCACGGACGAGCCGTCCCTCCCGCTATGCTTCCCGGATGCGCCTGTCCAGCCTCTTCTTCACCACCCTGCGCGACGACCCGGCCGAAGCCGAGATGCCGTCTCATCGACTCCTACTGCGCGCTGGCTATATACGCCAGCTGGGATCCGGAATCTATTCGTTGCTGCCGCTCGGCTTTCGGGTCAACAAGCGGGTCGAGCAGATCGTGCGCGAGGAGATGGACCGGATCGGCTGCCAGGAGATGGAGATGCCGGTGGTCCACCCCGCGGACGTCTGGCGGGCGAGCGGGCGATACGACGCGGTGGGACCGGAGATGGCTCGATTCAAGGACCGGGCCGGCCGGGACATGGTCCTGGCGATGACCCATGAGGAGGTCGTCGGAGGGCTGCTGGCCGACATCGTTCGAAGCTACCGGCAGCTGCCGATGATGGTCTATCACTTCCAGACGAAGTGGCGCGACGAACCTCGCGCACGCGGCGGGCTGATCCGGGTCCGCGAGTTCGTGATGAAGGACGCCTACAGCATCGATCGCGACGACGCCGGTCTGGACGTCAGCTACTGGGCCCAGCACGGAGCGTACGTCCGGATCTTCGAGCGGCTGGGCCTTGCGACGATCGCCGTGTCGTCAGACGTCGGGATGATGGGCGGCTCGGGGGCCCATGAGTTCATGGTCCTGAACCCGGCCGGCGAGGACGTCCTGGTGCTGTGCGAGGCGTGCGGCTATGCCGCAAATCGGCAAGTTGCGGCGGTGCCGCGCGAGCTTCCCGTGCCGGAGGAGCCTCGGGCGCTCGAGGAGGTCGCCACGCCGGGCACCACGACGATCGCGACTCTGGCAGCCTCCCTTGGCGTAGGCCCGGAACGAACGGCCAAGGCCGCCTTCTTCACGACCGGAGACAGCCGGCTGATCACCGCGATCGTGCGTGGGGACCACGAGGTCAACGAGACCAAGCTGTTCAATGCGGTCAAGGCGACCGGTGGGATGCGCCCGGCCACAGTCGAGGAGATCCGGGCCGCCGGGATGGAACCGGGATATGGCTCGCCGATCGGGGCGCGGGGCACGGTCGTAGTCGTCGATACCCTGGCAGCGGCGTCAGCCAACCTGGTGGCCGGCGCCAACCGCGAAGGCTTCCACTACCGAAACGTCAATCACGGGCGGGACTTCACGGCCGACATCGTCACCGACCTCACCAGTGCGGTCGAAGGCGACGCATGCCCCACCTGCGGCAAGCCGGTCATCCTGCGCAACGGGATCGAGGTCGGCAACATCTTCAAGCTCGGGACGAAGTACTCGGACGCCTTCGGGGCCTCGTTCCTGGGTGAGGATGGCGTGGCACATCCGATCGTGATGGGCTCATACGGGATCGGGATCGGCCGGAACGTCGCCTGCATCGTCGAGGCCCACCATGACGACAAGGGGATCGTCTGGCCGGCCGAAGTCGCCCCCTATGCCGCCCACCTGGTGACGATCGGCGCGGCGCGCGACCCGGCTGTCACGGAGGTGTCCGAGCGACTGCACGCCTACGCGCTTGAGGCCGGCCGCGAGATCCTGTGGGACGACCGCGACGAGTCGCCAGGGGTCAAGTTCAAGGACGCCGAGTTGCTCGGGATGCCCTGGATCCTGACCGTCAGCCCTCGGTCGCTGGCCGCGGGTGGCGTTGAGGTCACGAATCGGGCGACCGGGGAGCGTTCGACGCGATCCATCGAGGCGGTGGAGGCGCTGCTGGCCGGGCGCTGAGCGTTCGCAGCCGGGCGTTCGCAGCCGGCTACGGCTCCGGGGGCAGTTCCTCGGTAGAGGCATCGCCTGTCGTCCCGTCGAGCGCAATGACCGCCTCACCGACCTCGGGCAGGGTCGCGATCAACTCGGCCGAACTGACGGCGGTGCCCGACAGAATCTCGGTGTCGTCGATCCGGCTGATCGAGAACGCGATGCCTGGAGGGATCGATGCCGAGATGACGATCTCGTTGATCCGATACGGCGAACGCTTGTTTCGGAGCGATGTGTTCGTTTTCTCCTGAAGCGCGGTCGCCTTGATGATCAGATCGGCCAGCGTGCCAGGGTCGATCCTCTCGACGATCGTGGTCACGCCCCGTCGGGCCCTTCCCGCGGCCTCCCTGGCCTGGCGCGCCAACCGCTCGTGCGTTGCGGGGTCCGCGGCGGTCCGGCCAACCTCTGTCGCCTTGATCCGCGCGGCCTCCGCGGCGTGCTGGGCACTCCCTGCGGCGGCCTCCGCAGCCTCCCGAGCCCGCTTCATGAAACTCACGGGCGAAGTCTAGTCGTCGCGCCGTCGCGCCGTCGCGCAGCGGCGGGGCGACGCGGCGCGACGCGGGGCGCGGCGACGCGCCCGGTGCGCCCCGTGCGGGCGGGCGGCCCCCTGCGACCTCCGCCTCAACCACCAGTTAAACGATTCGCACGAACCTGCACGGCCGAGCCTCCAGCCTGCACCGTGGGCTCGCGACCGCGCTCATTCACTGCGATATATCAACTCCGAGTTGAGCTGCCTGCGCGGAGCGTGCTGAGGTGCAAGAGCCCTTCGCGTCGCCGGTCGCGGCCGGGCCACTACGATGCTGCGATGCCACCGCGCCCGATCCTGCCGAGCGACGACCTGTACCTCCGACTCGAGCTGCCCACGGACGCCACAGCCGAGGCGATCGAGCTTGCCTGGCGGGCACTCCTGCGCCGGCATCACCCCGATGTCGCCGGCCCGGCCGGACTCGAGGTCTCGAAGCGGATCAATGTCGCCCACGACTGGCTCGGTGATCCGGGGCTTCGCGCCCGGTACGATCGCGACCGGGGAGTGCCCGGCGCAGCGACTCGCAAGGGAGCGGATGGCGGGTCCTGGCAGGACAGCCACGCGTCCGCCGCCCACGCACGGGTCCGTCACCGGCCCCGTCCAGCGGAAGACCAGATCGCCGAGTTTCTCGATCGGATCAGCGGCCTCAGCCCCGACGAGCTCGATCGCCTTGAGGCCGCGGACCCGGCGCCGATCGCATTCGGCGCGACGATCCGTCGATTCACCCCGGAGGGCGGCAGGGCAGCCCTCGAATCGGTCGAGGCCGCGATCGCCCGCCGCCTATCACGGCCGGCCGCTGGTCGACCCGGGATTCGCGACACGATCGATGCCTACGCCGCGGAACTGGTCCTCGGCTCGTTTCTGGACGACCTCCTGAGTGAGCCGTTTCGGGCGCGCGCCAGGGAGCGCCTGACGCGAGGCTGGGAAGCGGCCGTCCGGCAGCCCAGGTATGGGCCGAACGGAAAGGCGATCACGGAGCTGCTCGGGCGCCTTCGGGTCCTCGACACGGCCGGGATCGCGGCGCTCGGCGCCCGTGGCTCGCGTGCTCGACTTGGTGAAGACCCGTGGCCGCCGGGAGTCTCCCCCGAGGATGACGAAGCCCTGCGCGTGTCATCGGTCCTGGCGGCTCGCGATGCGATCGATGCGATTGGGTTCGCGGCGACCGCCGGCCCCGCCGCCTCTGCCGCGACCGGGCCATCCGCCGCGTCCGCCTCTGCCGCGACCGGGCCATCCGCCGCGACCGGGCCATCCGCCGCCCCCGCCGCGGGAGCCGCCGCCGCGGGAACCCGACTTGACCGCACAACCATCACTCGAGCCGGACGGGCCGCGGCGCGGATCACCCACCTGCTGGTCCTGCGCCACGCGTTCGCGCCGGCGACGTTCGACCAGCTCATCGCGCCTTGGCGGCCTAGCCTGATCCCTGACGATCTGCCGACCCCGCGCGTCCGTCGGCCGTCTTCCGGGTAGGGGGTCGAGCGCCGCACCGAGACCAGCGCACCTCGCCGACCTCGCGGCCCGCACGTCGCGCCCGCCCGCCACGCCCGCACGTCGCGCCCGCCCCTCCTACCCCCCCGCGCGCGGCGCACGCCGGCTGTGCGATGCTCGCGCCGTGGAACCTCTCCTTATCGCGATCGCGGTCGTGCTGGCCGCGCTGGCCGCGCTGGTCGGCCGATCCGTGCTGCGTGAGCGACGACTGGCCGCCCGCATCCGTGCCGTCGCCAGCGCGACGGAGGGTGCCGGCCCGGCCGCAGCCGGGGCCCCGTCAGCCGTCGCCTCGGTCACAACCGACCGCGACCGGAATGCCCACGCCGAGCCTGAGCCCCGAACTGATCGGCGCGCCCATGACGAGGCGGTCGATGCCCTGACCCAGGGCGTCCTCACCGTGGATCGCGGACTCCGGATCACCGCCGCGAACCCCATCGCGCACACGTTTCTCGATCGCGCGCCCGGCACGGTCGTCGGCCGGACGATCATCGAGGCATTCCTCGATACCCAGGTCGAAGCCATCGTGGCGACCGCCCTGGCGCAGGGTTCGGCGGCGGGCGAAATCGGGCGGGCCGATGCCGATGGGCGTCGGCTGCTGGTTCGCGCTCAGCGTTCCGCTGCGGGTGGCGTCTGGCTGACCCTCGAGGATGTTTCCGAGCTCCGTCGCCTGCAACAGATCCGGGCAGAGTTCATCGACAACCTGTCCCACGAGCTGCGAACGCCGCTCACCACGGTCAGCCTGCTGGCCGAGACGCTGACCCGCGATGCCGAAGCCGCCGGTGACGCCATTCCCGCCAAGATGCGCGACCGAATCGGCAAGATCGAGGTGGAGACCGGCCACCTGATCCAGATGGTCAGCGAGCTGGTGGATCTATCCAGGATCGAGAGCGGGAGCACGATCAACGTCGTCGAACTGGTCGATCTCGGTCAGGTCGCGACCGAATCGGTCGAACGGCTCCACCTGTTTGCTGATCGCCAGGGGGTTGCCTTGCACGTCGAGGCGGCGGCGAACCTGCCGCCGATCCGTGGCGATGCCGCCCGCCTCGCGCAGGTCTTCATCAACCTCCTCCACAACGCGGTGAAGTTCAGTCCGGACGGCGGCGAGGTCAGCATCACCGTGAGGGTCGAGGACGGACATGTGGTCTGTGCCGTGGCCGACCATGGCGTCGGCATCCCCGCCTCGGCGCAGGCGCGGATCTTCGAACGGTTCTACAAGGTCGACCGATCAAGGGTGCGCAACGAGGCCGGCGGGACCGGCCTGGGCTTGGCGATCGCGCGCCACATCACCGAGCGCCACGGCGGCACGATCTGGGTCGAATCAATCGAGGGGGCGGGCTCGACGTTCAGGTTCGCGCTGCCGGTCGCGGGACCCCAGTCGTGAGCGGAGGACGAGACGCACAACCGATGGACCAACTCCACATCGCCACGCTCAACATCCGGAACCTCGCCGATCGCTGGGCCGAGCGGCTGCCGCTGCTGCTGGCCGACATGGCGGCGCTCAACCCGGACATCCTGGGGCTCCAGGAGGTGATCTACCCGATGCAACAGGACCGGCTCATCGGGGCAGCCGGGGAGGCTCGCTACCGGGCAATCCGGGGCTGGGCGGGTCGCCCTGAGTACGGCAACAGCCTGCTCGTCCGGGAGCCGCTCGCCGGCGGCGACGTGGAGCGTCTGGATCTCGGCCTCCGCCGATCGGCGCTCCGCGCGTCCATCACGCTTCCGGGAGGCGAGAGGCTCCTCGTGGTGGTGACCCATCTGCATCACGAGGCGCCCGATGCGGCACAGCGCGATGACCAGGCGCGCCAGCTCATCGACTGGCTTGACGGCGTGTCAGGGGCTGGGACCGACGCGCCGGCCATGGCACCGTCGGCCACGGCGCCGCCGCCAGCCGCCCAGGTGGTGATGGGCGACTTCAATGCCCATCCCCAGGAGGCTGCGGCGATCCGAATGCAGGCGGCCGGCTTCCGCTCCGCCTACGCCGAGCTACACGGCGGCGATCCGGCGGTGACCTGGCCGTCCGGCATCCAGGCGCCCGGGATGGACACCGATGGCGATCCGGCGTGCCTCGACTACATCTGGATCCGTGGCGCCGTGCGCGTCGAGTCCGCCCGGGTCGTCTTCGATCGCCCCGATCCCGACGACTCCACGCTCTTTCCGAGCGATCACTTCGGGCTTTCCGCACACCTGGTCATCGGGGACACCATCGGATCGCCGCCGGACCGGGTGGGGGATCATTGATCGGATCCCGGATCGGACGCCGGACCCTGCGGCTTGCCCATCGAGGCGATTGGCGCCGGGCCCCCGAGAACACCCTCGCGGCCTTCCGCGCCGCGCTGGCCATCCCGGCCTGCGAGGGGCTCGAATTCGACGTCCGCGCAGCGGCCGACGGCGTCCCCGTCGTGTACCACGATGAGACGCTGGCACGGGTTCACGGCCGACCCGAGCGCGTCGACGCGCTGGCTTCCGACGTCCTCGCCGATATCGGCGTGCACACCCTGGCGGACGTGCTGCAGGCGGTTGGTCGCCGCCCGTTTCTCGACATCGAGCTGAAGGTCGACGCGGGACCTGCGGTCGTGGAGGTCCTGGCCGCGGGCCGCGGACCCGAGCTGCACAACGCGGTGGTTTCCTCATTCGAGCCCCGCGCCCTCGAGGCGATTGGGCGCCGTGCACCGACCTGGCCACGTTGGCTCAACACGGTCGAGCTGGATGACGCCATCGTCGGCGCGGCCGTGGCGCTCGGCTGTCGCGGCGTTGCCGTCCACTGGCGCGCGCTGGATGCGCGAACCGTGGCGCTGGCCGCGTCCGCTGGACTCGAGGTGGCCGCCTGGACCGTGCGCCGCCGCCCCACCTTCAACCGCCTCGCGCGGCTGGGCGTCGTCGCGGTGTGTGTCGAAGCCAGGGCGCTCGAAGGGGGTCCGCTTTCGTCGCTCGCCTGAGGGCGGGCCGGGTCAGCCCGCCCAACAAGGCGCTCCGGCGCCGCTCGTCTGAAGGCACTCCGCCGCCCGTGTCGGATCGCGGTGGTCTGGTGCGGTGCGCTGTTGTTACCGCGCTGATGACATGCCGGTAACCAAACCATTCGGTGCGATTACGCACCGGAAATGAGCCGCTCCTACGTTGGCTGCGTCGACAACGCATTTGGTCAAGAAAGGACTACGCGGTGCGTCTCCACCCCAGGGTCTGGTTGCCTTCCGTCATGGTCGTCGCACTGGCCACTCTTGGCGCCCCCGGAGGCGTGTCCGCGGCCAGCCCGACCTTTCGGATCGAACCGGCCACCCAGACCGTGGCCGCCGGCGGCACCTTCAGCGTCACGGTGGTCGCCACCGCCGAGACGGCCACGGGCGGGGCTCAGGCAACCGTGACGTTCGATCACACCAAGCTGCAGATCACCGCCGTTACGTTCGGATCCCCGTACGCCGCGGCGCCCGTTCTTGTGCCCACGGACCTCGCGCCCGCCATCGCCACCGCGAACACGAGTGGGTCGTTGGCCCAGGTGGCGGCCGCCTTTCTGCCCCCCGATGCCGTGGCCGCAGGTGACGCCGACTTCCTCATCATCACGTTCGCGGCGACGGCCTGTGGTGAGTCACCGCTGGGGCTGCCCGCCGGCCCCGCTGACGCGGTCCTGCTTGATGGCACCGAAGCCCTCTATGGCGAGTCCGTCGAAGTGACGACAACCGAGGGCAAGGTCACCATTCCGTGCGCCGAGGGCGAGGTTGCGGGGGTCACCCAGGCCGGCGCCGCTGCTGAAGGCGCCGATGGGGGCATGCCGGTCGTGCTGCCACTCGCCCTGATCGCCCTGGCGGTCATCGTCGGTGTGGTGTTCGCCCGACGGCCCCAGCGCAGGTCAACCTCCAGCACGCCGCCAGCAGGGCGATAGGGCGTGAGATCAGCCACCTCCGCCGCCCCCCACCAGTCGAATGCCGCAGCCGCAGCCGCTGACCAAGCCCGAGGGTAGCCGTGCCCTTCGACGCGGGCCGTTCGACGAGGCCCGCGATGGGCCCACGACATCGTCCACCAGGAAACCCGGGTCCTGACGCTTTCGGGGCGACAGCATTGCAGTGCTGCCCGATAGACCGGCCCACATCGAAGGGAGCAACAGCCTGACCCATCCTCGCTAGTGATGTCAACCGACACCCCGGTGATTCGAACGGAGAACCAATCGGATGAGTCAACTATCGATGCATGAATCGACCTTCAACCGAAGAACGACCGGCCGGTCCTGGATCGCCATCCTGATCGCGGGCGTGCTGCTGGCCAGCGCGTCTGTCATGGCTGGGCCTGGCAACGCATTCGCCGCGGCGTTCTGCCCGATCACGGTCAAGGTCGAGGGTTCCACGACCGTCTTCCCGGCCAACCAGGAGGCCCAGCCTGGCTTCCAGGCCGCCGCTGCCAACGCCGGCACCACGCTCGCCCTCGTCGCCAGCGGTTCCGGAGCGGGCCTGAACGCCCTCCGCGCCGGCACGATCGACGTGGCCGCGTCCTCCCGACCACTCAGCGCAGCCGAGAAGGCAGAGCTGTGGGCCTGGAAAGTCGGCGGCGACGCCATGATCCTCGCCGTCCAGGACTCCGCAGCGATGAGCTTCATTACCGACATCACGTCGGCCCAGGTCAAGGGGATCTGGGAAGGCACGATCACCAACTGGAGCGCCCTCGGCGGCCCCAGCCAGACGATTGTGCCGCGCTCACGAACGACCGTATCCGGCAGCCAGCCGGACCACCTTCGCCTCTTCTCGATCAGCGCAGCCCTTGAAGCCGCGACGATCACCGCAACCGGCCTGCCCCGCTTGAACACGAGCGAGGACGAGGCGACGGCTGCGATCAACAACCCGTACCAGATCGTCTACACCAGCCTGGCCAATGCCGGCCGGGCCGGCCTGAAGCCACTGACCTTGAACGGCATCACCGCCACCGTCATCACGGTCCAGAACAACACCTACCCCGCCCCGCGCGAGCTGTTCCTCGCTGTCCGCAAGTTCACCGGCTCGGCTGGTGCCTCCCCCAACACCCGGATCGACAACTCCAATCTCGTCAAGGGCGACGACTTCGTCAACTACATGCTCACCACGGCTGGCCAGACCGCCGTCGCGACCGCCGGCTTCGTCCAGACGCCCGTGCCGGCCAACCCGGTGATCCCAAACTGGGACCTCAATCTCGATGGCGGGGTCAGCCTGCCGGACCTTGGCGCTATTACGGGCAAGTGGGGCCAGAGCTCCACCTGCAAGGGCTGGATCCGAGCTGACGCGAACAACGACGGTGGGATCAGTCTGCCCGATCTCGGTCAGGTGACCGGCCGATGGGGTGGAACGGGTTTCGTCGCTCCCTACTGACCCACGGCACGCAACTGCCATCGCACGCTAGCAACTTCCAATCGGATGCACAACATCGGAGGTACTAAGTGAATTCATCGCGTCGAATCTCGAGGTTCGGAAAGCCCCTCGCGGCAACGCTGGGCGCACTTCTGACCATCGGCGGTCTCCTCGTGCCGGCGGCCGCGATGGCCGTCGGCAATACGCTCCGCATCGAAGCCCCGAGCGTTTCTCCCGCCCTCGGCGGTACTTTCACCGTCCGGGTCGTCGCCAATGCCGCGGTGCCCATCAGCGGTGCCTCAACGGTCGTCAACTTTGACAAGACACGGCTTCAGGTCACGGCGGTCACCCGCGGTGCTGAGTGGCTAAGCACGCTCGACACCGGCGGCAGCCCCGCTGCCTTCGTCGGCTTCCCGGGGACCGCAGCGTTGATCGCTGCCGCGAACGCCGCCGGGCGCATTCCCGCTACGAACACTACCGCTGTGACGTACCAGGACGGGGCGACCGCCCTGTCAGCCGGTGCGGATCACGACGTCATCAGCATCACCTTCCAGGTAATCGCCTGTGGCAACTCCACAATCGATCTGCCGATCGACCCCACCACCGCCGGCGGAATGCTCGGCGGCACCGTCGGCGTCGACTACGGCGACTCGCTGGCCTCGGTCACCTCGACCGGCGGCACGGTCATCAACGTCTGCCCGACGCCCACCCCAGTGCCGACGCCAACCCCTTCGTCAACCCCCACGCCCCCGCCGGCCTCGGCTCCCCCCGGCTCCGGCACCACCACGGTCACAGGCGTTGTTGACGCCGGCTTCCTGGCCCTGACGGTCCCGGCGTCGGTGACCATCCCGCTCGCCCGCAATGCGCTCAACACCACCAACGTCCCGGTCACGATCTTCAGCAACATCGCCTGGAACCTGAACGTGACCGATCCCAGCGTGCTCCCAACCAAAGGCCACATGGTGGACGGCAGCAAGGCCCTGACCGACCCGATGTCGGCGGTGGTCACACCCAACGCCGCGGTCAACCTCGAGATCGGCGGTCAGGTCACATCCGGTAGCAACAGCGCCAACCTCCCGGTGGCGCTCAACCAGTTCGTCGGGCCACTCGATCAGCCCGGCAGCTACGGCATCAGCCTCCTCTTCTCGGTGATCTCCGGCTTCTAGGCCGACCCGTCCAATCGGGAGGTGGCGCTTCAGCCGCCTCCCGATTCCAGCACCTTGAATGGAATCGATAAACGCCGGACAAGTGATCCGTGCATCTGCACTTGGAGCTCTTCTCGCCTTCGGGGCAGGGAGGTGCTCCCAATGGCCGTACCAACCCCGCAAGTGGAATGGAGCCGATGAACGCACCCGCCCGACGCATGCTCCTGGCCCTCGCTGTCGGAGCCCTTCTTGTCTTTGGGCAGGAACAGCTTTCCATCGCTCACGAGATCCGGGCTACGGCGTCGGCCGCACAGCCGCCGGCCGCCGAGCAGGCGCCCTCTGGTGACGAGACGCTCACGGCCGTTCCATCCCTGATCAGCGCGACGGTGGCGCTTGGTACAGAGGAGACGACGGAGGTCACCCTGCGTGCCGGCGTGGCGCTTGACATCACGGTCGAACCAAGCGGCCTTGGGCAGTCCCCGGAAGGCGGGTTCGAGTTCGTGCCGGCCGACCAGGACGCAAGCCCGTACTCCGGTCGAGCCTATGTCGAGGTCACCCCGTCCAGCTTCACGATGGCAGCGGGCGAGGAGCGCTCGGTCACCGTGACGGTTCGAGTCCCGGAGGGGGCAGGGGAGGGGACAAGGTATGCGCTCCTCCAGGTGCGCGGCCAGCCGGCGTCCGACGACGGTAACGTGGGTGTCGGCGTGGCCCTTGGGGTCAGCGTCGTGGTCACCTTGGCGGGCACCACGCAGACATCCATCGGCGACATCGAGGGCATGGAGGCTGCCTGGTCACCGCTGGTCGGTGAGCTGGCCGTGACGAGCCTGCTGCGCAACAACGGCAACGCGCACTACGGCGCACCACCCAACGCCGTGGTCGCGTCAGCGACCTTGATGGACGCAACCGGAGCGTTGGTTGGCAGCGCGCGGACGACCCTGACCGGCAACTCCGTTGTGCCCAGTTTCGGGCGCTCGATCGACCTTTCCATCGCGCCTCCGCAGCCACTCGCCGACGGTCGCTATCGCCTGGAGCAGGTGATTGGCTTGGAGGACGGCACGATCCTCGATCAGGCCATCCTCGGCTTTGAGCAGTTGGGCGGCTCGGTGCTTGGAGCCACGGCAGTTCCGGTTCCAGAGGCCGAGATCGTGCCTTCTGCCGTCGAAAGCTCGCTCGACAGTCTGCCCCTGATCCTGAGCGGCTTGCTGGGGGCCGCGGCCGTGGCGCTTGCGCTGTTCTCCTTCCTGATCGGTCGACGAGTGCTGCGCCGGCGAACTGCAACGGCGAGGCCCGGCCCATCGGACTCGTGAATTGGCAGGCAGGTTCTGATCAGTGACCACCCGTAGCTGGCCGTTTGCCGTTTCGCTGGCGCTCGCCCTGATCCCGGTCGCAATGTTCGCCGGCGTGGTTGGGATGCTGGTGATCAGCAGCCTGCCGGTCCTTGAACTTCCAGGTCTGGAGGCCCTTGCCGGCGATGTCTTTGCGAGCCAGTTCACCACCGGCGAAGGGCTCTATGGCCTGACTCCGGCCCTTGCGGGCACCGTTCTGATCTCTGCGATCGCCGTCGGTCTTGCGCTGCCGGTTTCGCTGGCCATGGCGATCATCTCCACGGAGTTCCCGATGGGTCCGATCGGGCGCGTGTTGCGGCCGCTCCTGAGTGTCCTGTCGGGCATCCCGCCGATCGTCTACGCCGTGTCCGCCGTGGTCTTCGTCAAGCTGTTCATGATCCCGAAATTCGCCGCTGACTCCATCTTCAGCACGTTCGATCCGGCTCGCCTGGGGATCGCGCCGGAGAACTGGCCCCCGGCGGACGGAAGCGTGCCGTTCAGCCCCGGGTCATATCCCTGGGACCCGGAGGGCGTGAACAACAGCACCCTTCTGGGAGGGGTGCTTGTCGCCCTGCTGGTGATTCCATTCATGACGCCGCTGATCGGAGACGCCATGCGCAACGTTGCCAGCTCGGCCCGGGAGGCCTCCCTGGCCCTTGGCGCCAATCGCTCGTACACGCTGCGCAAGGTCATTCTCCCGCTGGCCATGCCCGGCATCGTCGCGGCGGTGGCCCTCGGAACCCTCAAGGCGCTCGGCGATACGTTGATCGTGATCTTCGTCGTGGGCTGGGAGGCGAACTCGATCCCGAACCCGCTCCTCGACGTGCTCGAGCGGACGCCATCGCTGGCGGCGGAGGGAGTCGGCCTGCTTGGCGCATTCCAGGGGAACGCCGCATGTCTGCCGACGGCCTGCGCGGTTGGCTATGCCAGCGCCCTCGCGCTCCTCGTCCTGGCCGCGCTGGTCGTCGTGGTCATGACACTCGTCCAGGCGCGATTGCGCCGGGGGGTGCACGCATGAAGGCCCTGCCCAGGACCGGTCTGGCCGCGTCGGAGGCGGCCACCCAGGCGCCCACCCAGGCGCCCACGATCGATGCCCGCCCGCAGCGCGCGCTCGACGCTGGCGCGCATGCCAACGCACGGTCGGCACGGCTCGTCTACGCCCTGCCACTGGTCGCCTCGCTCGTCGGCCTGGCCCTTGGCGGCGCAACGCTCTTCGCCAATCCGATGGATGCCGTTGTGGTTCCGGCGCTCGGTGTCCTCGGTCTGTCCGTGTTGACGGCCCTCGCCGGTCGGCCACGTTCCGTCGGCCGGCGGGACCGTGCCGGCGTCCTCCTCCTGGGCCTGTCCCTGGGGACCGTCGGGTTGCTGACCCTGTTGCCCGAGTACCTGTATGGCGCCCAGGTCAACGGCATCATCCACCGGTCCGCCCTGTCGGGCCCGCTGCTGTTGCTCGTATCCGTCCTGGTGGCGTCCTACTCGCTACGGGGAATCCTCGGCGCCACGCCGACCGGGCAGGACCTGGCCGTCTATCCGTTGCTGATCCTGCCCGTGGTCGGCGCGCTGGTCGCCTACGGCCTGCTCCTCGGACACATCGTCGCGTCCGGAGCGGGAGGATTGAGCTGGGAGCTGTTGACGACGGCATACCAGGAAGGCGTCCAGGAGCAGGACGGCGTAGCTTCGTTCGTCTACACGCCCGGACTCTGGAACAACATCGCCGGGACGATCCTGCTCATGGGCATGACCTCGCTGATCGCCATCCTGCCCGGCGTTGGCGCGGGCTGGTTCATGAATGAGTACCCGGGTCGGCTGGCCCGATTGATCGACTTCTGCACGACGATGCTGCGGGCCGTCTCGGTCTTCATCATCGGCGCCGCCGCCTTCGGCGTGGTCCGCCTCACCATCGATCAGCCGGCCGGCACCCTGTTGTCCGACCTGGTTCGCGGTTCGTACGAAGACGATCTTGGCCTCATCTATCCCGGCAAGGGTTCGTTCCTGACCGCGTCTGTCTTCCTGTCCCTGCTGGTCATCCCGATCATCGCGAAGCTGACCGAAGAAGGGCTGCGGTCCATCCCGCGCGAAATCCGCGAAGGTTCCATCGCCCTGGGTGCGACCGAGGGCCACGGGCTGCGTCGGATCCTGCTGCCGTGGGCGGCGCCCAACATCCTGACCGGGGTGCTACTCGGCGCAGCAGAGGCTGCCGGCAGTCTCGCCATCATCATGTTCATCGCTGGCACGGGGCAGTTCGGCGTGGGGCCATTGAGCGAGGTCACCTCGCTTGACTACGCCCTCTTCGCCACGAAGTACGGGTCGGCTCCGTTCAAGGAAACCATGGCCGCGTACCGGTTCACGGCCGCCCTCCTGCTGCTGTTTCTGACGCTCGGCCTGACCGTCATCGCCATGCTGGTGCGCCGGCGGTTTGGCAATCGGTATCGCGGCGCCCTGACCGCCGCCTAGCTCGGCGCCACGCCCACAGGAGGACGACCCATGGACACCCTGGCAGCAGACGTCACCGACAACGTGATGGAGACCGGCGGCCTCCGCGTGGCGTTTGCCGGGAGGGAGGTCCTCAAGGGCGTCGACGTTCCCGTCGCGAGGGGCAAGGTGACGGCCATCGTCGGGCCATCCGGCTGCGGGAAGACCACCCTCCTGCGCAGCTTCAACCGCCTGACGGACCTCACCGCGAACTGCCGGGTGACGGGCCGGATCACCCTGGACGGCGAGGACTGCATGGCCATGGATCCGGTCCTGCTGCGCCGGCGCGTCGGGATGGTCTTCCAGAAGCCAAATCCGTTCCCGATGTCCATCCGCGAGAACGTGCTCTATGGCGTCAAGGCCCACGGCCACGACCGGGCCAACCACGCCGAGATCCTCGAGTCGAGCCTGACGAAGGCGATCCTCTGGGATGAGGTCAAGGACCGGCTCGATGAGAGTGCCCTGACCTTGTCCGGTGGCCAGCAGCAACGCGTCTGCATTGCCCGCACCCTCGCGGTTTCGCCGGAGGTCGTCCTCATGGATGAGCCGGCCGCGTCGCTGGATCCTCGCTCCACGGCCAAGCTCGAGGAGAGCATCACCGCCATGCGTGGCGACTTCACCGTCGTCCTGGTCACCCACGACGTGCCCGAGGCCCACCGCGTCTCCGACTTCCTGACGTTTCTCTATGAAGGTCGCGTGGTTGAAACCGGCGACACCAAGGCGATGTTCACGAACCCGCGCGAGGCTGCAACCCGGGATTACCTGGCGGGAGCGCTCGTCACGCTGCCGGCATCGAGCGGCGAGGCGGCCTGACGCAACGGCCGGCTTCTAGACCTCCTTCCCGCCGGCCAAGATAACCCCCCGATGACATCCCGG
>CAYRTS010000017.1:0-12479 GCA_964427285.1 uncultured Anaerolineaceae bacterium
CGCCTGCGCGACGCGCGGCCGGGAGGAGGGGGGTTAGGTGTCGGGGGGGCGCGTGGACCGGGGGGCGCGTGGACCGAGGGGCGGGTCCCCGGCTCAGCCGACGCAGGTTCCTGATGCGGGTCCCGCCCCTACAGCCCGCTGTAGGCGTGCAGGCCGCTGAACCAGAGCGAACCCGAATAGGTGACCAGGACCATCCCGAAACCGACGACCAGCAGCAGCGCCGCGGGGCGTCCGGCCCAGGAACGCTGGTTGCGGGCGTGGAGATAGACCGCATAGATGAGCCAGGTGACAAGGGCCGCGGTTTCCTTGGGGTCCCAGCCCCAGTAGCGTGACCACGCGATGGATGCCCACCACGACCCCAGGATGATCATCGTGGCGAAGATCGGGAAGCCGATGATCACGGCCCGGTAGGCCGCCTCGTCCAGGACCTTGTGCGATGGCAGCCAGGCGAACCGGTCGTTCTGGCCCTGGATCAGGTAGCCAACGCCGGCCGCGAAGCTCGTGGCGAAGATCCCGTAGCTGAGCACCGCCATTCCAACGTGGATCGTGAGCAGCGGCGCGTTCTGGAGGGCGGGCACCAGCGGCTTGATCTCGGACGGCAGGCTCGAGGCGTAGAGCAGCATCGCGAGGGCAACGCCGAGCGGGAGGAAGCCGATCGAGCGGATCGGGTAACGGCGCTGAAGGTAGAGATAGCCGCCGACCATCGAAAACGCGAAGGCGACGCTGAACTCGAACATGTTGCCCCACGGCCCACGCCCGACGATGACGGCACGCAACGCCAGCGAGACGCCCAGCGCCAGCCAGCCCACGAGGCTGAGTCCGAGTGCAGCGCCCGAGAGGGGGCTGGGTGACGCCGCGGTGCTCGGGCCGCCCGCGGCGGCCCCGAGCCTGGCGGCGACGAACGAGCCGGTCACGACGCCGGCATACGCGGGCTGCTGCATCGCGGCCAGGACGGGGAGTGTCCGCCGCCCGTTCGCCAGCATCACGGCGTGGCCGATGTGGGCCGCGAACCCGAGCGCGATGAAGACCACACCGAGCGAGAACAGGCCGGTCGACAGCGCCTCCATGCTCACGTCCTTGTCGCCATCAGCTCGCTGCCGCCATCGCTACCGCTGCGTTGTCAGGCCGATGCGGCCGTCAGGCCGCGGCCGCGCCGCCGGGCCTCGGACCCGCAGAGGCGCGGACGGCGACTGCGCGAGGCATGACCTTGAGTACGAGGCCGCAATCAGCGCAGGTGTCGAGAAGCGCAGAACGCCCGGTGCTGCACATCGGACAGACAACGGCGAGCTGGTCGTGACAACGGTCACAGCGCTGCGTGCCGGACGGGTAGGTCAGGGCGTCGCCGCGACAGTACGGGAGGCCCACCCGAAAGATCGGCTCGCCGCCTGGGCCAATCTCGGCGACGCGCGGTCCTTCCTCAAACCTGACCTTGACCCGCGGCCGGCGGGCCACGTAGATGACCGCGCCCAGCGCGACAAAGGTCAGGAATGGCGCGACGAGGCCGAGCACGACCAGCACCGGCAGCAGGCCGATAACGTCGCCCCAATTGGGCAGCACGAAGATGGAGGTGATCTCGAGGATCTGCTTCCAGGCGGCATCGAGGACGTCGACGAGATTCACCCCGGCATCCTACCAGCCCCACCCGCCTTCGGGGACCGGCGCGGATTCCCTCGTTTCGTAGTCGCGCCGCGCCCCGGACGCCAGCCGGTGCGATCGGTTTCGGCCGGATCGCCGTCGTATTGGGCCGCCGCTGAAGCGGTCGGAATCGGGCGCGGCGCCCGGGGGTTTCCGATCGATGGTGTCGAGAGTCGAGCGCCGCCCCCGCGACCGCTGTCGAGGCGACCGAGCAGCCATCTGGAGCCCGCGGTCCGGGCGCCCCGCATCCGCGATTCATGACGGAGGTCGCGATCGTCGGTGACGACCAGGAGCCTGGCGGTGCCATCGGGACCGTCGACCAGTCGAACGTCGTCGATCAAGGCGAGGATCACGGCGTCGGCGCTGCGCGGACCGCCGTAGCGGACCGATGTCCCGGCCGCGATCCGCTCGCCGCGCAGGCCGCGCTCAGGAGGCCCATCGAAGATCAGCTCAATCCCGACGGGGGCCGGGACGACCGCCCGGAGTCGCCCGATGAGCGCCGCAGGGGGTGCCGCGCCGCCGGTCGCGCCGCCGGTGCCGACCGTCCTCGACAGGCTGTGGAGCAGGTTCGTGCCGTCGACCAGCAGCCGATCCGTGGCGGCGAGCGGGTTTCGATCCGGGGCGGGCATGGCCCCATCGTACGCGCCGGGAGGCGCGCGGCTACGATCCGACCCGTGAGCCTCCTGCTGCTGGTCGATCTCGACGGGGTTGTCTATCGCGGCTCGGATCCCGTGCCTGGGGTCGCCGGGGTTCTCGCTGACCGGGCCGCACGGGGCGATGACGTCGTTTACGTCACGAACAATTCGATGCACTACCGGGCCGACTACCAGACCCGATTGGCGGCGATGGGGGCCCCGGTCAGCCCGAAAACGGTCGTCTCGTCCGCCCGGGCGACGGCGCTCTACCTCAAGGAACATGATCCGGAGATCCGGCGGGTCCTGGTCCTGGGCGCGGGCGGGCTCGAACGGGAGTTGCGCGACGAGGGCTACGACGTGGTGGGTGCCGCCCACGCGGCCACGAGGGTCGGCCAGGAGGGGATCGACGGGTTCACTGCAGCCGGGAACCCGGATGCCGTCGTCGTCGGGCTGGACCCGAATCTGACCTACGCGCGCCTGGCCGTGGCCGCGGACTGCATTCGAGCCGGCGCCCACTTCATCGCCACCAACCGCGACCCCGTCTACCCGACCGAGCGCGGCCTGCGTCCGGGTGCCGGCTCGCTCGTCGCCGCGGTGGAGGCGGCGAGCGGGGTCGTGCCCGTCTCCATCGGCAAGCCCGCCCCGTACCTGCTGGAGGCCGCCGCCCACGCCGTTGGCCGCCAGCCACGAGACGCGATCATGATCGGCGACGGGATCGGCACGGACCTCGCGGCGGCCCGCGCCGTGGGCGCCCGCTGCGTCTTCATGCTGACCGGAGTCACGACGCGCGAACAGGTCGAGGCGCTCCCAGCCGATGAGGCCCCAACAGCCATCGCAGCCGATGCCGCGGAGCTCGCCGCGATCCTGGACCGACTCGGCGCCTAGCGGGCCTCCGGCGCGCTTGTCTAGCTTGGCGCAGCCCCGAGTTCGGGGATGCCGGCGGCCCAGGTATCGAACGCGACTCGGATCGGCGCGAGGGCCGCCTCGTCGGCGAATGCGACGCCGGCATCCAGGGCGCGCCGGTTGATCGCCCACAGCTCGGGCAGGGTCAACCCGATCTGTTCCACGGCGCCGGTGTATTCCTCGGACAAGGTGATGTCGGAGACGGTGGTGTCGTCCGTGTTGAGGGTAACGGGCACGCCCGCACGGTGGAGGCGGGCGAGGGGATGCCGCGCCACGGACGGCACGGTCCCGGCCTGGACATTGGAGGTGGGGCACAGGTCGAGCGTTACTCCGCGAGCTGTCAACGCACGACAGAGGGCCGGATCGTCGACCGCACCTTCGCCGTGGGCGATCCGCTCCGGGGAGACGCCCAGCGCCCGCCGAACCTGGGCGGCCCCGCCCCATTCCCCGGCGTGGACGGTGATCCGCAGGCCACCGGCTCGCGCCGCGTCGAACGCCGCGGCGTGGGTCAGTGGATCCGGGTATGCGGCCTCGTCCCCCGCCAGATCCCAGCCCGTCAGCCCCTGGTCCCGTAAACGGGCCGCGGTCTCGGCCAGAACCACGTTGTCCGCGGGGTCGTGCGAACGCAACGCCGTGCAGATGAGCCGAACCGTGGTCCCGGTTCGGGCGGCCGCGCCACGCGCCCCGGCGCAGACGGCCGCGATCCCGTCGGCGATGGACAGGCCGCGCACGACGTGGAGGAGCGGGCCCCAGCGGATCTCGACGTAGCGGACGTTGTCGGCGGCCTTCGATTCGACCAGTTCGGCGGTGATCCGCTCGAGCGCCTCGGCGTCCTGCATCAGCGCGATCGGTAGATCGAAAGCTCGAAGCAGCTCGGCCTGGTCGGCGCACTGCATCGGGGCGATCAGCGCCGCGGACATGCCGGCCCAGTCCCGGGGGGCGTCGATCCCGCGAGTCCGGGCGAGCTCGAGCGCCGTGTCGACCCGCAGGGAGCCATCGAGGTGCAGGTGCAGCTCAGCCTTGGGCATCGCGCCGATAAGGCGGCGCAGCGATTGGCCGGTCAGGCCACCACCCAGTCCGCCACCCAGGCCATCAGTCGAGCCACCATCCTCGGGATCCGTCATGGCCGCGATGCTACCCTGCCACGGTGTTCACCATCCGTGCCGGCGGCGCATGAAGCTCCTGGTCATTCGGATCCTGGAGGGGCTCGGCTGGCTCGCGATCGTGGTGGCCATCGCCCTCGGAGCCACCGGCCTGATCAGCGCCGCGAATCACCAGCCAGGTACGGCGTCGCGGGCCGAGTTGACCTATGCCCGCGATCTCGAGGCAACGGTCGTGCTCGATGGCGTTGCCGGCCGGCTTGACGCGCTGGCCGAACAGCTCGCTTCGCTGGGCGTCCAGGCCCGTGGTGCCCTCGCCGCGCTCAACGGGGGCGAGACGGCGACCGTCCAGGCCGCCATCGCCGAGGGCGATCGACTCCTCGACGACCTGACGGCGCAGACGACCGCACTGAATCTTGCGCTGGCCGACGTCCCGTACGTCGTACGGTCCGATACCGCCCTGTTGTTGTCGCAGGAGGTGGCTGCCCGACACGCATCCCTGCTCGGCACGCTGGAGGCGACCGCTGGGCTCCAGCCTGCGTGGGCCAGGTTGACCAGCGGGTCGTTTGCCGCGATCCAGCTGGGCTCCCTCCTCGACCAGCACGATCGCCTGGTGACGGAGGCGGCCACATTCGGTCGAGCGGCCAGCTACGGTGACGCGATCGACCGGCTGAAGGAGGCCGACTCGACGATTTCCATCGCCCGAGCCTTGCGCGACCAATTGGCCAACACGGTCGACGTCACCGTGCTCGACCAGTGGCTCGATCGCAGCGCGGCCTACGACACGGCGCTGCGCGGGCTCTACGCGGCGTACGCGGCAAGTGGCGGAACCGTAACGGCCGAAGTCGAGACGGCTCAGGCCGGCGAGACGGCCGCGCGCGCCAACCTGCCGCCAGATACCCGGGCCATGGTCGTCATCATGGCCGAGATCGGGCGGGGCGGGATGAACGGCGCGGTGATCACCATCGAGGAGGCCAAGGGTCGGCTGACGAGTGCCATCGAGGCGGCATCCCCGTAAGTGGCGTGCCCGGGGACCCTGCGAGGCGGGGCACCGCTACACTGCCCGCAACATTTGACCATCGACCGCCGCGCACAGGGCGCCGTCCGGCGGTCCCTTGCGGAGGAATCCAGGGCTGTGCTACTGCGTGTCGTTACCGATCAGCCGTGGGATGTGGCCACGGACGTCCTCGTCATTCCCGTGGTCGCCGACCCGGCCTTCGATGGGCCGCTGGGCGAACTCGACCGGCGCTCTGGCGGCGAGCTCCAGGCGCTCGTCAAGTTCGGCGAGCTGAGCGGGAAGCGCTTCGGGACGGCTCTTGCGGCCGCCGGTGAACTGCCCGCGTTGCGCATCCTGACGGTGGGGATCGGCGATGTGACCACTCTGGACCGAGAGACCGTGGTCCGGATCGCTGCCTCCGCGGAGCGACGCCTCGCCGGGCGATCCGTCAAGCGGCTCGCCATCTGGCTGTCGCCGCTCGCCGAGCACCTCGCCGATGGGGCCGCCATTGCGGCTGGCCTCGTGGCCAGGGGCGTTCTTGAAGGTTCGTACGATCCCCGGACGATCTACCGGGAGAATGTCGACCAGGTTCCGCCGGAGCTCGATGAGCTGACCCTCATCGCTCCAGGCGCGGACGTGGCCGCCCTCACCCGGGAGGCGGAACGCGGCATCGTGATCGCCGAGGGCGCCAATCTGGCCCGCACCTTGTCGAACCGGGCATCGAACGACGTGAGCCCGGAAGTGTTGGCCGATGAAGCCCGGGCGATTGCCAAGCGGCACGACCTCTGGATTGACGTCATCGAGCCGGATCGGGCGACCGCTCTCGGTATGGGCATGTTCATGGCGGTCGGCCGGGGCAGCGACAACCCGCCACGGATGATCGTGCTGCGCTCGGGCGCTGAAGGTGAACGCGACGCGCTCGATCGACACCTCGCGATCGTCGGCAAGGGCGTCTGCTTCGATTCGGGCGGGATCAGCATCAAGCCGTCCGACCGGATGGAAGAGATGAAGATGGACAAGACCGGGGCCTGCACGGTCCTGGCGGCCATCGCCACGGTCGCCCGGCTGGCCCCGGGGACGCCGCTGCTGGCCGTCGCGCCGGCGGTCGAGAACATGCCCGGGCCACACTCGACGCGGCCGGGCGACATCGTGACGGCGTTGAACGGCAAGAAGGTGGACATCACCAATACCGACGCCGAGGGGCGCCTGATCCTGGGCGATGCGTTGACCTATGCCGAGCAGTTGGGCGCCACCCACCTGATCGACGTTGCGACGCTGACCGGTGCTGTCTCGCGGGCACTCGGCCACCTGGTCACCGGCGCCTTTGGGACACCGCAGCCGTTCTACGATTCGGTCACGGCGGCCGCGGCGCGCGCTGGTGAGCGCTACTGGCAGCTTCCCCTGGTGGACGACTATGTCCCCGAGATGGAGAGCTGGTACGGCGACCTCCAGAATGCCGGTGCGGCCGAAGGCTCGCTGATCAAGAGCGGGCTGTTCATCCGCGAATTCGTGACCAAGCCGTGGGTGCACCTGGACATCGGCGGGACGGCCTACTTCCGCAAGCCCACTCCCTACGCAGCGCGCGGCGCGACGGGCGTGACCCATGCGACCCTCGTCGAACTGGCCCTCGCCGGCGCCCGCCCGGTCTAGCCCTTGCCGATTTCTCCCGTCGATCGGGCCCACCAAGATTTACCGGCCTAGGGCTGACTGATGGAACCATTGAGCGCGGTGCTGGGGGCGGGCGGGTTCGCCCTGGGCCTGGCCGCCGACCGATTGGCGACGCGCTGGCCCGAGCACGACGAGGAGCACCCAGCCGGCCGCGTCGTGGACTGGCGAACGGGACTCACCGCGCTCGTCGGCGCGGTCGCCTTCGGCCTCCTGCCGCTGCGGTTCGGCGGGGATCCCGTGGCGTTCGTGGTGTTCGGGGCCTGGTTTGTGACACTCGTCATCGGTCTTGCGACCGACCTTGACCAGCGGCTGCTGCCGGACCTGCTGACGCTGCCCGTGATCCCAATCGCGCTCGTGTATGCGTTGAGCGGGACGAATCCGCTGGTCGGCGCAGAGCTCGTGCCGGCCGTGATTGCCGCGCTGGCGATCCCGGCCGCCCTGTTCCTGCCGTCCATCCCGTTCGGCGCCGGGGCGTTCGGTCTGGGCGATGTGAAGCTGCTAGTCGGGATCGGGCTGCTGGTCGGTGGGAGTCGGGGCCTCGGGAGCGTCGTCTTCGCCCTCGTCCTCTCCGGAATCGTGCTGCTGGTGCTCCTGGCGGCACGCCGGATTGGCCGCCGGACCTACGTACCATTCGGGCCGTTCTTCATCATCGCGGCGCTGTGGGCGGTGCTGATCCGGTAGGCGCTGCGCCCTGCCGCGCACATGGAGCCGATTCCGCAATTGGACTCGCCGGGTAGAATGCGCGCAAGCCGGTGTCGTCCCGAGTCTGTGCCTGCTTCGGGCGGCGATCCACCGGCGGGCTCACCGTCAGATGGACCAGACGCAGTCCAGGCCGCATCTGGTCCGACCAGCGGAGTCGGCTCGCACGATGACATCGCCAGGAACGAACGATCGAGAAACGACCGAGCGGGGTCGCCCGTGAGCGGCTGGACCCATGGTGCCGGACCCTCCCTCCGGCGTCGTCGTCCCCGCCGTCCGTTCATCTCCGTCCTGCTGCTTCTCCCACTGGTGGTCGGTTCGTTTGGGGCGCCCGGCTCGGCCCCAACCGCATACGGCGATGAACTCAGCGAGGCCCGCGCCCGCCAGGAGCGCCTGAAGAAGGACGTTGTGGCCCAGGCGGCGCAGGTGGCACGTCTCCAGCGACTCCAGGCCGGCGTGTCGGCCGAAATCAGCGCAACGACACGCGAACTGCGGGCAATCAATGCCGATATTCGTTCGGTCCGCAAACAGATCAACGCCATCAACACCCGGATCAAGACCGTCCAGGGCGAGTACGACCTCCTGGTTGGGCAGGTTGCCGACCTCGACGCGGAGCTCGCGAACCTCGAGATCCGCGAGGCGGCCAAGCGGACGGAACTGTCCGGGCGCCAGGCGATCCTCGCCGAACGGATTCGGAGCGCCTATGACAGTGACCGGACCTCGGTCCTCGAGTCCTTCCTGTCCAGCGGGACCTTCACCGACGTGCTGGTGGAGATGAGCTACGTTGTCGATGTCGCCGAGCAGGACAAGGCGCTCGCGACCCGCATCGCCACCGATCGCGCGACGCTTGCCGAGATTCAACAGGTGGTCTCCGACACGCGCGACCAGACCAACGCGTTGCGCCAGGCGACGGCAGCCCGCAAGCGCGAGCTCGACCGAAGCCTGGCGGACCTCAAGGTCACCAAGGCTGCGCTCGCCGATCTCGAGAAGCGAACCGCTGCCGAACTGGCCATCCAGCGCGCTGCGTTTGCCGATGCGTCCCGGGACACCGCCGAAGCCCGAACCGCCCTAGCCAAGGCACAGGCTTCGCAGAAGCGCCTCCAGAACCGGATCGCCGAATTGATCCGGCGACGCGCGTCAGAGGGTCGCATCCCATCTGTCTACAACGGATCCCTCGCCTGGCCGATGGGCGGGACGGTCACCCAGAACTTTGGCTGCACCGGGTTTCGCTGGGAGCCGCGAGTTGGACGCTGCGCGCACTTCCATCGCGGGATCGACATCGTGGCGCCGGTGGGCACGCCGGTCCGGGCCTCCGGCAAGGGCACCGTTGTCTACATCGGCTGGAACTACGCCGACGGCTACGACCCGGCCTGGATCGTCGTGATCGCCCATAGCGCACAGCTGCAGACCTGGTACGCGCACATGTTGCCCCGTCGCCCGGGCGGCATCCGGGCCGGGAGCCAGGTCGAGGCCGGCCAGATCATCGGCTATGAGGGCAATACCGGACGATCGACCGGGGCGCACCTGCACTGGGCCGTGGTCTACAAGGGCAACTTCACCAATCCGCGACTCTTCCTGTAACCAACGGCAAGACAGCGTTGATGAATGCCCGAATCCTGCGTGCTAGGATGCCGGCGTGAAGCGGACGATGGCGGTCATCCTCGCTGGTGGTGAGGGCGAGCGCCTGTCGATCCTGTCGCAGGAGCGGGCCAAGCCGGCCGTTCCGTTTGGCGGCAAGTACCGGATCATCGACTTCACCCTGTCGAACTGCGTCAACTCCGGGATCGATGACGTCGTCGTCCTGACCCAGTACAACCCGCGATCGCTCAACGATCACATCGGCCTCGGTCGTCCATGGGACCTGGATCGCAACACCGGTGGGGTCAAGCTCCTCCAGCCATATATCGCCCGGGGACGGGTTGCCGAGTGGTACCGCGGAACCGCGGACGCCGTGCTGCGCAATCTCAACGTGATCGAGCACACGCCGGGCGACACCGTTCTGGTCCTGGCCGGTGACCACATCTACAAGATGGATTACCAGCCGTTCGTGGCGGCCCACCGCCGCCGCCGGGCGGACGTCACGATCGCCGTCCGGCGGGTGCCCCTGGCCGAGGCTTCACGCATGGGGATCCTTGCGCTCGACGAGCACGACCGCGTGGTCGAATGGCAGGAGAAGCCCAAGCAGCCAAAGAGCGACCTCGCCTCGATGGGCGTGTACGTGTTCTCCAAGCGGACCCTGCGCCGCTGGCTGACCGAGGATCGGGTGGACTTCGGGGCAAACGTGATCCCGGCGATGCTCGAGGCGGGCGCCCGGGTGTACGGCTACCGCTACAACGGCTACTGGCAGGATGTCGGGACGATCCAGTCCTACTGGGAGGCCAACATGGCGCTCCTCGACGACGATCCCGGGCTGGATCTGTACGACAAGGAATGGGTCATCCACACGCGGTCCGAGGAGCGCGCCCCAGCCAAGATCGGCCCAACGGCGCAGGTCCATCGAAGCCTGATCAGCCACGGCTGCGTGATCGCGGGGACGGTCGTCAACTCGGTGCTGTCGCCCGGTGTCCACGTCGAGATGGGGGCGGTCGTACGCGATTCGATCGTCATGTTCGACTCGGTCATTCGGTCCGGTTCCGTCGTGGATCGCGCGATCCTGGACAAGGAGGTCGTCGTCGGGCAGGGCTCGATCGTTGGCGACGGCCCGCACGACGACCGTCCGAACAAGCAGGAGCCCAACCGCCTGAACAGCGGGATCACCGTGGTGGGCAAGCGTGCGGTGGTTCCCCGCGGTGGTCGGATCGGGCGCAATGTCAAGGTTGCCGCAGGCGTACGCGTGGGCGACTTTTCGAGTCGGGTTGTCCGCAGCGGGGAATCCGTGGACATCACCTTGGGCAAGCCCGGCAGCCAGGGCAACCGGGCCGGACTCCAGGCGATCGAGGGCACCACCGGACAGTCCGTCTCGATCGGTGGGTTGAAAGCGAGCCGAGGTTTTCGCCTGGGTTAGACCGGCAAGTGGGTTAGACCGGCAAATGGGTAAGACGGGCTAGACTGCCCGGGCCATGTCACCCGCCGATCCTGGCGCCTCAGCCGCGCCCCCGGGCCCGGTTCCGCCTGCGATCACGGCCCCCCGGCCGGACGATGTCGAGGACTGGTTCTCCGAACTGGGCCTGACGCCATTTGAACGAGCCGATCGAGACGGGATCTCCAGCTGGGATCTGGTCGTGGACGGGCGCCGACGGTTCGATCTGCGCGTGACCGTGATCCTCGATCCGGATCTTGCCCTGATCTGCTGGGCACACTACGCACCGCCGATCGGTGACATGTTCCGCAAGTCCTACCGTCGGCTCCTGCGCTGGAACGACGAGTTCCCGTTCGCCAAGTTTTCGGTGGGCCAGGACGAGCGCCCGTTGTTGGCGGTGGAGGTGCCGATCGGCGCCGCCAGCGCCGATCAACTCGGGCTGGCGCTGGCGCGGATCCTGGGGATCGCGGACCGCCTTCTCGAAGAGTCCAAGGACTGGCTCTGGCTGGGGGGCCGGATGCCGGACCACGCCGGGCGGTCGTCGGCCAACGAGCCGCTACTCGATCGGTATGCCGCCCGCCTGCCGGAACTGCTTGAGGCCCCCGAGCCTCCTCGATTGCCGGACGTCGCGGAGGCATGATCGCGCCGCGGCTCGGGTCGATCCGCCGGGGCGCCGGCCTCGGACTGGCCGCGGCCCTTGCCCTGGGGCTGCTAGCCGCGCCTGCCATCGCGCCGGCGGTTCGTGCTGCCGAGCCCGACCTGACCATCGTTACTACCGCCCGCTACGACGTCCAGCCCGGACAGCATCGGGTGCGGGTCAACCTCACCATGGCCCTGACCAACACTCTGCGCGACACCGTGACGAAGCGCTACTACTTCGACCGCGCGTTTCTGTCCGTGCTGCCGGACACGTCGGGGTTCAGGCTCAGCTGGGAGGGCGGCGGCACCCCTGCGGTCCACGTCTCCAAGCGGACCGACGACTACACCCTCCTTCGCCTGGACCTTGGCGAGCGTCTGTTCAGTGGCCAGTCGGCAACCTACAACCTGCGCTTCGATCTCGTCGATCCCGGGGGTGACCCAACGCGCGAGGTTCGGATCGGCGAAGCGCTCGTCGCCTTTCCGGTCTGGGCATTCGCGACCGATGGCACGCCGGGCAGCACGGTCAAGGTCGTATTTCCGGCGGGCTTCGAGGTCCGTGCGCAAACGGGCGAGATCCCGGAGCAAACAATCATCGCCGACGGGCGCGTGGTCCTTCAGACGGGCAGGATCGACAAGCCGCTCACGTACTTCGTGTACCTGGTCGGTGACCGCCCGGGCGCCTACATCGAGCGCGTCGACAGCATCGTCGTCGACGGTGAGCCGGTCGCCGTCACGATTCGCGCCTGGCCCGACGATCCGGATTGGGCCGAGCGGGTGGGCAGCCTGATGCGCCGGGCGCTCCCGGTCCTGAGCGCGGAGATCGGCCTTGGCTGGCCTCGCGACGGCGGCCTCGTCGTCCAGGAGGCCGCGAGCCGCTCCACCGGTGGCTACGCTGGGTTGTTCGATCCGAAGGAAGGTCGCGTGGAGGTGGCCTGGTACGCGGGGGACTTCGTCGTCCTGCACGAAGCGGCGCATGCCTGGTTCAACGGATCGCTCCTGGCGGACCGCTGGGCGAGCGAGGGCTTCGCCTCGTACTACGGACTCGAGGCGGCCGCGCAGCTTGGGGTCGCCGCCAGCGGCGACATCCTGACCGCGGAGCTCCAGAAGGCGCGAATCCCGCTCAATGCCTGGGGTCCGGTGGGCCGGGAGGCGACCGCCACCGAGGACTACGCCTACGCCGCGAC
>CAYRTS010000017.1:12579-50926 GCA_964427285.1 uncultured Anaerolineaceae bacterium
GGGGTCCGGTGGGCCGGGAGGCGACCGCCACCGAGGACTACGCCTACGCCGCGACCCTGTCGCTCGCGCAGGCGATCGCCACGCGCGCCGGTCCCGAAGTGCTGCGGGCGGTCTGGGCAGACGCGGCAGCCCGGATCGGCGCCTACCAGCCGCCGGACGCTGGAACCGCGGCGGCTGGGGCAACGGCGGCGCCCGAGCGCGTCGATCGGCCGCCGGATTGGCGCGGCCTGCTGGACCTGCTGGAGACCTACGACCCCGACAGATACGACGACCTGTGGCGTTTCTGGGTCGTCCGCGATTCAGACAAGCCGCTGCTACTTGCCCGCGACTCGGCTCGGCGCGAGTACGAGGACCTCGTAGTGGCCGCCGCCGACTGGCAGCTTCCGATGTCCGTGCGCGAAGCCCTGCGCGCGTGGCAGTTCGAGCAGGCAAATCAGCTGTTCGCTCGAGCGCATCGGATCCTTGACCAACGTCAGGCGATCGCGGCTGCTGCGGCGGCGGCGGGCCTCACCCCACCACTGAGCCTGCGCGAGGCCTTCGAGTTGCCCGATGCGTTCGCGGCGGCAGATCGAGAGGCGACGGCCGAGCTCGAGGCGATCGCCACCTATGTCGAAGCGGCGGCAACCCGTCCAGGCGAACCAAACCCATTCCAGATCATGGGCCTGTGGGGCACCACTCCCGTAGCCGACCTTGACACGGCGCGCGTTCGCTTCGCGATCGCGGACCTCGTGGGGTCGAGCCATGCAGCGCGCGCGGCCGCGTTTGCCTGGACCAGCGCGGAGGACGTTGGGCGCGGCCGATTCATCAGCATCGTGGCCCTGACCCTGGCCCTGGTCATCGCGATGGTCCTGGTCGCAGGCTGGCTGCGTGCCCGTCGGCGACGGCGCAGACGGTTCGGGGCACGCTGGGTGGGACCCGCCTCCTACGGTACACTCGCCGCCACCCTGGAGCCGCCCTCACCACCGATGGTCGCGGACGACGGGGAGAGCGGAGCGGACCTGCGTCGATGAGCCTCACGCGGATGCGTCCATCCAACGAAATCCTGTCGGGCGACTCGGCCGACGTCTATTTCATCCGTGCCGAGACGATCCTGGCCAAGGAAGGCCTGGATCCGATGGTGGTTATGGAGGTCTTCAGTCGCCAGGCAGGTGTCCTGTGCGGCGTGGATGAGGCGCGCAACCTGCTCGGCCATGTCCTGGCAACGGCAGCGCCGGCCGAGGCGCAGCTGGAGGCGCTAGCCGATGGTGACCAGATCGCTCCCAAGGAGATCGTGCTGCGGATCCGCGCACGATATCGCCAGTTCGGCCTGTACGAAACGGCCGTCCTGGGGATGCTCGCGCAGTCCACGGGCTGGGCGACCGCCGCGCGAGCCTGTGTCGAGGCGGCTGCGCCGTCCCCGGTGATCAGCTTCGGGGCTCGCCACATCCACCCGGACATCGCCGACGTGCTCGACTATGCCGCCATCGTGGGCGGCTGCGTCGGCGCCTCAACCCCGGCGGGAGCGCGTCTCGCGGGTCTGGCCCCGACGGGCACGATGCCGCATTCGCTGGTGCTCATCTTCGGCGACACGGTGGACGCGGCCCTCGCCTTCGATCGCCACGTGGAGCCGGATGTGCCGCGAATTGTTTTGGTCGATACCTTCAAGGATGAGGCGGAGGAGGCGCTCCGGGTCGCCATGGCGCTCGGTGATCGGCTCTACGGGGTACGTCTGGACACGCCCTCGGAGCGCGGTCGGGTCACGCCGGGCCTGGTGCATGAGGTCAGGGCTCGGCTGGACCAGGCCGGTTTCGGGCACGTCAAGATCACGGTGTCCGGCGGCCTCACTCCGGACCGGATCGCGTTCTTCAAGGAAACCGGTGCGCCGGTCGATTCGTATGCGGTCGGGTCGCACATCAGCGGTGCGTCACCCATCGATTTCACGGGCGATATCAAGGAGATCGACGGTCGTCCGATCGCCAAGCGCGGCCGGATCCCCGGTTTGACCGATTCGCCGCGGTTGCGGCCCGTTGACCTGGCGGTCTACCGGGAGGGGTAGGACACGCGGCTGATGCGCGTCGCGGCCGCGACGCGTCGAGGAGTTGACCCACCCGGTACTTCCCACTACCGCTTTCGGCACGAATGAAGGTGGTCCGCTTGCAGATCCGACACTTCTTGTCGATTTCTGGCAGGACCACGAGGGGTTCATCCAGAATCCGGTACTGGCAGGCGGGGAGGGCCCGGGACGGCTTGAGCGGGCGCCGCCTGTCGCATCTTCACCTGGGAACGTTGGTTTGGGCTATCGGTCGGCTCGCTCGCGGCCGAGCCAGAGCAGCGCCACGAGCGACTTGGCGTCCAGGAACTCGCCTCGCTCAGCGGCCAACACGGCCGCATCCACGGACATGCGGACGAGCAGGAGATGCTCATCTTCGTCGTGCCCAAGGCGTTCGTCCTCGGGCGCGGCGGCTAGATCCGTGGCGAAATACAGGTGCATCAGCTCCGAGGTGAAGCCGGGCGCCGTATAGAACTGCGCGACCTTCCGCCACGACGCGGCGCGCATGCCGGTCTCCTCCTCCAGCTCGCGGCGGGCGGCGAGGTCCGGGTCTTCCACGCCGCCGTCCGCGGAGGTGTCGAGCGTGCCGGCCGGGATCTCGAGCAAGACGGCGCCCACGGCACTGCGGTATTGGCGGACGAGGAGCACGTGATCCTCGTCGTCGATCGCGAGGATCGCAACCGCGCCTGGATGACCGGCGATCTCGCGGGTGCCGCGCGAACCGTCGGCGCGTTCAATGGTGTCAATCCGGAATGTCAGGTAGCGGCCGCGATGGAGGACGTGCGACTCGACGACCCGCTCGATGAGATCGGTCCGGGAGGGATCGTCCGGGGCCGGGGCATCCCCTGAGGCTGGACCGTCGCTCAAACGGCCACCAGGGCGTCAGGGGCAAGGGTCAGGCCGGACTCCCCATCGAACAGATGGAGCTTGTCGAGCGGCAGGACCAGGTTGACGATGTCGCCCGGGCGCACGCGATGGGCCGAGTCCACGATGGCCACGACATCCTGGCCGGCCGCGTTGACGTGGAGCAGTTCCTCGTTGCCGAGGTACTCGACGACATCCGCCCGAGCCTGGAAGGAACCGGCGTTCGTCGTCGCCTCGCCGATGTCCAGGTGCTCCGGACGGAAGCCCGCGACCAGCGTCCGACCGGCCTTCGGCGCGGCCGCCTCGCGGTAGCGCGACGGCAGCGGGATGGACCACTCGGCGGCGCCGACCAATCGGGCGCCATCGCCCGAGCCGTCCACGCGGACCTCAGTGAAGTTCATCGAGGGGCTGCCGATGAACCCGGCGACGAAGTGGTTGATCGGTGTGTCGTAGAGCGCCTGCGGCGTCCCGACCTGCTGCAGGAGGCCGTCGTTCATGACCGCGATGCGCGTACCCATCGTCATCGCCTCCACCTGGTCATGGGTGACGTAGACAATCGTGGTCTTGAGTCGCTGATGGAGACGGGCGATCTCGGCTCGCGTCTGGACCCGCAGCTTGGCATCGAGGTTGGACAGCGGCTCGTCCATCAGGAAGACCGCCGGCTCGCGGACAATCGCCCGTCCCAGCGCGACGCGCTGGCGCTGGCCGCCGGAAAGCTCCTTGGGCTTTCGGTCGAGCAGCTTGCCGAGCTGGATCGTCTCGGCGGTCTCGTTGACCCGGCGTTCGATCTCCGCCTTGGGCACCTTGCGCAGCTTGAGCCCGAAGGCGAGATTCTCGCGGACCGACATGTGTGGGTAGAGCGCGTAGCTCTGGAAGACCATCGCGATGTCGCGATCCTTGGGCGGAACGTCGTTGACGACCTTGTCGCCGATCCAGAGGGTCCCGCTGGTGATCTCCTCCAGCCCGGCGATCATGCGCAGGCTGGTCGTCTTGCCGCAGCCTGATGGTCCGACCAGGACCATGAACTCGCCGTCACCGATCTCCAGGTTGAGATCCTTGACCGCCTGAACATCTCCGTAACGCTTGGAGACGTTCTCGAATGTGACCGTCGCCATGGCGACCTCCTGCCGTCCCGGCCGTCCATCGCGGGCCCTTGCATCCAGCCGCCGAAGCGGACGTGAACGGGCCCCGTACGAGGACTGCAGCGGTGTGCGGATGGTAGGCCGCGGGATGCGGGTGCGCAACCGTCGAGACGGGAGGTTGGGGTGGCCTATGGGTTTCGAACCCATAACCTTCGGAGCCACAATCCGATGCTCTGCCGTTGAGCTAAGGCCACCGAGGGGTGCTCGAGCGTGGCGATCCCACCACGCCGGCGGGCCGAGCGACCCAAGTATATCGCCTCAGCCGGCTCGGACCGGTCCGACTCCGCGCGGACGCTCTGCGAGCGCTGCTGCGCGGCCACGCAGTGCGCCGAAGTTCGGGCGAGCCAGGCTCAACCGGCTCGTCCGAAACCAATCGGTGATCGGGCCGTCGCGACCGGAGGGATGTGACTGGCGGCGCGTACGGCCAAGCAGAGTCGACCGAACCATACCGAAACGCCCAAGAGTCCCCTGAAGCCGCCGGGACGTCCGACCCTCGCAACCCGGACCATCCGGCGAGTGATTTTGAGATCCTCTGAACGTACCTTGCGGGGAGGTTCGGATTGTGGCCGAACGCGCTCGGAGGTCCCTACTGAATTGGCGAATGGAGCGACGCCCGCGAGCCCTCCCCGACCAGGCGCCATGGCAATCGCCATCGCCCTGCTGTTCGGGCTGACCTCCCTGGCGACGCTGGCCGCCCCGGCGCCGAGCCTCGCCTGGGATGGCAACGCGTTCGATGCCTCGTCCGAAGCCGAGCTGATTGCGCTGACCAATCGGAGCCGCGCCAACGCCGGGCTCAAGGCACTCAAAGTGGACGCCAAGCTGACCGCGATCGCCCGCTGGCGCAGCCAGGACATGATCCAGAACGACTACTTCAGTCACTCCATTCCGGGCTACGGGAAGGTGTTCACCAAGCTCGATGACACCGGCTACTGCTACAAGCTGGCCGGCGAAAACATCGGCTGGAACACGTACCCGGACGGGGAAGCGACCGGAGCGATCCACCAGATGTTCATGGACTCGAGCGGCCACCGGGCGAACGTCCTGGGCGCGAGCTGGGACGTGGTCGGGATCGGAGCCTACAAGGGTCCGGGCGACAAGAAGATGTGGACGGTCCTGTTCGCCGACACTTGCGGTGGGAGCACGCCGGCGGCCACCGCCGAACCGACCCCGAAGCCAACGGCCAAGCCGACTCCGAAGCCAACGGCCAAGCCGACTGCCCAGGCTACCGCCGAGCCTACGCCCGAACCGACACCGAGGCCAACGCCCGAGCCGACCCCTACGCCGTCGCCCACTCCGAGCCCGACTCCGTCGCCCACTCCGTCGCCCACTCCGTCGCCCACTCCCTCGCCAACCCCGAGCGCAACCGCCAGTCCCACACCGTCGCCGTCGCCGTCGCCGTCGCCCAGCCCAGTCCCGACCCCGAGCCCAACGCCCGCGCCCGAGGCAGATGCGCAATCGCTACGAGTCGTGAATGGCGGCTCGTCGCCCAGCCTGATCGACGTCATCGTCACCGGTGTGGCCGGCCTCCTCTTCGGGAGCTAGCAGCTCAACCACCAGTTGAGGGGCCAGCGTGAGCGTGCATGAGCGCGATCCCAGGCTGCATTCTGGTGCCAGGTCTGAGCGCATTCGTGCCGGTCCCGCAACGGTGAGTTGAGCCGGAGGCGGCAGGGCGACCGGACCTGCCAGCTCGGGAGCCAGGTGCAGTTCGCGGCGGAATCGGGTCGCCGGCGCGGTTCTGTCGACCCTTGAGTGCCGGGTACACTCCGGTGATGACGATCATTCTCGACGCGCGCGATCTGCGGCGAACCTATCCCGTCGGCTCCACTAGCGTCGAGGCCCTGCGGGGGGTGTCGCTGTCGATCGAAGCCGGCGAGTTCGTCGCGCTGATGGGCCCGTCCGGCTCGGGCAAGTCGACCCTGCTCCAGGTGCTCGGTGGACTGGATCGCCCAACGTCGGGATCGGTGATCCTCGAAGGGCAGGACATCAGCCGGCTGTCCGACGACGCCGCGACCCGGCTCCGGCGCGATCGGACCGGGTTCGTCTTCCAGTCGTTCAATCTGATCCCGCTCCTCGACGTCTTCGAGAACGTGGCGCTCCCGTTCACGATCGCGGGGGAGGACCTGGGTCGAGGCGGATTGCGCGAGCGGATCGCCGAGGTCCTCGCGCTGGTCGACCTGACCGGCAAGGAGCGCCACAAGCCGGACCAGTTGTCAGCCGGCGAGCAGCAGCGGGTGGCCGTCGCGCGCGCCCTGGTGACCCGTCCGGCGCTGTTGTTCGCGGATGAGCCGACCGGCAACCTGGATTACACGACGGGGACCGAGATCCTCGATGCGCTCTGGCGGTCGTGCGTGCAGCTCGGCCAGACGGTCGTCCTCGTGACTCACGACTCCAAGGCTGCTGCGTACGCGGATCGCGTCCTGGTCATCGGCGACGGTCAGGTCCGCGATACGATCAACCTGGGCCGGCAGGCCAGCCATGACGCGACGCCGCTCATTGCCCGCCTCGCCAAGCTCGGGTTGTAGGAGCCGGTCCACGTGTCCCTGACCGGCTTGGCATGGCGAGGGGTCCTCGCCCGACCGCTCCGCTCGCTGCTGAGCGTGCTGGGTGTCGCCCTGGGGACCGCAGTCCTGCTGGCAGGCTTGGCCACGAGCGCGGGGATCGAGTCTGCGGTCGCCGCGGCCGTCGACGACCAGGTCGGGCGAACGGATCTGCGCGTGGCCGCGTTTGGCGAAGTCGGCCTCAGTGCCGACACGGTGAAGGTCATCACCGAGACGCCGGGTGTCTCGATCGTCGCCCCGGCCCTGGAACGACGGACCTATCTCGTGGAGGATCCAGGCGCCGGCGGGGGAACCGCTGCCGCCGGCGAGGGGGCCGTTCTGCCGGCCCCGGTCACCGTCCTGGGAATCGATCCAGTCTCGGAGCCGATCCTGCACGACCTCCCGCTGGTCGAAGGGACGCCGCTGGTCAAGGCCGACGAGCGCAATGCGCTCGTGTCTGAGCGGCTGGCTGGCGAGGACGGGTTC
Source organism: uncultured Anaerolineaceae bacterium (assembly GCA_964427285.1). GTDB lineage: Bacteria > Chloroflexota > Limnocylindria > Limnocylindrales > CSP1-4 > SPCO01. Next base: position 19,638 of record CAYRTS010000017.1, read on the forward strand.
CGCATCGGCGCGACGATCGCGATCCAGGGCGGAGGTGACCGCGTGGACCTCCGGATCGTCGGGATCCTGGCCGGCGACGGCCCCCTGAGCAGCGCACTCGGGCGCACGGTCGTCGTTCCCCTCGCCGCGGCCAGGGCGGCATTTGGAGATGACGGCATGAGCCGGGTCGATCTGGGTCTCGACGTCGGCGTCGATTCGTCCGTAGTTGCGAAATCGCTCGAGGATCGCCTCGTGCTCCAGCCGTACGTGCTCGCCACCCCGGAGGAGATCGGCGCGGCCTTGCGTGGCTCGACCTCCTCGTTCCAGGCGACCACCGCGCTCATCGCGGCGGTGACGCTGTTTGCCGGCGCCTTCCTGGTCTTCAACACGCTGTCGATGACGGTCATCGAGCAGGTCCGGACCGTCGGCCTGCTGCGCGCCGCCGGGGCGACCCGGGGGCAGGTGACCCGATTCATGCTCACCCAGGCGATCACGCTCGGCGTCGTCGGTTCGGTGATCGGGGTCGCGATCGGCTCACTGCTGGCGCTCGGCATGGTGGCCTGGGTCCGTACGGTCGGAGCCGTCACGCTTGACCACTTGGCCATCCCGCCGGAGGCACTGGCTACGGCGTTTCTTGTCGGCGTCGGCGTGACGCTGGCGGCCGCCCTGGAGCCGGCCAGGCGAGCGGGCCGGATCCAGCCGGTGGAGGCGCTCAAGGCGCGGCTCGATCTTCCCTCGGCGCGGCGTGCCAGATTGCGCTGGCTGGCGGCGGTGCTGGTCGGGGTCTCGCTCGTCGGTCTCATCGTGGCCCCGCCCGCGGCGGGCATCGCGCAGCCGCTCGCCGTCTACGCGGTCCTGCTTGCGGCCACGATGCTTATCCCGGCAGTGCTGCCCGCAGCGGCCCGGGTTGCCGGGGCTCCGTTTGCCCTCCTCCTGCGCCTTGAGGAGCGTCTCGCCCGAGCATCTGTGGTCCGTGATCGAAGCCGATCGGCGATGACGTTGAGTGCCCTGACGATCGGGCTGGCCATGATGGTGGCGCTGGGTGGCGTTGGCCAGCATGCCCGCGTCGCGGCCGCAGGCTGGATCACCGATGTCATCCCGGGCGAGCTGGTCCTCACCTCGATCCGGCCTGTCGGTGCAGAGGAGGGGATCGCGCCGGAGATCATGGCCGTTGTTCCCGGGATTGCCTGGATGAGCCCGCTGGCGACCTTTGAGATCGCGATCGCCGGGATGCGGGCCGACGCTGCGGCCGTCGTCGGCGCGGACCTGGCGGCGGATGGGCGCTTGCGGTTCGTCGCCGGTGAGCGCGACCAGGCCCTCTCCGCCATCGATGCCGGTGGCGCCGCGATCGTCCCGGCGAGCCTGGCGGCGCGGCTAGGGTTGGGAGTCGGCCAGGCGCTGACGATTCCTTCCCCCACCGGTCAGGCGATCGAGTTGCGTGTTGTCGGTGTCGTCGAACGATCCATTCCGGGATCGGTTGGCGAGGCCGTCCTGCTCGGCTGGCGCGATGCGACGGCCCTGGGTGTCTCGGGGGCGGACTCGTTCGCGGTGCGGTTCGCCGCCGACGCCGGGCCTGATGCCCGGGCCGCCCTGCGCGACGTCGCGGTCACCTACGCCCTCGATTACGTCACCATCGATCGAGTCAGGGGTGCCGTTGACGATGTCCTCGGGCGAGTCTTCGGACTATTCGACGCGCTGGCGCTGGTGGCGGTCCTGATCGCGGCCCTCGGGATCGTCAATACCCTGACCATGAACGTGATCGAGCGGGTGCGCGAGATTGGGGTCCTGCGAGCCGTCGGCATGACTCGGCGCCAGGTCTGGCGCTCGGTCGTGCTCGAGGCCGGCATCCTGGGCCTGGCCGGCGCCCTTCTGGGGTTGGGGCTTGGCCTCGCGATCGGTGCCCTGATGGTCGTGTTCGCGGGCGGTGCGTTCGACGTCGCGGCGGCCGTGTCCTGGCCGGTTGTCGGGCTGGCCGTTGGGCTGGGCGTGTCGCTGTCGATGCTCGCAGCCGCCTATCCGGCCCGGCTGGCGGCCGGTCTCCCGATCATTCGCGCCGTCCAATTCGAGTGACCGAATGCTAAACTTCGCTGACGGTCGCCATCCAGGTGGCCCCGCAGCGGAGTTTCGATGACGCTCGCGATGCCGAGGCTCGACCGCTCGACGGTCGAGGAACACGGCCTTACCATCGCCGATTTCCTGGTTCCGATCCGGGTTGGGGAGCGGGTCAATGCCCGGGTCCGCGACATCTCGCTGGTGGTCGCCGGCGCACTGTTGATCTACCTGTCGGCGCGGATCTCCATCCCGGTCCCCGGTTCGCCGGTCCCCATCACCGGGCAGACGTTTGGCGTCCTGCTGGTTGGCGGGGGCCTCGGATTTCGCCGGGGCCTGATCGGCGTCGCGCTGTACGTGCTGCTGGGTGTCGTCGGACTCCCGTTCTTTGCCGAGGGGAAGTGGGGGATCGCCGTGATCTGGGGCGCCACGGGCGGCTATCTCATCGGGTTCGTCGTCGCCGGTGCGCTCGTGGGCCGGCTGGCCGAACTCGGCTGGGATCGGCGGCTTGGCGGCGCGCTCGGGGCGATGCTGCTGGGCAGCGTTGTGATCTACGCCATCGGCCTGCCGTGGCTGGCCATCGTTGCGGGGATGTCCGCCGCGGAGACGATCGCCAACGGCCTGACGCCGTTCCTCCTGGGTGACGCGCTGAAACTGGCCCTCGCCGCGGTGTTTTTCCCGACGGCCTGGTGGATCGTGGGCCGCCGCCCGGACGACCGCTAGGGTCGCACCCACCCGCCGGGGGGGGGTCCAAGGCGGCGTTGTCGGCCGACCCTCAAACCATGAACAACTTGCACCCCAGCCACACTGTGGGGAAACCGCGGTGTCGGATCCGGTCCAGGCGCTCCAAATCCGACATCACCTGCCTGGTAGGCGCCATTTGGGCGGCTTTCGGAGCGTTTCCGGGACCCGATCCGGGCCGTTGACTCATCGGACAAGCCATAGCGTGGCCCCCACGCAAGTTGTTCATGATCGAGGCAACGGGGGCGCCCGCCCGCCCGCCGGCCACGGGGCGCCCGCCCGCCACTCGGCGTGGAACTCGTCAGCGTTGCGGACGGTCGTCAGTAGATCCGCGGAAACCGGGCCGCAAAGAGGGATCCGGCAAGGTCGAGCGGCGTTGCGTCGTCGAGCGCCCGCAACAGCGAGGACGTGGTGGCGAGCTTGTGCCGGTTTGTTGCCACGTACTCGCGCAGGGCCGCCCAGAACACATCGGAGCCCATCAGTTGGCGGGCATCGTCGAGCAGGTTGCCGCCGCCGATGTAGACGGTCTCGTAGTAACAGGCCGCTGAGTAATCGTAGATGGAGCGGTCGAGGCGGTCACTGGGGCAACGGCTCGCACGCCGAAGACTCAGGACCGACCGGGCAGCGTAGTCAGCGACGGCCTCATCCGTGAATGGTTCGCGCACCTGGTCGCTCCCCACGATCCCGTAGAACCATTGATGCGCCGTCTCGTGGGCGACGAGGTAGCGGACATTGCCGGCTGCCACGCCGCCCGGGATCCAGATGAGCCCCGGTGATTCCATTCCGGCGCCACCGGCTGACTGGACGACGTCGAACGAGGGATAGCCATACGCTCCGAGCCGCTCCTCCAGGGCGCCAAAGGCATCGACCGCCGCGTCAAGCCACGCTGCCCCTCGCGTCCCGGGCCGGAACCAGGCGCGAACGGTCGTTTCGCCGACGGCTCGCTCAAGCAGCTGGTAGTCGGTCGCGGCGGTCACCGTGAAGTCGCGCACGTCAGTGGCCTGGAAGACGCTGGTCAGACCGTCGGCACTCGTCGACACCAACTCGCCGGTCGTTGCCAGGTCGAGCGGCTGTTCGGTTGTCACCCGAACGCGGACATCGCGGCTCGTCGGGGTCACGAACGGGTCGCCATGGTTTGGTCGCTCAAAGGTGACTCGCCGGCTGACCCACGGAAGCCATCGGTACAGATCGGCGATGCCATTCGCGCGGGTGAACAGCCAGTCGGACCCGTCGGTGGTGCTGCGCAGGCGCGCCGAGAATCTAACCCTGACCTTGGTCACCGCACCCGCAGGGAGCACGCCGCCGAACGGGATCACGATCGTCTGTCCGCTGATCGATGCCGTGACGGCAACGCCATCGACCGTGACCGGCCTCATTCTGATGGCGCCCAGGCGCGCCGCGATCGTGTTGAGCTCGATCCGATCAACCGCGCCGCCCGACGTGTTGGTGATGATCGCGGTGGAATCCACCCAGATCGCCCGGCTCTCCCAATTGAGCTTGAGCGTGGCTCGGTAGACGGCATCGAGCGCAAGGCTGGAGCGCCCGACCGACCCAGCCACGATCTGGCCAACGCCGACCGGCGACACAGCGTTCACGGTCGGCGCCGCGGGCCATGGCCCGAGCACCGTCGCGAGCGCCAGGACGAGCGCCCACACCGCCGATTTGAGGCGCGGGACCTGGAGGCGCGGGACCTGGAGGCGCGGGACCTGGAGTCGACGGGCACGGGCCATGACGCGATCGTATCGCGTCGCCGCGTAGACTCCATGCATGACTGCCCCGACCGAGCCAACCGTCGCCAGCGGTCCGCTGATCGACGCCATCCGGGCGCGCCTGCCTGAGCTGCGATTGTTAACCGATGAGGTCGATCGAGAGGGGCACCGAAACGACGAGACCCCCTACCTGCGTGGCGGGTTGCCGGCCGCGGTCGCTCTGCCGACTACCACCGCCCAGGTCGCCGAGCTCGTGCGGATCGCCGGCGAGCTGCGCACCCCGATCGTCCCGCGTGGAGCGGGAAGCGGACTGTCCGGTGGCGCCAACGGCATCGAGGGCGGACTCACGATCGCCTTCACGGCCATGGACCGGATTATCGAGATCGACCGGGAGAACCTGGTTGCGGTTGTGCAGCCGGGGATCATCAACGCTCGACTCAAGGCGGCTGTGGCCGAACACGGTCTGTTCTACCCACCGGACCCGGCCAGCTTTGAGATGTGCTCGATCGGTGGAAACCTGGGCACCAACGCGGGCGGGCTGTGCTGCATCAAGTACGGGCAGACCCGTGACTCGGTGCTGTCGCTGGAGGTCGTGATGGCCGACGGCACGGTCATCCGGACCGGCGGCAAGAACGTCAAGGACGTGGCCGGCTACTCGCTGACGCACCTCCTGATCGGCAGCCAGGGCACCCTCGGGATCATCACCGAGGCCACGCTTCGGCTCCGCCCGGCGCCCCCGCCCCGCCTGACCATGCTGGCGTTCTTCCCGACCCTCGACAGTGCCGGCGATGCGGTCGCCGGGATCGCCGCGGCCGGTCTGTTACCGGTGACCCTGGAGTTGCTTGACCAGTTCACGATCGTCGCGGTCGACGATGTTCACCAGCTGGGTCTCGATCGCACGGCGGCCGCGATGCTGATGATCGAATCGGACATGCCGGCCACCGCCGCCGCGGACGAACTTGAGCGCGCGGACGCGGTCTGCCGCGCGGCCGGGGCAACGGACACGATCCGCGCGGCCAACGCCCAGGAGGCCGATTGGCTGCGCCAGGCGCGACGGGGTGCCCATTTCGCGCTGGAGCGGCTTGGCGAGGTCCGCATGGAGGACATCGGCGTACCACGGGCGCGGGTGCCCGACATGCTCCGTGCCATCGAGGCGATCGCAGCCAGTCACGATGTCAGGATCGGGACCTTCGGGCACGTCGGGGATGGCAACCTCCACCCCGATCTCGTCTTCGATCGCAACGACCCTGGGGCCGAGAAGATGACCAAGCTGGTCCAGGCCGACCTCTATCGAGCCGCGCTCGAACTCGGTGGCACCGTCACCGCGGAGCACGGGATCGGCCTTGCCCGGCGCGAGTGGCTGGAAATCCAGCGCGGTGCCGACGCGGTCCGGTTCATGCGGGCGATCAAGACGGCCCTGGATCCGCAGGGCATTCTGAACCCGGGCCGCGTGGTCTGATCCGGCGATGCTCGGCGGGCTGCGGCCGAGTGCCGGGCGACGTTCATGGTGGCTGCGCGAGTCACTGGCCGCGGAGGACCGTGGGTTAGCGGCGGCAACACCAGCCCTGGTTGGGACGACGACGGCCGATGTCGTGGTCCTGGGTGGCGGATACACAGGGCTGTGGACCGCCTGGCGACTGACGGAGCTGGAGCCAGGCGCCAGGATCGTCCTGATCGAGGCCGATGTCTGTGGGGGCGGGCCGTCCGGGCGAAACGGGGGCTTCGTGACCGGCTGGTGGGATGAGCTGCCAACACTCATCAAGCGTCATGGCCGCGACGGCGCGCTCCTGGTCTGCCGCGCGATGGATGATGCAGTGGGAGAGGTTGGCCGGTGGGCTGCGGCCCATGGGGTCGACGCTTGGTACACAAAGGCAGGCGCCTTGTCGGTCAGCGCTGCTCCGGCCCAGGATGGGGTCGGGACGGAGGCAGTCGCTGCATGTCACGAGCTCGGGGTGGCCGACGAGTTCGCCGCGATGTCGTCCGCGGAGGTTCGGGCACGCGTGGTCTCGCCGGTGTTCCGTGGCGGCGTGTTCATGCGCGGTGCTGCCACCATCCAGCCTGCGGCTCTCGCTCGAGGGCTTCGTCGGGTCTTGCTGGAACGCGGGGTGACGATCCACGAAGGCACGAAGGCGATGGAGATCGATGGAGAGCGGCCAGGGCTGCTCGGTGCCGTCGGCGCAGGTGGGAGGCGGGCGAGTCGGGAGCGCTTTGCTCGGACGTTCTCTGGCCGCACGAATTCGGCCTCGATGCCGGCGATCCGGGTCCGAACGATTTCGTCCCGGGGGACCGGCGCAGTGGTGGCCGGCTCCGCGGTCGTTGCGCTCAATGCCTGGGCGGCCGGGTGGCCGTCGTACGGGCGCGGCCTCGTGACCTGGTCGAGCTACATCATTCTGACCGAGCCGATCCCGGCACGCCTTGCCGATCTCGGCTGGACCGGCGGCGAGGGTGTTTCGGACGCCCGGTTCACCCTGCACTACCTGCGAACCACGCCCGACGGTCGGATCGCACTCGGGGGCGGGGGCGGTCGTGCCGGATTCGGTGGCCGGATCGGGCCGGCCTTCACCGACGACCTGCTGTCCGCGGAGCGGGCTGCGGCCGGGCTGCGGCGGATCTTTCCGTCGCTCCGCGATGTCCGGATCGACGACGCATGGGGTGGCCCGATCGATATCACCTCTGACCACCTGCCGGTGTTCGCGAGCCTTCCCGGGCGCCCGATCCACTACGGCCACGGGTACTCGGGCAACGGTGTCGCGCCGTCCGTCGTGGGCGGCCGGATCCTGGCGGCACTGGCGCTGGAACGGGCCGACGATCCGGGCCTGGCGTTGCCGCTGGTCGGGGTCGTCCCGCGGGCCTTTCCGCCCGAACCGCTGCGATATGGGGGCGCCCGCCTCGTTCGCGAGGCGATCGTGCGCGCCGAACTCGCCGAGGAGCGGGGCGCGCGTCCGTCGCGCCTGCTGCGGGAATTGAGTCGGCTGCCTCGTCGGCTCGGATACCGCCTCGGACCTGAGTAGCCCGGCCCGCAGGAATCGGCGGAATCGGGTACGATTTGAGCTCCCCCAAGCGGCCGCGTTCCGCGCGCTGCATTCCCTCTCGTGCAGGAGTCCCTGTGAACAGTCGTCCCCCGGTCAAGCCGACGACGGTCGAACCGTTCAAGCACGTGATCGACGAGTACAAACACCAGGCTCAGACGATCACCTGCACCTGCGGCTGGCACGGCAGCTCAGCCACGCTGGACCGCGGCGGATCGGAATGGACGGCCCACCTGTTCGAGGTCCGCGGCAAGAAGCGATAGCGTCGTCGCTGAGGCGCCCGATCCGCGCGTTGGTCGCTGCGCCCGATCCGCGCGTTGGTCGCTGCGCCCGATCCGCGGCCCGGTTCAACTCCCGGTTGAGCCGTTCGCATGACCCCGCTCAGACGGACCCCCGGAGTGCATTCTGGGAGCGCGACCGTGCTCGTTCGTCGCGATCTCGCAACGGCCAGTTGAGCGCACGAGGCGACGGCCAGTTGAGCACCGGCGGCCCGGCGGCCTCGCGGACCTGTAGCAGGACGGAGCCGCGCGTCCGGGCGTGGGCCCGCGCCATGCTCATGCACGCCCCTTCGCATGGTGCCCTCCCGGAGGGCGATGCCGTGCGTGGGTGACGCAGCATGGGCGTTGGTCAACTCATCCCGTACTTGCGGCACCCTCCGGGCGGGCGCCGCGCGAAGGAGACGGACCGGCAGTGGTCCACCCAGGGCCCGCGTAGCGACGAGCCGGCGAACAGCTGAAGTGCCCCGTGAGGGCGACTGTCGCTGCGTCAACCTCGGAAGTCGCGAGCCCATGCTTGATCGGGTGTCCGATCCGAGCGATCTGCAACCGGGCACCTGCTAGCATCGCCCGTCGTGACCCTGGAGCGCCCACTCGCCCATCCGCCATTCGGCCTGCGCGCCCGCATCCTGTCGCCGCTCGCCGCCGGCGGCAGCGTCCACGAGCCTGACGGCCTGCTCCTCGTGGACGAGACCGGGCGAATCACGTTCGCGGGCCCGGCCGCTGACCGACCCGCCGAAGCTGATGCGGCCACCGATCTGCGCCCGTGGGTGGTCATGCCGGGCATGGTCGATCTTCATGCCCATCTGCCGCAGCTCCCAAACGCCGGCCTTGGTTTCGCCCTGGACCTGTTGACCTGGCTTGACCGGCTCACCTTTCCGACCGAGCGGTCCTGGTCAGACCCCGCGGTCGCCGAGCGACAGGCGCCGGGCATCTTCGAAGCCTTTGCGGCCGCCGGTACGACGACGGTCATGGCCTACGGCACGGTCTATAAAGCCGCCATGGACGCGACCTTCCAAGCCGCCGAGGCCCACGGGATCCGGGCGATCCTGGGCAAGGTGATGATGGATCGCAGCACGTACGACCCGATCATCGAGCCATCGACGATTCTCGATCGGTCGCTCAAGGAGTCGGCCGCCCTGATCAGCCGCTGGCATGGCGTCGACGACGGTCGCCTCGCGTACGCGGTCACGCCGCGGTTCGCCGTGTCCTGTTCAGCCGACATGCTGCGCGAATCGGCTGCCCTCGCGCGCGCCACCGGCACCCGCTGGCAGACGCATGTCTCCGAAGATCCGTTCGAGATCGCCGAAGTCCGCCGGCTCTTCCCGGAGGCGCTCGACTATGTCGACGTCTACGACCGGGCTGGCGGACTCGGTGAGCGGACGATCCTCGCCCACGCGATCCATCTCTCCGACCGCGAACTGCGCCGCCTCGTCGAGACCGGGACGCGAATTGCCCACTGTCCGGCCTCGAACCTGTTCATTGGCGCCGGGGTGATGCCGCTCGCTCGATATCTGGGCGCCGGCCTGGCAGTGGGGCTCGGCTCGGACGTCGCCGGCGGGCCGGAAGCCTCGATCTTCTCGGTCATGCGGGTCGGCGCCTATGCGCAGATGGCACGCCGTTCGCTGGTGGGAGATGAGGGCCCGGTTGCAGGGCCGCTCGACTGGCTTCGGGGGGGCACGCTCGCAGGCGCGGAGGCCCTCGGGCTCGGCGATCAGATCGGTTCCCTCGAAGTCGGCAAGGAGGCGGACCTGATCACGATCGATCCGACGCTGGTAGCCCCAACCAGTGACGCGCCGGTGGACGACGATCCCGAACACCTGCTGAGCCGCCTGATCTTCCGAGCCCACCCCGACATGGTCCAGGCCGCCTGGGTCCGCGGCCGCCGGCTCGACGGTCCGCGCGCCGGTCGAGAAACGAGATGACCACGTACGCCGAACTCCTGATCATCGGCGGGACGGTCGTCGACGGCACGGGAGCGCCGCCCAGGCCCGGAACCATCGCCGTGATCGACGGGCGAATTCGCGTCCTTTCCGAGACCGATCCCGCCCCGACGCACGTCGCGCGGACCATCGACGCCAGAGGCAAGGTCGTCGCCCCCGGGTTTATTGATCTGCACAGTCATGGCGGGCTCGTCATCCTGGCCGACGGGCGCCACGACCCGAAGGTCCGCCAGGGCGTCACCACCGAGGTGGTCGGAGTCGACGGCAACGGCTTCGCGCCATTCCGCAATCGCGAGGAGCTCGAGGCATTCGTGAACCTCGACGCGGGGCTCGATGGCCGGCCCGATATCGACTACGACTGGACGAGCGTCGGGAGCTATCTCGCCCGCTATGACGGCCGGGTCAGCGTCAACGTCGCCACGCTGCTCGGCAACTCCCCACTGCGCATCGATGCCCTGGGCTGGGACGACGTTCCGGCCGACGAGGGGGCGCTGGACCGCATGCGCGGCCTGATCCGCGACGGCATGGCTGAGGGCGCATTCGGGCTCAGCTCGGGGCTCGACTACCCACCCGGCGGCTACGCGACGACCGCCGAGCTGGTCGCCCTGACCGAGGAGGCCGGTCGTCACGGCGGGTTCTATCACACCCACGTTCGATATCCGCTCGGCGACCGCTATCTGGACCCGTTCCGCGAAGCAATCGAGATCGGGCGACGCGCTGGCGCTCCCGCCCACATCACGCACTTCTACCATCGCCAGACGCACCCGGACGGCCCGGTGCCGCTGCTGGCGTTGGTCGACGATGCTCGCGCGGAAGGCCTCGATGTCACCTTCGACAGCTATCCGTCCGAGTGGGCAGCGACCCGTCTGCTGATCCAGCTCCCCCAGTGGATCCAGGCTGGCGGGCCCGGCCCGCTCAAGGAGCGGCTCGCCGACCGTACGACCCGCGACCGACTGCGGGCCGAGTTCAAGCCACGTGGGGCCGCCTCCTCCAGCCCCGCCGGCTGGGCCGACGTCCGGCTCGCGGGGTTCCACCGACCGGAGAACCTGCGCTGGGAGAGTCACACGATCGCGGATGTGATGACCGAGACCGGGCGCGATGCGATCGATGTGATCTGCGATCTACTGCTGTCGGAGGACCTCGGTATCGGCCAGGTCACAAGTGGTCCGTGGGCCGAGACCATTCGCCACTTCATTCGGCATCCGGTCGGGATGGTGGGCACGGACAGCACGTTCATCGGTGCGAAGCCCAGCCCACGCACGTACGGCAGCTTCCCCCGGATCCTCGGCCAGTTCGTCCGGGACGAGGCGTTGCTTAGCCTGGAAGAAGCCGTCCGCAAGATGACCTCGGCCCCGGCGGCGCGATTGGGGCTTCGCGATCGCGGAGTTCTGCGCGACGGGGCGATCGCGGACATCGTCGTGTTCGATCCGGCGACGGTGCGCTCAACGGCGACCTACGACGAGCCCCGCTCCTACCCGGTCGGGATCGAACAAGTCATCGTCGCCGGGATACTGGTCGTCGCCGATGGCGTCCACACAGGAGCCACACCCGGTCGATCACTGCGCCACGGCCGGGATTGACATGGCGATTCGGTCGTCTGAGCTCGCGGTCGCCCTGACGGATCTGGCGATCGGCGTCGAGGCCGCCGCATTTGCGGTCCTTGGCGAGGTCGCGCGACGCCGCACACGCGGACCACGGCCCGCCGGCGCAGTCGTGGAGTCCGCGCGCTGGTTCACCGTCTTCTTCGCCTCGACGAGCGTTGCCGCGCTGGCGGGTGCGGCGCTCCACGGCCTCGTTCCCGCCGCCGCCACAGGGTCGGCCCGGCGTCGACTGTGGCGAGTGTCGCTCGGGTCGATCGGCGTCGCAGGACTCTCGGCGTGGTGCCTGGGAGCGGCGATCGCGCTTCCGGAGCGGCTTGCCCGGCGGGTGCGCCGGACGGCGATCCTGGCCCATGCGGTGTACCTCGTCGCCCTCGTGAGGACGAACCCCCCGTATTTGGTCGCCATCGCGACGTACCTGCCAGGATCGCTCGCTCTCGGTCTGGCACTCGTCAGTCGGATGGGTGACCAAACGGTTCGAGGTCCGGCGCTTTCGGCCCTTGCCGGCCTCGGCCTGACCTTTGCGGCGGCGGCTGCCCAGCTTGGACGATTGGCCGTTCACCCGCGCCTGTTCGATCACAACGCCACCTACCACACGATCCAGGCGGTGGCCCTGGTCTGTTTCCGGCGGGCGGCGCGCCGGTTCGCGGCCGCCCGTGAACCGGCGCAGTCGACCCCGGTCAAACCGGCGGGCGCAGGAAGCTTCCCAGGATGAACAGCCAGGCCGCCAGGACCACGTGGAACACGATGGGGATCGTCCGTCCCGTCCAGCGCGCTTCCGGGTGGCGCCACATCCTCAGCGCGTAACGCACCGGCATGGACAGGCCGTACGGCCAGGCGATCCACAGCAGCGCCGAGCCGGGCAGTGAGGCATCGACGAGCCACGTTGGCCGCACCGCCACAACCAGCGCGGTGCCGGTCATCAGCCCCAGAAGCCCGACCTGGATCCCCAGCAATCGGCGGTAGGGGACCAGCCCCGAATACCACTCGCCCATGGCCGGGAGCCGCCGGGTCGCTCCCAGGGCGACGAGCAACTGGCCGACGACGCGCACGGCGAAGAGCGCCTCGAGCGCTCCGAGCAGAGCCGCGGTGATGATCGGATCCGGAAGGGACATACCCGGCGGGAACCCACTCACTGGTCGGTCCGGCCGCCGGCCGTCCATCCGGCCAGCCACGACGCGGCGAGCCGCGCCGCGACCGGGGCGTCGCGCCGGATGTTGTTCAGGCCGCCCGAAGCGTCGTACTCCTGACCGACGAACAACAACCCGCGCTGGTCGGCGCTCGTTACCCGGTCCGTACGCCGGGCGAAACCGCGTCCGTCCCGCCCGACCAAATCGCCGAGCCACTCGATTGCCGCGCGGAACCCGGTGGCCATGATCACTTCGTCGAACGGCTCGGCGGTCCCGTCGGCGAAACGGATCGACCCGCCTTCGAAGGCCACGACGCCGGGTCGAACGCGCACGGCGCCGCTCCCGATGGCATCGGGCAGATGCATCCCGATGAGCGGAACTTGATCGAGCGGGCTGGCCGACGATCGCGGCAACTCGGCGGGCAGCCGGCGCGCACGAAGCCGACTCCCGGCAGCGATCAACGGGCCCACGATCACTCGTGGCAGCCGTCGCGCCAACACGCCGAGATACTGGCTCGGGATGCCCAGGATCTCTCGTGGAACAACGACGACGCCGGATCGAATGGCGATCGCCACGAACGCCGCTTCGGTGGAGAGTTCGGCGGCGATCTCGCCGCCCGAGTTTCCGGCACCTACCACCAGGACCCGACGGCCGGCGAACGCCTCGGGCCGCCGGTAGTCGATCGAATGCCGGATCAGACCGGTGAACGTGTCAGCGCCAGCGATCGGCGGGATGACCGGCGAAGCGGCGATTCCGCTGGCCACGACCAGAACCGGAGCCCGCCATCGCCCATCGGTTGTCTCGAGCTCCCAGCGATTACCCGTCCAGCGCGCCGCCCGGACATCGACTCCCGGCCTGACCGGCAGGTCCAACTGATCCGCGTAGTCCTCCAGGTACCGAATGAACCGGCCGCGGGGAATGAACACGGGGTCTGAGCGGAGGAACGGGACACCCGGCAAGGACGACAGATGCCGCCCGGTGTGGAGAACGAGGCCATCGTAGTACCGTCGCCAGCTCTCGCCGATCTGGCCTCGCTCCAGAACCACGTGGTCCACACCGTACCGGACCAACTCCGCGGACGTGGCCAGGCCAGCTGGTCCAGCTCCCACGACGACGACGGATCGGTCACGTCCAGGGTCCATGATGTGCCTCACTATCGTCGTTGAGGGACCACCACCGCTGAACGGAGCCTGGACCAATGACCACCGCCGCGGATCGGCTGCTTCTGAACGACTCGCATTCGGCGCTCAATCCGACCCGGGTCGCCCGGCTCGTGACTCCGCGCACCGTAGATGACGTCGTCGCCGCCGTTCAAGGTGCTGCCGCAGACGGGCTCGGTGTCAGCATCTCGGCATCCCGGCATGCGATGGGCGGCCAGCAATTCGGGACTGGCACGGTCCACCTTGACATGCGCGGCATGACCCGGATCCTTGACCTCGACACCGATCGCGGGGTGGTGCATGCCGAAGCCGGGATCGAATGGTGGGAGCTGATGGACGGCCTCCCTGCGCTTCAGACCGACCAATCGAATACGTGGGGGATTCGCCAGAAGCAGACCGGATCGGACCACCTGAGTCTCGGGGGCGCCCTTGCGGCGAACGTCCACGGCCGCGGCCTGACGCAGCGCCCGATCATCGCCGACGTCGAATCGTTCACCCTGGTCGATCCCCAAGGCGAGGTTCGGCAGGTCAGCCGGACGAACGAGCCAGAATTCTTTGGACTCGTGATCGGCGGATACGGATTGCTCGGCGCCGTGACGTCCGTCCGTCTCCGACTTGCCCCACGTCAGATCCTGCACAGGACCGTCACCCTGGTGACGGTTGACGAGCTGATAGTCAGGTTCGACGAACGGATCTCGGACGGATTCCTGTTCGGCGACTGCCAGTTCTCGATCGACGAGCGGTCCCCGGACTTCCTCAACGTCGGCATCTTCTCGTGTTACGGGCCGGATACTGAGGCGACAAGCATCCCCGACGGCCAACGCTCGCTGTCGAATCAGGAATGGGGACGATTGCTCTACCTCACCCACACCGACCGGGCGAAGGCAGCCGCGGCGTACATCGCCCACTACATGGCAACGTCGGGTCAGCTCTACTGGTCGGACCTTCACCAACGGAGCGAGTACATCGCCGGGTACCACCAGGTTCTGGACCGGGTGACCGGGGCCACCACACCGGGCAGTGAGATCATCACGGAGATCTATGTACCGCGATCGGCGCTCGCCGCGTTCATGGCCGATGCCGCTGCCGCCCTTCGGGATGGGGATCCCACGGTGGTATACGGAACAATCCGCTTGGTTGAACGGGACGACGAAAGTCTCCTGACGTGGGCGCGCGAGGCTTGGGCGTGCGTCATCTTCAATCTGCACACGGTCCACAACGAGCACGGGATGGCGAGTTCCGCCGAGGCCTTCGGCATGCTCATTGACCTGGCCAGGGTGCACGGTGGGAGCTATTACCTGACGTACCACCGGTTCGCTTCGCCCGCGCAACTGGAGGCCTGTCATCCGAGGTTCCGCGAGTTCCTCGCCCAGAAGCGTCGGCACGACCCGGAGGATCGTTTCACCAGCGACTGGTACCGCCACTACAGCGCGGCGTTTACCGCCTGATGCATCGACTTCCGATGATAGAGTCACCCCCGATGAAGGAGGGTCCGTGCCAGATCTGACGACGCGGGCTCACGCCGGGCCGCCCGGCGCCCTCGTCGCGCGGCCCGGCATCGCCACGAGAGGTCGCGCGCGAGGTGCCGGCCCCCTTCGCCTGGACGGGCCGGCCAAGCTGACCGGCGTCGCGAAGTACACCGACGACCTCGTCTTCCCCGGGGCGTGGTTCGGTACGACGATCCGGTCGACGGATGCGCATGCCACGTTTACGGCGCTTGACCTCGACCCGGCCTTCGACTGGTCGAAGGTGATCGTGGTCACTGCCGCAGACATCCCCGGCGACAACATCGTCAGCTCGATCAAGGCGGATCAGCCGATCCTGGTCCCCATCGGCGGCGAGATCCTGCACCATGCCGAGCCCCTCGCGTTGCTGGCCGCGGCCGATCGCGCGACGTTGCGTGCGGCCCGCCGCGCAACCAACGTTCGAACCCGGAAGCTCCCGGCGATCTTCGACCCCCTGGCCTCCGACCAGGTGTTCGCCTCGTACGAGTTTGGCACCGGCGATCTCGATGGCGCGTTCGCGAGGGCCGACCTCGTGCTGGAAGGCGAGTACCGGGTCGGCCATCAGGAGCAGCTCTACATCGAGAACAACGCGATGATCGCGAACCCGGGCGACGACGGTGGCGTGACCGTGACGGGCTCGCTCCAATGCCCGTACTACGTGCACGGCGCGCTCAAGCGAGGGCTCGCCCTCGACAGCGCCCAGGCCCGCGTGATCCAGGCGGAGACGGGCGGCGGGTTTGGCGGCAAGGAGGAGTATCCCTCGATGCTTGCGCTGCATGCGGCACTGCTCGCCCGCAAGGCGGAGCGCCCGGTGCGCATGATCTACGACCGCCACGAGGATCTCAGCGCGACCACCAAGCGGCACCCCGCGATCGTTCGTCACCGCACCGGTGTGACTCGCGATGGTCGGCTGGTCGCCCAGGAGATCGAGATCGTGATGGACGGCGGCGCCTACTGCACCCTGACGCCGGTCGTCCTGTCGCGCGGTGCCTTGCACGCGGCCGGCCCGTATCGATGCCCCAACGTCCGCGTCCGGGCACGGGCCACCCGGACCAACACGCCGCCCAACGGCGCCTTTCGCGGCTTTGGCGCGCCGCAGGTCCAGTTCGCGACCGAGACCCACCTGAGCCGGATCGCCGAGATGCTGGACCTGAGCCCGCTCGAGATCCGCCGGCGCAACGTCTACCTGATTGGTGACATGACGCCGACCGGCCAGGTCTTGCACGAGAGCGTGGCCGGCGAAGAGGTCCTGGAGCGCGCCGCCGAAGCCGGTGAATTCGAACGGCTCCGCGCACGACATGGATCGGCCCGGCGAACGCGCGACGGATCGGGGACGGTCCCCAGCTCGCCCCTGCGGACGGGTCGAGAAAGGATCGCCAGCGGGGTCGGCCTGGCGCTCGCCTGGCATGGCGCCGGGTTCACCGGATCGGGCGAAATCAAGCTGGCCTCGGTTGTCTCGCTGGAGCTGACGGCCGAGGGCGAGATCCGAATCCTGACCGCGGCCACGGAGATGGGCCAGGGGACGAAGACCATCTTCCCGCAGCTGATCGCTGAGGCGTTGGCGGTCCCGATCGAATCGGTGGAGCTCGCGGCCCAGGACACCGCATTCGTGCCGGACTCCGGGCCGACCGTCGCGTCGCGTACGGCGATGGTCGTCGGTGGGTTGCTGATCCAGGCCGCGCAGCGGCTGCGCAATGACGTCGAGACCGCCACCGGCGGCTCGTTCGCCTCGACGTACCGCGAGTTCGTTCGCGCCAACGGGGCGTTGAGGATCGATCAGCGGTTTGAGCCCTACCCGGGCGTGGGGTTTGACGACGACACGTATCGCGGCGACGCCTATCCGGCCTTTGGCTGGGCGGCCTGCGTCGCGCAGGTCGACGTCGATCTCGACACCGGGGAGGTCCACGTGCGTGACGTCGTCGCCGCGGACGACGTCGGTCGGGTCATCCATCCGGTCCTCGCCGAGGGCCAGGTCGAAGGCGGCACCCTCCAGGCCATCGGCTACGCCACGATCGAAGAGATCAAGCTCCGCGACGGCCGGTACCTCAATGACCGCCTGGCGACCTACATCATCCCCACGGCCCTCGATGCTCCCCGGATCACCACGATCCTGGTCGAGGCGCCGTTCAGCGGCGTGCCGCATGGCGCCAAGGGGGCCGGCGAGTTGCCGATGAACGTCGCCGCACCCGCGGTCATCGCCGCGATCGCGGACGCAACGGGAGCTTGGATCACGGACCTGCCGGCCAGCCCGGAACGGATTCTGGCGGCCCTGTCCGGCGTGACCGCAGTTGCGCCGTTGCGGCCGGGTGCCTCGGAGCCCGCCCCATGACGACGTATCGCTTCACGGTCAATGACGCCCACGTGGAGGTCGAGGTGCCCGGGATGCGCCGGCTGCTCGACGTTCTGCGCGAGGACCTGGCGCTCACCGGGACCAAGGAAGGTTGCGGCGAAGGGGAGTGCGGGGCGTGCACGGTCCTGCTCGATGGATTGGCGGTGGATGCCTGCCTGGTCCCGATCTGCCAGGTCGATGGATCGGCGATTGCCACGGTCGAGGGGCTCGCGGTCATGCCGGCTGGTCGGGGAGGCGCGGAACACCCCGACAGTCCCAACGGTCTCGACGGTCTCCAGACCGCTTTTCTGGAGACCGGTGGCGCCCAGTGCGGGATCTGCACCCCGGGCATGCTGATGGCTGCGCACGCCTACCTCGAGGCCGGCGGCGGACCGGATCACGACGCCATCCGCGAGGCCATCGCTGGAAACCTGTGCCGATGCACCGGTTACACCAAGATCATCGAGGCGATCGCCCTGGCCGCAACTCGCCACGTGCGATCGATCTCGTGAACGGCTCACTCGAACCCGCGGCCATCAGCCCCCGCCACCTGGACGAGGCCTATGCGGCCCTCGCGGATCCCGCGACCCGACCGATCGCCGGCGGCACGGACATGATGGTTGCGCTCGCCGGCGAATTCGCCGAGCCGCCGCCGCGCGTCGTGAACCTGTGGCGACTCGATGCCCTGCGCGGGATCACGATCGACGGTGGCGCGATTTCGCTGGGTGCCCTGACGACCTTCACCCAGATCCGCCAGTCGGCCCTGTGCCGCGAGCACCTGCCGGTCCTGGTCGAGGCGGCCGCCGCGATCGGCGCCGCCCAGATCCAGAACCGCGGCACCCTGGGCGGCAACATCGTCAACGCGTCGCCCGCCGGCGACACCTTGCCGGTGCTCCTCGCCCTCGATGCCTCGTTCGTCTGCGGCTCGTCGTTCGGCGAGCGGACCATTCCGGCCGAATCGTTCTGGATCGATTACCGCCGGACGGCCCTCGCCGATCACGAGCTGCTCCTTTCGATCAGGATCCCGCTGGCCGCCGGGCGCGAAACGCGCTTCCGCAAGGTTGGGACCCGCCGGGCGCAGTCGATCAGCAAAGTCGTGCTGGCCTTGAGTTACCGCGATGCCGGTCCCGCAGAGCCCTGGACCGCGGTGCGCCTGGCGCTAGGCTCCGTGGCGGCCACGCCCATCCGGGCGCGGCAGACCGAAGCGGCGCTGGAGGGCCGTCCGCCGACGCCCGAGACCGCTGACAAGGCGGCCGAAACCCTGGCCGCCGAGCTTGATCCGATCGACGACGTGCGCTCGACCGCCGAGTATCGGCGGATCGTGGCGGCGCGGGTCCTCCACCGGCTGATCCGCGAGGCAGGTGGCTGGTGACCGCCGCCCGGCACGATCCGCTCCCGCCAACGGAGCTGCTCGACCGCATCTCGGCTGGCATCTTCGCCGCCACCATGGCGCCCCTGTTCGAGGGCGCGCCGCGGTTTCTCGGCCGCCTCGCCGTCGATCGGCCATTCGGGTCGTTGGAAACGTTGTTCTCGCGCGCACGCCAGATCGCCCATGCCATGCCGATCGCCGAGCAGCTCGAGCTGATCGACGCGCATCCGCGTCTTGGTGCCCCACCGGCGAGCGTGTCGGCGCTGTCGTTCGTGGAGCAGGGGTATGACCGCGACGCCGCAGAGCGGGCCGCCCACGACGCCGAAACCGAGCGCGCACGAGTCGCCGCCGAGCTGGACCGACTCAACGCCGCCTATGAAACCCGGTTCGGGTTTCGGTACTGTGTCTTCGTCGCGGGTCGGCCGCGTTCCGCGCTGCTTGGGGGGTTTGCGGCCGCCCTCGAGGCGGATCGGTCATCCGAGCTGGCGAGGGCGATCGATGCGGTAGTCGACATTGCCGCCGATCGGGCGGCGAAACTGGGCATCCAGGCGTCGGAGGAGACGGGCGCATGATCGAACTCGGACGCAACCGCTACGGCAAGGCGGCGATCCACCTGGTCCGGGTGATTCGTGATCCCGCCAGGCATCAGGTGCGCGACCTGGTCGTCGCGATTGCCCTGGAGGGCGACTTCACGGCGGCCCACACCGACGGGGACAACTCCCTGGTCGTGGCCACGGACACGATGAAGAACACGGCCTACGCGTTCGCGCGGGATCACCTCGACGGGCCGATCGAGCACTACGGGCGCGCGCTGGCCGAGCACTTCCTCGGTTTCGAGCAGGTGGACCAGGCGACGGTCAACATCCGCGGCCATTTGTGGCGACCCATTCCGGTCGACGGACGGCCGGCGCGGGACGCGTTCGTCCGCGTTGGCGAAGACGTCCGGATCGCGACCGTGGCCGCCACCCGCGCCGGAACCACGATCGAGGCCGGGGTCGAAGACCTCGTGGTCATGAAGACCACCCGCTCGGCGTTCAAGGGCTTTCCCCGTGATCGCTACACGACCCTGCCCGACACCGATGATCGGCCGATGGCCACGAAGATCACGGCGATCTGGCGCTATGGGCCGGCGGACCTCGATTTTGACGCCGCGTTCGGGGAGGTCAGGCAAACGCTGGTTGAAGTCTTTGCCGATCACGACAGCCCGTCGGTCCAGACCTCGATCTGGATCATGGCCAAGGCGATCGTGGAGCGGCACGAGGCCGTCGAGGAGGTGCGCATGGTGCTCCCGAATCTTCATCACTGGCTCGCGGATCTGGCCCCGTTCGGGCTGACCAACAACGGCGAGGTGTACGTGTCCACGACCGAACCCCACGGGCTGATCGAAGCAACGATTCGCCGGAGCGACATTGGCGGGGAGGGCGCCCGGTGACCGCTGGTATTGAGGTCAGGCAGGGGGCCGTCCCGGGTTCGGGGCGGGTGCTTAGCGAATCGGCACTTGGCTTCGTGGCCGACCTCCAGCGGCGCTTCGGGCCGGCCAGGCTGGACCTGCTGCGGCGGCGCGGGGAGCGCCAGGTCGAACTCGACGCCGGGGTACGGCCGGGCTTTCTCGCGGCGACCGTGGGCATCCGGGACGCCGACTGGACGGTGGCGCCGGCGCCGGCGGACCTCGACAACCGGCGAGTCGAGATCACCGGGCCGGCCGAAGCGAAGATGATGATCAACGCGCTCAACTCGGGCGCGCAGGTGTTCATGGCCGACCTCGAGGACGCCCTGTCACCGACCTGGGCCAACGTCATCGCCGGTCAGGCCGCGCTGATGGATGCCGTGCGTCGCGAGCTCGTGTTCGAGTCGCCCGAGGGCAAGTCGTACCGGCTCAACGAGCGGACCGCGACGCTGCTCGTGCGGCCACGCGGCTGGCATCTCGTGGAGTCAGGGGTGCTGGTCGACGGCGCACCGGTCTCGGCCAGCCTGTTCGATTTCGGCCTCTACCTGTTCCACAACGGCGCCGAGGCGCTGCGCCGGGGGAGCGGACCGTATTTCTACCTCGCCAAGCTGGAAGGCCATGCCGAGGCGCGGCTGTGGAACGACGTCTTCATCCACGGCCAGTTGGCGCTGGGGATCCCTCGCGGCTCGATCCGGGCGACCGTTCTGATCGAGACGATCCTGGCGGCCTTCGAAATGGACGAAATCCTGTACGAACTGCGGGAGCATGCCGCGGGTCTCAATGCGGGTCGCTGGGACTACCTGTTCAGCGGCATCAAGAAGCTTCGGGCGTGGCCCGACCTGGCGGTTCCTGACCGGTCGATGCTGACCATGACCGTGCCGTTCATGCGCGCCTACACGGAACTGCTGGTCAAGACCTGCCATCGACGCGGGGCGCACGCCATCGGGGGCATGGCCGCGTTCATTCCGAACCGGCGGGACCCGGCCGTCACTGAGGTCGCGCTGGCCAAGGTCCGCGACGACAAGGATCGGGAATCGGGCGACGGGTTTGACGGGACCTGGGTGGCACACCCCGATCTCGTGCCGATCGCGGCCGCCGAGTTCAACCGGGTGCTCGGGGATCGTCCCCACCAGAAGGAGCGCTTGCGCGAGGAGGTCTCGGTATCGGAGGCGCAGCTGCTGGATCTGCGAGTCCCGGGCGGCGCCGTCAGCGAGGCCGGCGTTCGAGCGAACATCCGGGTTGCGCTGGCGTACCTGGACTCGTGGCTGCGCGGGGTTGGAGCGGCCGCCATCGACAACCTGATGGAGGACGCCGCAACCGCCGAAATCTCCCGTTCGCAGCTCTGGCACTGGCGGACGCGGGCGGTGCGGCTGACCGATGGGCGGACCTTTGACGGCTCCCTCTACCGGGCCATCCGCGATGAGGAGTTGGACCGCCTCGGCGGGGCTGCGACCGGCCGGCTGGCCGAAGCGACGTCCCTGCTCGATCGCCTGGTCCTCGACGACGACTTCACCGAATTCCTGACCCTGGGGGCCTACCCGCTCCTCGATTGACCAGCGTTCGCCCGGCCGTTGCCGCGCGGGTTCAGATCAGCGTGGTCGGCTTGTCCGAGGCGAGTTTCTCCCACTCGAACATGACCAGATTCGGGTTGTCCGGGGCGACCTTGACCGGGATGGTCTGGCCGATCGCGATCTTGTCGGCGGAGGAGATCGGCACCATCGCGGCCGACGGCTGGAGCTGACGATCGGGCTGCCCTGGGACGTGCAGGGTCACCTGCATCGTAAACAGGCGTTCGTCACCGATGATCTCGCCGGTGTCCGCGAGCTTGTCGATCGTGGCGGTTCCGTCGAGTCCGGTTGCCCGGACGATCGCTCGAAGCTGGTCGACGCTATAACCGCCCTGCTCCGGTGACGCGAACGGGGCCGCGGCGGGCAGCCCGCTGGCCTGGAGCGCCGCCTGTACCTGGGCGAGCGTCTCGGTCTGGCCGGCTGGGGCACCGCTACCACCGACGGCGGGCGCCGGAAACAGGCTGGTTGCCGCCCAGTCGATGACGAGCCGCTGGGGATCCGTGGCGCTCACCCTGACCGGGAGCGCCAGGCCGGAGGTCAATCGACCTAGAAGGATGAGCGGGACGAACTCCTTCCGACTGGCAGCATATGAAGGCCGCCCGGGGATCGAGACGAGAAGCTCCATCTCCACCTGCGGCTGGTGGTTGAGCAACATCCCGGTCTGGGTCAGCCCGGTGATCATCGCGGTCCCCGCCAGACCGGTATTGGCCAGGCTGTCAGCCTCCCCGGCCGATCGGCGTGCGCGCAGGCCGATCCCGACGAGCACGATCCCGACGACCGCGAAGAACGCCGATGTGGCCAGAAAGGTCCCTGTGAGGAGCGGTACCGCGAGACCGATGGCGACGAAGATCGCCGCCAGGGCGAGCTGGAGGGCACCAACCGCAATCAGCCACTTGCTGGCGTACCGGCCAAGGGTCGAGCTCGTGAATGCCGACATCTGCGTCTCCTTGCTGGCGCGTGAGGTCAGGCGCTGACGACGCCTCGTTCAGTGTAGGCGCCCGCCCCACGCGTTCCGACGAACGCGCCTTCGCGAATGACTGGCTGCCCTCGCACGAAGACGTCGCGAACGGTGCCCGTCACGTCGATGCCTTCGTACGGCGTGTAGTCGCTGGTGTGATGGAGGTCTGCGGCCCGGATCGTGCGGTGTGCCACCGGATCGAATAGCACGAGATCGGCGTCGCGACCGACCTCGATGGAGCCCTTGCTGGCGAGGCCGAAGCGGCGCGCGGGGGTCGTGCAAAGGAGCTCGACCATCCGCTCGACGGTGATCCGGCCGCGCGCGACGCCCTCGGAGTAGAGGAGGGTCAGCAGGGTTTCGATGCCCGGAGCACCGTTGCTGATCTCGTTGAACGGAACGCCCCTGGCAGCCTCGGCCTTTTCGACAGCGACGCGATCGGGGACGTGGTCGGTGGCGACGAGGTCGAGTGAGCCATCGGCGAGCCCG
Source organism: uncultured Anaerolineaceae bacterium (assembly GCA_964427285.1). Taxonomy (GTDB): domain Bacteria; phylum Chloroflexota; class Limnocylindria; order Limnocylindrales; family CSP1-4; genus SPCO01. Next base: position 42,913 of record CAYRTS010000017.1, read on the forward strand.
GCCCAAAGTGCGTCGCGATCTGTCGATGTTCGGAGCGGCGGCGAGATGATGTAGGACGCGCAAGAGGTCGGGTCCGGGTCGTGGTATCGATCGTCCGTGAGGACGAGGTAGTGCGGGCAGGTCTCCGCAGACACGCGGACGCCGGCAGCCTTCGCTCGGCGCACCTCATCGAGTGCCGCGGCGGACGAGAGGTGGACGACGTGGACGGGCGCTTCGGCCATCCGAGCGAAGGCCATTGCTCGAGCCGTCGCCACCGCTTCGACGTAGCTTGGTCGCGTCGTAGCGTGGTAGCGCGGTAACACGTCACCACGCTGAAGTGCCCCATGAACGGCGGCGTCGAGCAGGACTGGATCTTCGCAGTGGACCTGGAGCATGCCTCCTCGGTCGCCCATGACCCGCATGGCCTCGAACAGTCGTCGATCGTCGAGCCGGAAGTCGAAGACCATGAACGCCTTGCAGGTGGCGACCCCGGCCTCGACCACCGCAGGCAGTTCAGTCAGCAGGTTCTCCATGCGCCCGCTGATCGCGAGGCTCAAGCCAAAGTCGATGGCGCTGTCAGATGCGGTCACTGCCAGCCATTCCTTTAGCCCCGTCCGTAGCGATCGCTCGGCGGCGGGCGACGATCCCGTTCCGGGGTTGTTGAACGCCAGAAAGGTCGTCGTACCGCCGAACGCCGCCGCCACCGAATCCTGGAAGAACCGATCGGGCTCGGCGTCCGTGGCAACTCGCATGTGGGTGTGAACATCGATGACGCCCGGCAGGACGAGCATGCCCGTCGCGTCGATGACCTGGTTAGCCGAAGCGGAGAGGCCACCCAGATCCGGCTCGATCGCCGTGATCAGGCCGCCTTCGACTGCCACGTCCGCTTGGCGCGAGCCGGTCGACGTCACGACCGTCCCGCCGCTCACGACGAGCTGACTCACCATGGCTGCGCGATCACACCCGGGTCCCAGGAATCGCCCAATGGAGGTCGTCGACGGGCCATCTTCGGCCCGGCCCTAGTTCACTTCGCGGATCGAGATCTCCTGCGCGCCTTCCCACAGACAGCGCCGACCGATCTCGCGCAGCCGATCCTGCCAGCCCTCGTCCGGGACGATCGTCGCGAAGTGGTTCGCCGCCAGCTGCCCCACCTTCGACGCCGTGGCGCAGCCGCCGTACGGGAAGAAGATCTCGCACTCGCTGATCCCGCCAGGGTAAATCGCCAGCTGGCCCGGGGCCGGATGCGACGTGTGGTTCTCGTACTCGAGCCCTGGCCGGAAGTCGCCAAACGGGATCCACGTCGATTCGCCACTCCAGCGGCAGTGAATCAGCTTCGATTCGATCGGCAACATATGGCGGATGGCCGCGACCGTCCGCGGTGCCGCTGCCTCCCAACGGGCGCTACAGTGGAGGTCGCCGACGGTGATCTGCAAGGTACTCATGCGCGGAGGATAGCGTGGTGCAGGGCGCACATCCGGGAGCCCCGACGATCTCGACCCATGTCCTGGACACGGAGCGTGGCGCGCCGGCCGTGGGTGTCCGGGTGACGCTCTACCGACTCAGCGATGACGGTCGGCCGCTGCGGCTGACACAGGCCCTGACCAACGCGGACGGCCGGGTGCCCGACATGCTGGAGCGGCCGATGGTCGTGGGCACATACCGGCTCGAATTCGATCTGGCCGACGACGCCGACGAGGTCGAGGCGAATCGTGCGAAGGGTGCTCCGGCGCGCCTGTTCCGGCGCATCTCGCTCGATCTGCAGATCGCGGACGCCACCCGTAGCTACCACGTCCCGCTCTTGCTGGCGCCTTTCTCGCTCACCACGTACCGAGGGAGCTGAGGCCGCGTCGGGGCACCAACGCGTGCGCCCAAGCTGAACCGTTACCCGGGCCGCAGTTGCTCGTCGATCAGGTCGTCGTGGGTGACCAGCCGGATCCAGTCCGTGGCATCGCGATTGACGATGATCGTGCCGGTCGACTGGTGCTGGCGCTTGCCCCTTGCCCAGTACTCGAGGAGGGCGTCGGTCAGCGGGATCATCGGCGCCCGGGTTCGGGCGGTCTCGATAGGGTCGGCCCCCTGGGGGACATGCAGGTACCCGCTGATCAGGTAGCCCCCGGACTGCATCGCGATCGGGTGGGGCCGGGTCAGGCGGCGTCGACTTTCAGCGCCGCGGGGCAGGCTGGCCTGGACCGCGATCAGATCCCGCCGGCGAACCACGACCTCGTCAACGGTGCCGGTCAGCCCGTTCGCAAAGGTCTCCAGCTCCACATTGATGAGCTGGAGCTCGTCGTGGGCGTTGAGCAGGTCGGTGAGCCGATCGGCCTTGAGACGGACCCAGCCGAAAATGCGTTGGTGCGCGCCATACGCGGCGAACCGAACAAGGGGCGCGTCCGCCACCGCGGCGGGCCCGGGAATCTCCTCGGGTGTGCGACGTAGGACCAGTTGCAGGGCGCTGGTCGACGGTTCGAGCTGCATCGACAGGCACGGTACGGTCCCCCCCACGTGCACGGCAATGGCCCAATCTACCTAGTCGGGGCACCGCTGTACCGGAGCCCGACGACCTCGTGACAGGCTAGCTGTCACTGTGCCCCGGCAAGCTTGCCCCATGAATGCTGCAATCCTCCCACCGCTCACCGTTGTCCACGACGATGGCGAGGTCGCCCCGCCAACCAAGGTTCGGCTCGACGGTGACCGGATTGTGATCGAACGCCTCGTCGTCCGTGACCCGGCCCTGTCCGCCTTTCTGGCCGAACGATCAGCCCCCGACCGCGTCGATCTCGTCGAGCGCGCCGTCCGGATCGGCCTGCTGGCCCTCCAGGATGCCGGCGTCACCGTCAACGTGGACGTCGTGCGAGCCGAGTTCGAAAAACTCCTCCGCCAGGCCGAGTCGGCCAACGACAAGGCAGCCCAGACGCTCGAGCAGACCCTGCGAACCAACTTTGCAGATGGGGACGGCCGGCTGCCCAGGACGCTGGAGAAATTCCTCGGTGACCGGGGAGCCCTGCGGGCCATGGTGGAGGAGCTGTTCGACGAATCGAAGCGCGACAGCGCCATCGGCCGGATCGGTCGCATGCTGGAGCGCTATTTCGACGGTGATGCCTCCAAGCTCGCGGTGCTCCTCGACCCGACCCGGCTCAACTCGCCGATGCACCAGTTCCGCCAGGAGATCACCGCCGGCTTCAGGAGCCTCGAGGAGCGGCTGGTCGCGATTGAAGCGGCGGCGGCGGCCCGCGGCGCCGAGCGCGCCCGATCCGCCGCCAAGGGCGGCGATTTCGAGGATCTGCTCGAAGGCATGCTGGCGGACCTGGCCCGCGGCGCCGGGGACCTGCTGGACCGAACCGGCCTGGAAACCGGGACCGTGCTGAAGTCGAAGAAGGGCGACTTTGTCCTGACCGTTGACGCGCGGGTCGCGCGCGGCAGCGACCTGCGCGTCGTCATCGAGGCCAAGGACCGGCCGATGTCGATGCGGGCGATCCGCGAGGAGCTGCGCGAGGCACGCGAAAATCGGGGCGCCGCCGTTGCGGTGGTGGTCTTCACGCCGGCACATGCACCGTCCGGCGTGGCCCCGTTCGCCCTCGTCGGCGATGACGTGTATTGCGTCATCGACCCAGCCGCGCCCGAGCCCGCGAACCTCGAAGCTGCCATCCGGCTCGCCCGGTTGCTCGCCCTGGCTTCGCTCGTCGAGCACGAGGTCGAGGTGGATGCGGCCGCGATCGGTGCCGCATTGACCGCGATTCGCGAGCAGCTCGAGATGGTCCGTACGCTCAAGGCGCAGTTGACCTCTATCTCCACGGCCACCAAGGCGGTCTGGTCCGGGCTGGACCAGATGCGCTCCAACATCCTCGCCCGAGTCGCCGACGCGGAGGCAGAGATCGCCTCGTAGCGGCCGGGTCCTTGCGCTGGTGCGTTACTGTGACCGTCCGACGTCGGGGGCCAGATACCCCGAAGGGCGTTGCGGACATCACGAGGACCGCCATGGCACGTGCAATGTGGAAAGGGGCCATCCAGTTCGGGCTGGTCACCATCCCGGTCAAGCTCTATCTCGCGACCGAGTCCAAGGGCATCAGCTTCAACATGCTCCACAAGACAGACCTGTCGCGGATCCAGATGAAGATCTATTGCCCGGTCGAGGACGAGCCGATCGCACGCGGCGACACGGTCAAGGGCTATGAGTATCGGCCTGGCGAATATGTCGTGGTCACCGAGGAGGATCTTGAGCGCGTGCCGCTCAAGACAGTCCGATCCATCGAGATCGAGCAGTTCACCCGGGCTCAACGTGACGATGCGTCGACGCGCTTCGTCAAGAGCGCCTACTACCTCGAGCCCGACAAGATCGGGCGAAAGGCGTTCAACCTGCTCAAATCCGTGCTGGCCTCGGAGGGCTTGACCGCGATCTGCAAAGTGGTGATCAAGGACCGTGAAGCGCTCGCGGCCATCGACCCATTCGGCGACACGCTCCTCTTGAGCACCCTCCACTGGCCCGACGAGATCCGTTCCACCGCGGACCTGGATCTCGGCGATGAAACCTGGGAGTTCAAGCCGGCCGAACTGGCGATGGCCAACCAGCTCGTCGCGGCGATGACCGGCGAATTCGACCCATCGATCTACCGGGACGAGTACCGCGCGGCGCTCGAGGAGGTCATCGGGGCCAAGGTTGACGGCAAGGAGACGGTTACCACGGAAGCCCCGCAGGAAAGCGGCAACCTGATCGACCTGATGGCGGCCCTCGAGGCCTCGGTCAATGCCGCCCGGGCAGCCCGCGAAACCAGCCCGACCAGGCCGGTCTCCGTCGCCGAGGCGAAGGCCGCCAAGACCAAGGCCGCGAAGACCGAGGCCGCGGAGTCGCAGACCACGCTGGCCGAGGCCACGGCCGTCGAGGAGGCGTCGGGTCGACCGGCGCGCAAGCGCAAGACAGCCTGACCTTCGGGCGGGTCGCCAGCCGTTCATCCCGATGCCATTCGAGGAATACCGCCGCAAGAGGGACTTCGCCAGGACGCCGGAGCCAGCGCCGGCCGCCGTCCCTGGTGGCGCGCCCGGAGCTTCCCGCGGCGGCAGGTACGTGGTCCAGCGCCACCGGGCCACTCGGCTCCACTACGACTTCCGGCTCGAGGTCGACGGCGTCCTGGTCTCGTGGGCCGTACCCCGCGGGCCGACCCTCGATCCCGGGCAGCGGCGCATGGCCGTCCACGTCGAGGACCACCCGATCGAGTACTTCGATTTCGAAGGCGTCATCCCAGCGAAGCAGTACGGCGCCGGCGACGTGATCGTGTGGGACTGGGGAACCTGGGAAGGCGAGGCCCCGACACTGGACGCAGTCGCGGCCGTCGCAGCCGGTGAACTCAAGTTCCGTCTGGACGGCCAGCGCCTGAAAGGCCGGTTCACGATCGTTCGGACGAGCGGAAGGCGCCGACGCGGCGACGATCCTGCTGCGCGCGCCTTTGAGGATGACGCCGGCGAACAGTGGCTGCTGATCCATAAGCGCGACGAGCATGCGGTGCTCGGCTGGGATGCCGAAGACCATCCGCAGAGCGTCAAGACCGGGCGGACCAACGACGAGGTCAAGGCGGCCCGCGACGCGCTCTGGAACGGCCAGGCACCCGCCCCAGCCGCCGGGATCGATCTCACTGGCGCCGTGACCGCCCCGATGCCATCGAGCATCGAGCCGATGCTCGCGACGCTCGCCGCCAAGCCGTTTTCAGACCCGGACTGGTTGTTCGAGATCAAGTGGGACGGCTTTCGGGTGCAGGCTGTTCTGGCCGATCGGGCGGTCCGCCTGTGGACCCGAAACCTCAAGGATGGCGCCACCTACTTCCCGCGCCTGCTGACGCCACCGACCTGGATCGAGGCCAGCCAGGCCATCGTCGACGGCGAAGTGGTGGCCCTCGATGCGGCCGGTCGTCCCGACTTCGGGCTGCTCCAGGAGCGGCTCGGCGACGCGTCGGCGCCGGGGCTCGTCTTCCAGGCGTTCGACCTGCTCTACCTCGACGGTCGATCGCTGCTGAACGTCCCGCTCGAGGATCGAAAGCGGTTGCTCCAGAGCGTGCTTCGGCCGCACCCGCGCGTTCGCTTCGCGACCCACGTCATCGGGGAAGGCAGCGCCTTCTACGAGGCCGCCGAGGCGCAGGGGCTCGAGGGCATCATCGCCAAGCTGCGACGATCACGCTACGAGCCCGGGCGGCGATCTGCAGCCTGGCTCAAGCTGAAGATCCGGCCAGAGCAGGAGCTCGTGGTCGGTGGCTGGACCCCAGGTGAGGGCAACGCCCGGGACCTCGGCGCCGTGGTGGTCGGTGTCTACGAGGACGGCCGGCTGCGCTTTGCCGGCAAGGTCGGGTCCGGCTTTGACGGGCGGACGAGGCGGCTCATGCGCGAGCGACTCGCCACGCTCGAGGCCGACGTGGTCCCCTTCGACCCGCCTCCACCGCGCGACTATCGAGGCCGTTGGGGTGGCGACCTGCGCGACGTCCACTGGGTTCGACCGGAGATCGTGATCCGGGCTTCATTGGGCGGCTGGTCTCGCGACGAGATGGTTCGCCAGGCAGCGTTCAAGGGGTTCGAGGAGGGTCGGGATCCGTCGACGGTTACGCGCGAGCGGCCGATGTCGACCGCGTCGGCCGTCAGGAACGCGGAAGCGGCAGCATCGGTGGTGGCGCCGGCGGTGCCCGCGGCCACGAGCAGCGGAGCGGCGGCCACGGAAGCGGCGGCCGCCAGCGCGGAGGAGCTGGACGCCCTGGCTCGCCTCGGCAAGGAGGGCACCTGGCAGATCGGCGGTCACGAGCTGAAGCTGACCAACCTCGACAAGCCCATTTTCGATGGCGAGCCGCCGATCACCAAGCGTGAGCTGATCGGCTATTTCGTGCGGATCGCCCCGGCGATGCTGCCGCACCTCCGCGAACGACCGCTCAACCTCCAGCGGTTCCCCAACGGCGCCGGCGCGCCCGGGTTCTGGCAGAAGGACATTCCGGCGACGGCACCAGCCTGGCTGCGTCGCTGGCACGAGACCGGCGTCGACGGGCGCGAGGACCGCAGCGCCAACGATCACCTGATCGCCGATCGGGTGGCCGCACTCGCATGGCTCGGGAACCAGGCCAGCTTCGAGATCCACGCCTGGACCGGCCGACTCCCCGAGCCGTGGCAGCCAACCTTCGCGCTGATCGATATCGACCCGGGCGACCTGACCACGTGGGACGAGACCCTCGCGATCGCCCGCCTCTACCGGACGGCGCTCGGGCATCTCGGCGTCCGCGGGTATCCCAAGACCACCGGCAAGCGCGGCATCCAGGTCTGGGTCCCGATCGTGCCCCGCTACACATTCGCCGAAACGAGCGGCTGGGTGGAGCAGGTCTCCCGGGCCGTCGGCGCGGTCGTGCCAGATCTCGTCTCATGGGAATGGGCGAAAGGCGCCCGCCAGGGTCGGGCCCGGCTCGACTACACCCAGAACGCGAGCATCAAGACGCTGGTGGCGCCGTATGCCGTCCGGCCGGCGCCGGACGCACCGGTCTCCGCACCGATTGCCTGGGACGAGCTGGACGACCCCGACCTTCGCCCGGACCGCTGGACGATTCGAACCATCGTGGATCGCGTCGTCGAACGCGGCGACCTCTTTGCCGCAGCCCAGACCGACGCCCAGGAACTTCCCAAGGTTTGACCAACGCGGTCAGTACGGCGGCTGCAACCCCGGGAACATCGGGAAGTCGCGGACGTTCAAGGTGGCCACGGTCCCGCCGAGCTCGATGGCCGTGGCCGCGATGATCAGGTCGACCACGCCGATGTGGTGCGTGAGCCGATATGGAGCGCCCAGGCGACCCGCGTGATCGGCGATGGACGTGGTGACATCGTGCCACGCGATCCGACCGATCAGGTCATCGATCCGATCGTCCTCACCCGACCTGGCTCCAACCCACAGCGCTGATCGAATCACGACCGAGCTCCACAACGCTCCAGCGTCGGCCGCTTCTTCAAGAAAGCGCAGCGCCGGTTGCCGGTTGCGGCTCGCGTCGATCAGTACGTTGCTATCGAGGATCGACAGTGTCACTGG